>CAYUJS010000017.1:0-36674 GCA_964445105.1 uncultured bacterium | reverse complement strand
ATTCGCACAAGCTTTTTCAACTTGTACATTACCTCTCTTGCACTGTTAAACAGCTTTTGTTGGGCTCGGTGGCCTCAACTTTTTCTTTCCGAAGCGAGTTTGTTACTAGCTTTTTTCGTAAGAAGGTACAAACCTACAGGATCGGGGTGTTTTCGCGCAACCGCAAAGATCTAAAAAAAGAAAAAAACTTAAAAAATGCCCCCAAGGACTAGCCAGCGGTCACTTAGAGTATTCGCCTATTTGCTGGAGACTCATCGGAGGCCTAAGATGTATCCCTCCGCAATCGTTTTTGCACAAATCTTGCGCAAACTGCCGGCCTTTAACGGTTTTTCAATCGCTGCCGATTGGTCGCCGGTATAAAGCAGAAGTGTCTGCGATCGGTTTTTGCACAAATTTTCTGTGGCGCAGAGAGCGTTTAAAATGCTACCTGGGGCGCTTTTCGGTGCCTATTTGATAGCCCCCACTTGCATCTAAATAAACAGATAGTCACAAACCGCTTGCACTAAATACAGCTTGCACTTAGACTGTACTCATCTAGCAATTGACGCGGGGTGGAGCAGGGGTTAGCTCGTTGGGCTCATAACCCAAAGGTCGGAGGTTCGAATCCTCTCCCCGCTATTTTCTTTCTTACATCAAGGCGGTATAGCTCAGTCGGTTAGAGCAACGGAATCATAATCCGTGGGTCGCTGGTTCAAGTCCGGCTGCCGCTATTCGTTGCTTTGCCCCTTGTTTTTCCTCTCTTCGCACTACCTA
The DNA here is from genome assembly GCA_964445105.1 of uncultured bacterium. Lineage (GTDB taxonomy): Bacteria > Chlamydiota > Chlamydiia > Chlamydiales > JAJFMA01 > CAWBNS01. Next base: position 35,921 of record CAYUJS010000017.1, on the reverse strand, counting down.
AGCTGACCAACACAGAAAAATATTCCACAAAAAAATCCCAAAAGCCGTCGAGAGATATCTGTAGGCCCTCTAAGCGCCCTGCAGAGCTGATCAACAACAAGTCCATCTTTAGATATTCTTCACCTTACAAAGCCGTATTCTCTTCTGGTTTGATCAAAAGTATCCTTGGAAATAGGCTTCCAGTGCCCTGCGTCGAGGGTTTCACTGCGTGCTGAGGAGTTCGTTGCGCGCAGCTTTTCAGTATTGTCTGTCTATTTTGAGTTTCCTTTTGCCGCAAGCTTAAACCTGGATCTACGCTTTTTGCCCTGAGCTCCACAGTATCGGCCTCTTAGCTTGGTGTCGAAGACCACGAAAAGATAGCGTTTGGCGGTCGCTTTAAAAGAGCCATGTGGTGGTCTCAAAAAATGGTGCAAGCCGCTCTATACTTTCTCTTTCATTGTGTTTTGTGAGCTGGTCAGAGCAGGCTGGTCAGAACAGAAAGACAGCCAACACGAAAAATTCCTAAAAGCCTTCGAGGGATAGCTTTAGACTATCCAAGAGCTCTTGGGGTCCAATCAAAGGACCTATTCTCTTTTGGAAAGCACTTTTAATAGGCCTCCAGCGACTTTCTTGAGGGCTCTAGTGCGAGCTTAGATGTTCGTTGCGCACAGGTTTAGAGCGTTATCTGCGCGTTTTAGATTTCATTTTGCCGCAAGCTTACAGCCTGGAGATACGCTTCTGTCTTAGCCAGGGCAATGGGCCGGGGCTATTTCAGTGTCAGCCTCTGAAGCTGATCTGAATCGCTTGTGAGGCTATTTTGAGATCGGTAGTCTCCACCCACCTGCCGCTTAAGCTTTGCCTCTTCACAGCCGCGTTAGAGGCCGCCTATCCTCTGGTTGGTCACTAGGAGGCTAAACAAAAAAACACCCAAAAGACCGGAATCTTTTGGGTGTTCTGATAAAACTTAGAAGTTTTTAACTCTAGCTAGCTCTGCTTTTTTTAGCTGGAGCTCTGGCATAGCTCGACTGGTTAGGTCGTGCGCCGCCGCCAAACGTCCGTCCAGCACCGCCGCCACCGCCACCAGGGCGATGATCTCGGTTTTGGCCAGGCGTGAAGGGCCTGCGTGGCCCTTTAAAGCCGCCACCTGAGCCAGCACCACCGCCACCACGGCGATCCATGACTGGAACAGCTCTGATCGAAGGATCAGGCTCGTAACCAGGCACGATCACTCTTTCGATGTCGCAGTTCAGCAGACGCTCGATGCCTCGGAGAAACTTGTTCTCATCGATAGAGACTAGCGAGATCGCCTGTCCAGCGTTCCCCGCGCGGCCTGTGCGGCCGATACGGTGTACATAATCTTCTGGCACGTTGGGCAACTCATAGTTCACCACGTGTGGTAAACGGGTGATATCCAAACCACGCGCGGCTACGTCCGTAGCGACTAGGACACGCACAGCACCGCGTTTGAAATCACTCAAAGCCTTTGTCCGTGCGCCTTGGCTCTTGTTGCCGTGCACTGCAGTGGCTCTAATTCCATCTTCTTCTAATTGATCCACAAGCTTGTTAGCACAGTGTTTAGTACGTGTAAACACCAGTACCTGCTTCCAGTCTTTGGAAGTGATCAAAAACGACAACAGAGCTCGCTTACGCTTCGTATCCACTGGGTGGATCGTTTGCGTGATGTTTTCGCCAGTGGTGTTAGGGCTCGACACTTCAATCATTTTAGGAGAGGTCAAGAAGGTATCTGCCAGCGTCTTGATCTCATGGGAGAAAGTAGCTGAAAAGAGCAAGCTTTGACGCTCTTTTGGCATTAATGTAATCACTTTACGGATGTCTGGGATGAATCCCATATCCAGCATGCGATCTGCCTCATCCAACACAAAAACTTCCACCTTGGAGAGGTCTACTGTTCCCTGACGCACGTGATCTAGTAGGCGGCCGGGTGTGGCCACCAGAATATCTACACCTGCGCGTAGTGCCTTAATCTGTGGGTAGATCGCTACACCGCCATAGATGATGGCTGACTTCAGCGACAAATACTTACCATAGGTTTTGACGCTCTGACCCACCTGAGCTGCTAGCTCCCGCGTCGGCGTTAAAATTAATGCGCGCACGGCGCGTGGACCACGATACGCGCTCAGTTTCTGTAGAATCGGTAGGGTAAAGCCCGCCGTTTTTCCAGTTCCGGTGTGCGCACCAACTAAAGCGTCCTGGCCACTTAATATGACCGGTATCGCTTCCTGCTGTACCAACGTAGGTTGGCTGTACCCTTGATCTACAATCGCCTTAAGTAGCGGAGCTGATAGTCCAAGAGCGCTAAATAATGATGTCTCTGTTTCTGTATTTTCCATGTTACCTCAAAAAAAAGCACAATGGTAACAGCTACCAGAATTAATTGCACTCTTATTGGACAATAAAATTTGCTACTAATGGGGCTAGGTTAAAACGCCGCTGGAGCTCCTCGTACGTACGTTGCGTCGCGCCGCAATAGCTCTTTGTTAGCTCAAGGGCGGCTTTCCTCATAGTCGCTCGCTCTTCACCGCTAGCCAGCAGCCTCAGCAAAGCGCCACCTAGCTCCTCCGTCCGCACCTGTCTACCTGCACCTGCTGCCAAGACCACGCGCGCAAGCTCAGGTTGGGAGTGCGTGTAGGGGCCAAAAAGCAACGGAACGCCGTAAGCGGCGGGTTCCAAAAGGTTATGCCCGCCAATTTTCTGAGTAAAACTGCCCGCCACAATAGCCACCTCTGCCATCTGATAACAAGAGCGCAGCAAACCCATCGCATCCATTAGCATAACATTCGTACGCGCCGCAGTATTCTGAGACCATCGATCAAACAGAATGCCTTCTTTGGTCAGTAACTTTGCGACTTCGCCAAACCTTTCCGGATGCCGCGGCACTACTACCAGCTTCACTTGCGGACGCTGTGCCCACACCTCTTGCATGGCTTCTAAAATCAATTTTTCTTCTGGATCATGCGTCGAACCGGCCACGACGACCTGCTGCCCCTCATGCAAACCCAATCGAGCGCGCCAATCTCGCAAGCTGTCGGCATCCATTTTTATCGGCTGATCATCAAATTTCATATTCCCTGTGACGGCCAATCGCTCTTCCGGCAAGCTGACAGCGCGAAAACGCACCTTGTAGTCTGAGCTTTGCACACAAATCAGATCAAAAAGCCCCAAGAGTTCCGCACTCACTAAAGGAAATTGCTGGTGCCTCTGGGTAGAGCGAGCGGAGATCTTTCCGTTGACCACCGCCAACTTAGCCCCTTGTTCTTTTGCAATACGCAAAAACTGGTACCAAAAGTCTGTCTCGCTGACCAGCACTAAGCTCGGTGAAAACCAGCGCAACCAGCGCCGCACTATCCAAGCATAGTCCATTGGAAGAAAAACGTGTGCTTTGGCAAACGGCATGGCTCTCTTAGCCTCTTCGTGGCCCGTATTGGTGATCGACGAGACGACGAGCCGCAACCCCGGCACCCGTTCATGAAGTAGCTTGGCCAGTGGGGCCACCGCGCGCGCTTCTCCGACCGAAACAGCATGAATCCATATAGAGGGTCCCGTTCCCTCAGCAAGCCGCTCGGGAATCTTTCTCCAACGCTTCAGTGTTTTCGGCAACACAGCCAGAGCACCAACAGTCAACAGCAGCGGGTATAAATAGGTAAACCATCTCTTCGCCATCTTGATCTTTACACTGCCTCTCGTTATCATCGGCCCTTTATTATAGAGCCGAGGACGATATGAAAAAAGCAAAACTGGTAATCATTGGATCTGGACCAGCCGGGTATACCGCCGCCATCTACGCAGCACGAGCAAACCTTGCTCCTGTTCTCTACGAAGGCTTTTTTTCCGGTCCGGCCGGTGGACAGCTTATGACGACCACAGATGTGGAAAATTATCCCGGCTTTCCCGAAGGCATCTCAGGGCCTGAGCTAATGCAAAAATTCAGAGCCCAGGCCGTTCGCTTTGGCACCGAAGTACTGACCGATGATGTCCTCAGCGTAGAGCTAAAGGAGCGCCCCTTCACTGTTAGCGGCAAAAAATTCACCACGCAAGCTGACTGTGTCATCATCTCTACCGGAGCCACCGCCAAGTGCCTGGACATTCCAGGCACGAGAGAGGGCGAATTTTGGCAGAAAGGGGTCACTGCCTGTGCAGTCTGCGATGGCGCTATGCCGATCTTCCGCAACAAAGACCTTTATGTCATCGGCGGGGGAGATTCTGCGGTAGAAGAAGCTCTTTTTCTGACTCGCTACGCGAGCAAAGTCTATATGGTGCACCGCCGCAGCGAGCTCCGCGCCTCCAAAATCATGGCGGCCCGCGCACTGAATCACCCCAAGCTCGAGATTCTCTGGGATAGTGCCGTCTCCAAAGTCGAAGGGGACTCTGTCGTGCGCTCGGTCACCATCCAAAACCTCAAAACCAATGAAGAGCAAAAACGCCAAGCGGGCGGACTCTTCTTTGCCGTCGGCCACGTCCCAAATACCGGCTTTCTGCAAGGGCAAATCGACCTACATGACAATGGCTACATCAAAGTGGTTCCTGGCACATGCCGCACGAGCAGAGAAGGTATTTTCGCCGCCGGTGATGTCCAAGACTTTACCTATCGCCAAGCCGTTTCGGCCGCTGGCACAGGATGTATGGCTGCGCTGGAGGCCGAGCGGTGGCTCTCAGAACAGGAATAGTTTGCTGCCTTTGGGCCGCTTCGCTCACGCTGGCCGCAACCGAATGGGAACCATGGCCCAGCCCCGTTTACGAAATCCAGGTGCGGCCTAGCGTAGTTGTGCAGACCTTTCCAAGCATCGACACCTCTGCGGGTTGTCTAAAGCTGCACTCGTTTAACCAGCTCTATCGCTTAAGCGTCTCCACAACGGGCAGAGAATTCTTCGCCTATGAATTGGAAGGCGGCATCGCTCACACTACTCTCCGTAAATGTGAGCTCGATGACCTGCGCCTTACCGGTCGCTGCTTTCTCTTGAACGATGTCTCTGCTCTAGATCCTTTAAGCCTGTCCGTCGGCTTAACAGTAGCCGGTGTCAACGGCGTCGCTCTGAGAGATTTCAACCTCATGCACCATGGCCACATGGAATATGAAGCGCATCTGAGCGCGGGTCGAGAGCAAACAGTCTTTGATACGTGGTGCTGGCGCTGGTGGCAAGCAGTCGGTATCGGAGCAGGTGATATAGGCAAACCGTGGATACGCTCTAAGACAATCGTCGAGCGCCGTTATGCCAAATGCCATTGCTTTCACGCCATCGCCGAAATTCGCCTCGGGCTAGGCAACGAGCCGCTCGATCTTTCGCAGCCTTTTGACGGATACGGTCCCATCCGTTACCGCTTGGTAGACATCGGCGGAGGCTATTCTTACCACAACCAAGATGTTACCCTCACCACTCAATATCAGTATCGCGTCTATGGCCGCTACGTTCCCATCCAAGCCCATACCCTTTCCCTGAACGTTTTTTATGTGTTTTAGTAAAGATGGGGATTTAAGTCTGCGTGCTCACCCAAATGGCAGTTGCCGTCGCGTGCTCACGGCAGTGGCTCATGGTGATTAAGCAACGCGTACCCTCCACCATGCGGTGCGCCGCTTCAGAGAAGCGTATGCTGGGCTGGCCCTTGGGACTGCGTACAATTTCGATATCATGAAACCCCATCTCTTCGCCAAAGCCTGTTCCTAGTGCTTTGACAACGGCTTCCTTGGCGGCAAAACGCGCGGCTAACTGTGGGCAGGGGTCCTGAAATGTCTGGCAGTACGCAATTTCTTCGGGTAGAAATATGCGAGCCAAAAATCGCTCGCCATGGCGCTGAAATGCGTCCCGAATACGAGCGATTTCTACAATATCTGTGCCGATCCCGAGAACCATTAGATCGAAAAATAGCGTTTAGCAGCGAGAGATGAAGAGGCGCAGGCCTCTTCCACTGGGCCCTCTTGGTCGGCGCCCTCTTCCAACGCGTTGCAGAATACCATCCTGCCGGAGCTGGTATGCTTTACAGAAAGAACGCGCACCCGAATGAGATCGCCAATAAAAGGTGCACCGCCGTTGACCACGACCATTGTCCCATCCTCTAAATAGCCCACGCCTTGACGCGCCTCTTTGCCGTAACGCTGAATTTTAATCTGGAAATACTCGCCTGATTGAGCCAGGGGCTTCAAAGCGTTGGCTAGTGCGTGGATATTTACGATACGTATCCCTTCAGTCTCCGAGGGGCCCATTCTGTTCACATCTGCGGAGAAGATATAGGCGTTTAACAGCTTAGCTAAATGTTCCAACTTTTGGAATGGGTCTTTGATCTCAGGAAAATCTGTATCGACATGCCGCAGCTTCAAGCCCGGCATGCTCTCGAGCCTCTTTAAAACGTCTAGGCCGCGTCGGCCGCGCGCTCTAACGTTCTCGTCGTTATCTTCGGACAACGCTTGCAGCTCTGCCACCACAAAGCGCGGAACCACCAGAAGGCGATCGAATAACCCTGTGCTTATTAAATCGATGGTGCGCGCGTCTAGTAAAAGAGATGCATCTATGAGCAGCTCTTTCTTTCTGTCTTTAGACGCTTGCGGACGCACAAACGGAAAAGCGCGCAGATTGAACCGCTCGATCATGCGACTGGCAGCTGCCATCAAAAAACCGAAGCCTAAACCGGCTCCCAGGCCTATACCAAGGCGCACAATAGCGTCGCCCTCTAAAGATGTGTTCATGACGTGCGCTGTCATCAGCAGCGCACTCAAAAAAATGAAGAAATTTCGGACAAATACGATGGACAGTCTCATTGCGAATTACCTACGTTAAGTGGATAGAGTTTAAGCCGTTTCACCTTGCGCGCGAGTATGCCAAACGTGATACATTTTTGTCGATGTAGTGTTCTTCTTTGCATTTTAACAAAAGCAGGAATAGGCTCGCTCCCATGAAAGATAAACATTAGCTTAAGATGGAGCCATTAAAATGAAATTTAAGCATTCCACAATGTTGGCCCTCTGTGGCACTGTCTGGTTGGTAGTAGGGCTTTCTTTGATGCGCCTAGGCCTGCAGTTTTTGGCTAGCCAACCTGTAACAGCCCCCTATTCGATGCCTATTTTAAACTGGCTAACAACTTTTCTTTCGCATGGCAGCGCCGTTGTTTTCCTCATCGCCACAGGCCTCTTTGTAGGCTATTTCAAGGGGCGTTATGTATTAGGTAGCTCGGCCGAGCGCGAAAGCAAGCGCATTCAAGCTTTGCAGAATCCCGCGCCTATACAATACCTCTACAGCAAACGCTCCTATGTTTTAATAGTCGTTATGGTAGGCATAGGGATGGTCATGCGCTTTGTGCCTGTCGACATACGGGGCTGGGTTGATATAGCCATTGGCGCAGCGTTAATCAACGGCTCTGTCGTTTATTTCAGACGCGCCGCAAAAGCTTAACTCTCTAAAAGAATAAGCCGGTTCAGCAAGAACTGAGCCGGCTCGATCTAAGGCGAATAAGAAGCAAAATAAGACTGATAACTTTACCAAGCCAGTCGGCTTTCTTAACATAAACTGCTGTTAACTAGACTCCGCGGCGCATCACACGCTGCATGTGTCGCTTGTCATCGCGCTCTTTGATCGCTTGACGTTTATCCCCGCCGGTCTTGCCTTTAGCCAAGCCGATTTTCACTTTCACGCGTCCGCGTACCAAGTACATGCCCAAGGGAACCAAGGTCATGCCTTTCTCTCTGGTGGCACGGCTAAGCTGCTGAATTTCGCGCTTGTGCATCAACAGCTTTCGATCGCGCCTTTCCTCATGGTTGTAGATGCTGCCGAATTTATAAGGTGCGATGGAGGCGCCAATCAGCCAGATTTCACTGCTAAGAGGCCTCACATAGGCTTCTTGCAGGCTGCCGCCGCTCTCGCGTAAAGATTTTATTTCCGTTCCAGTCAAGCAAATACCTGCTTCAAACGTATCGAGTATTTCATACTCAAAACGCGCTTTCCGATTGCTGACAAGATCACCTTCATGCGTGGTCATAAAATCCCCCGATTAATTGTGATCCGAAAATGGATTTTAGGAAAGCCCAAAAAGCGCAAACCTGCGTTAAAAGCGACACAATCCGCAAGCCCCGACTAGAGAGAGGACATCCCCAAGCAGTCGGGAGATTGGCCACACGCGCATGCTGCAGGGCCCTTTCCCTAAAGAAGGGATCGACCCGCCTGGCTTCCTTCTAAACTAGCGCCTTTGATTTCTTGTTTTGCGCGGCTTCTTAAGGTCAACGCACCGCCTGTTGTTCAAGGAGGGCTGCTAGCCTTTCAAATCGGGAATCGGCACGGGTAAGCTACCTGAGAGCGGAATCAAAATCGGTGTGACTGCTATCGATCCTAGCAACCATAGCGATTGCGCGTACCCGGCCCTATTTCAGTTTCAGGCCATCATTTTTGCCAGACTAAAGGAGAGAAGTCATTTACCCACCTTCCCTTTTTGAGAAATAATTTATGGTCCCAAACCAAACAAAGCTTACGGCGGTTGCACTTAGAAAATTGGGAGCCCTTGTTACGCTAGAAATCAGAATTTTCTTACAGCCGGTAATAAATTTTACCGCTCGGGGCTGTTCGTAGACGCGACCTTGTCTTCTCATAATTGTGTCCATCCTGACGGTTTCATCATACTCTGCCGCCATGTTGCAATAGAACGGGGTTTCTCTTAGAACAGCAACAGCAGAAAAAAAGGCGACATAACAAGCTGTGAAGCCAGGGTGATTTTTCATAAAATGCATCATAAACAATCTCCTTTATTGGAAGAGCCTGGTGGGCCGTTGTAGTTTATTTGGTATGATCTTTAGGGCTTCTGGCCTTTCAAGACTGCAATCTCGTTCCTGAGAAGCTGGTTGCTTTCCCTCAAAGCCAGGATCATCCCGGCAAATTGCTCACTCCTGGCTTCGGATTCTTTTTTTTCAATGGCAATCTGACCGCGGGGATCAGTTGGTCTTCAGGAATTGCTGGAAGCTGGGTCATGCCTAGACATATTCGTTCAAAAGGCAAAACAAATTAATTTACTATTTAATGTTTAATTATTAATATTAAATTATATGATTACAAAAATTTAACAGAAGATTGCTGCTATGGAAATTAAATTGTATGAAAAAGCTCGAGATGACTTTCTCAACAGCTTGCTGCAAGCGGCCCGGGACGAGGCTGAAGCGCACCCCTCTCCTTTCCTTTCCAAGCAGACGGCAGAAGAGCGCATGCTGCTACAGGCCCATGATGACGTAGACATTTTACTGGCCTCTCTCACCACAGGGATTCAATGCCTGCAAAAAGAGGCTTCCGCTCTTTCTTCGTGCCTCTCACCTGAGGAGCAAGTTCTCGCTGAAGCGGCTCTAGCTAGTTTGAGCGCGGCCCTCGCCGAAGAGAGGACCTCTTCGGACATCGACGCGATGGTCAAAAGTGAGACCAGTACCTATCAGCAGATGGGGCTGTCAGAAAGCGGCTTGAATGTGCTGTACCTGGTGGGGAGGGAGATGGTAAAACAGCGCCGTTTCAAAGAGGCCTACGGGGTCTTCGTTGTGCTCACGACGCTTGCTCCCCACATACCTGAGATTTGGATTGGCTTGGGACAGGTTGAACAGCAGACAGAGCGCTGGGACGCAGCGTTAGTTGCTTTTGACCAGGCGCTTCAACTAGCGCCTTCCGCCATGGCTAAGGCTTGCCAAGCTGATTGCTATTCTCAGCTTCATCAGACGGAAGAAGCAGCTGCAGCACTCAAAGAGGCCTTAGACCTTTGCAAAGCAGAAAACCCTTTCGATAGCCGTTTATATGAGTACATCGAGGGGATCGACAGGTCACTTTAGTCCATTTTGGGCTTACTAGCGTCGGCTATATAGGCTGATAAATTTGTTTAACGACCCTTTTCAGCTTTAAACAGAAGCCGAATTAGCCGGACAAAATCGCCCAAAAACAAAATCCTTCTCTTGACAATCGAGCGTTTGACCACACATAATCCCCTGCTCTAACCGATGTGCAGGAGTGTCTCATGAAGTTTATTATTTCCCGAATCGAGCTCAGTAGCTTGCTTAGCAAGCTGCAGAATGTGGTCTCGAGCCGTAATACGTCTCCCATCTTAGCGCACTTTATGCTAGAAGCCGCCAACGATGAGCTCGTCCTGAGCGCTACGGACCTCACAGTCGCCATCCGCTGCTACACCGACACAAAGGTAGTGCGCGAAGGAGCGATCACCCTCCCGGTTAAAAAAATGGCCCAGCTAGTAAAAGAGCTCACCTCAGTCAACGTAGAGATCAGCGCCAACGAACATCGCGTAGAACTGGTTGCCGACTCTTCTCGTTTTAAGCTTCACGGCATGAAGAAAGAAGACTTTCCTGACTTGCCGGATTTTGAGGGAGCCGCACGCTTCACTATTAAGCAGCATGTGTTGAAAGACATGCTCTTCCGCACCGCCTTTTCTGTCTCACGCGAAGATAACCGTTACGTGCTCACAGGCGTCTATATGCGCATCGCAGATGGCACAGCGACCTTTGTAGGCACCGATGGCAAGCGCCTCGCCCGCGCCCACATCCAGCTCGAAGACATCGACAAAGAGTTCAAAGCTTCCTACACTATTCCTCTCAAGGCTGTGGACGAAATCGCGCGTAACCTCTCTGATGACGAGGATGAAACAGCGACCCTTTACTTGCTCGACGACCGCATTGCCGTCGAGTGCACACAATTAACTGTGATCACCAAATTACTAGTCGGCGATTATCCCGATTATAACGCTGTTATCCCTGGACGCTCAGAAGTGGCAGTCAGCCTGCACGCGCAAGAACTAGCTTCGCTGCTGCGCCAGATCGCGCTTTTCACTATAGATCCTACTCATTCTGTACGCTTCACGTTAATCCCAGGCGAGCTGCAAGTTTCGGCAAATAGCTCGGATATCGGCGAGGGCCACGTAAGCATGCCTATCAACTACCAAGGGCCCAGGCTTGAAATAGCTTTCAATCCAGGCTACTTCCTAGACATTTTACGCCACTGCCGCAGCGAAGTTGTGTCGTTGGCCATCTCCGATGCGTTTACGCCCGGTATAGTTCTTGACCGCGACCAAGCCCCCACCGAAACGCAGGCAGAAAGCCCCCTGTTCATTTTAATGCCGATGCGGTTAAACGAATCTTAATGCGTCTTACGCATATTGCGTTACAAAATTTTCGTAATATCGAGCGGGCCGAGGTTGCTTTTTGCGACGACTTTAACGCGGTTGTCGGCACCAATGCTCAGGGCAAAACCTCCCTGCTCGAGGCGATCTTTCTGGCTATCTGCGGCAAATCGTTTCGCACCTCCACGCTGCCTCACCTGGTCAAGCAGGGGACGCCCTTCTTCGGAGATGAGCTCTTATTTGAAAAAAATGGCGTAGAACAACGCATACGCATCGCCTTTGACGGGATAGAGCGCAAGGTAACACACAACAGCTCCCCTTGTCTCTCCATCACAAGCATCATCGGCGCTTTACAAGGCGTACTGATGACACCGGACCACCTTGAAATCGTTAAGGGCGGCCCCCAGGTGCGCCGCCAGTACATGGACCTGCAGTTGGCTCAAGCTGACACCCCCTACATGCATCAGCTCAGCCGCTACCAAAAGGCCATGCGACAGCGCAACGCCCTGCTGAAAACGCACAGTTTTGATTCCATCGGTGTCTGGGAATACGAAATGGCTCATGCGGCCTCTTACATTGTCCAAAGCCGCCAACAGCTCCTGAAAGCCCTTACAGTGCAAGCTCAAGAGCACTACCGATACCTCACGCAGGGGAGCGAAATCCTTAGTTTACGTTATAAAACAGGAGCGCCAGAAATAGGCGGGGCCGAGGCTTGTCGTGCATACTATCTAGAACGTTATCAGCTTGACCGACAAAAAGAAGCCGAGCGGGGCAACACCTTTACGGGCCCGCATAAAGACGACCTCATGATCGATATTAACGGGCTTGAAGCGCGCTATTTTTCCAGCGAAGGGCAAGGGCGCTCTTGCGTAGCTGCTCTTAAATTAGCCGAGTGGCACCATATGCACCAACGCACCGGCCACGCGCCCCTTTTTCTTGTCGATGACATCACCGTCAGCTTAGACCAGCACCGTCTGCACCGTTTCCTTGAGGAGATGCAAAAGCTCAAACAGGTGTTTATCACCTCTACGCACACAGAGCTGCCCTCTTTCCCTGAACGCGAGACAAACATCTTCAAAGTCCAGAATGGAGTCGTTCTGCGGGAGTGACCTACTCACCCAAAGTGAACTTTCCAAACGGCGTAATTTTAAAACACGCTTTGCGCTTCCAGAGACCCGTAGCGACCATGCCTACATGAAATAGGTGTTGGAAAATAACCGCTTGGATAAAAGCCTTTTGGTCTTCGTCGTAGCTGGGAATTTGGTAACGCCAGCGCTTACCTTTTTTGACTAATGTCATCGGTACCGCCTTACCAATAGGCTGCGTAAACCCTGCCATGAAATCATCAAAAGTGATCCAACCGGCACCCACCATTCTTTTGAGGCTTTTTTCAATGGCGCGAAGATCGCGCTCAGCGGCCCGGGTTACACAACGATATAAAATCACAGCCCGCTGGTGCGGGGGTTGTTTGATCCATGGATCGGCTTCTGGCAATGCATGGAACTTATTATCCACAACTTCAGCTAGTCCTACCTGCAAAGCGCGCGTCATCAAGCACTCGGCATAAGCGGGGTCTTGCAAAGCTTGCTCGTCTGCAACTGACGCCAAACAGTTTTTTACCGCGGCCTCATCAAGGGACCCTTTTTTCAAAGGAATTCCAGCAGGCTTACTGGCTTGCAGCAAAGCAGCCAAGTCTATGATAAACCCAAAATCATCGCTGCGGTACCTATGCACTTCTGCTTCTTTGATAGTCGCAGGGTAGGCTTCGCGCTGGAAGCGCAAGAATTGGCGCCACTCATGCAGCGGAGTGACCACCTCGGTCCACTCGCCGTTAATTTGGCTATAGCTCAAAAAGCAGGCCAACTGAAACTCTAAGTGCAGCAAACGCTCTTCAAACTGCTCGTTCGATAACTTATACTTCTCGCGAATCGCTTGACCGCGCACCTTAAAATCGGGGGATGTAAACACATCTTCAATGATGCCCGCGGCTATTGGATCGTCGTAGCATAAATCTAGGATATAGCGTCGATAAATCTCAGGAGTCAATAGATGCTTTTCAATAATACTGCTAAAAATATCATCTGTGGATTTAGAGATCGCGTACCAAGTGGGCAGCACGTGGATAGGGACCTGCCTTAGCGTACTCAGGACATACTCTACGTCAGGCTCAAAATCGTTATCGAATTTTTCCATCTGCGATTCGTAGTACTTGCGGCGCTCTTTGTCGACCACCACCTGCCCATGGGCTACTTTCAGCAATTTAGTTTTTTGTAGGCTCTCCAAGGCAGCCATGACGGCAAGCTTAGACGCCCCTAAGAGCTGGGCCAGCGAATCTACTGTAAAACGAAGAGATCCATGAAGTACCTCCAGAAGCACTTCTACCTCAAAGGAGGTAAAGTCAGACATCAGCAGGCGATGCTCGATATCTAAGCGGTAGTTATAGCAAGAGAGATCAACCTGCGTCTTGCGACTAGTATTCAATGTCATTTTATATCCTTAGAGGTAACCGTGCGTTGAGACAGTTACAAAAAAAGAGGCCCCTTTCAGGAAACCCCTTCTTTGACTCGACCGACCATTAAAGGTCGGCATTAAACCTGGTATTCTTCGATGTAACCGATCACATCACCCACTGTCTTTAGCTTTTCGGCCTGTTCTTCGGAGATTTCACAGCCGAATTTTTCTTCGAACGTCATGATAAGCTCTGTGAGGTCTAGCGAATCGGCGTTTAGGTCTTCAATGAACGATTTTTCTTTGGTCACTTCACTGCGATCAACGCCCAGTTGCTCGACCACAATGTCAATGACTTGCTGTTCTGTGGACATAGGACTTACCTTCTTTTTGGATTTACGTTAATGAGTCCGCTATTTTACATAACCATGCCGCCGTCGACAACAATAACCTGGCCCGTCACATAAGTTGACATGTCAGAGGCGAAGTAAAGTGCTGCGCTGGCTATCTCACTAGATTGCCCCAAACGCCCCATAGGGATCTGTGAGACGATTCCTTCTTTAATTTTATCACCCAGAGCACGCGTCATATCTGTATCAATGAACCCCGGGGCGATGCAATTGACAGTGATATTACGGGAAGCGATCTCTTTTGCCAATGATTTCGTGAAGCCAACTACCGCCGCTTTGGAGGCAGCGTAGTTCGTCTGACCAGTATTTCCCATAATGCCTACCACCGAAGTTACGTTGATGATACGCCCTTGGCGCGCCTTCATCATAACGCGGATCACCGCCTTGCATGTGTTGAAGCACGATTTTGCATTTACATCTAATACTCGATCCCAGTCGTCCTCGGACATCTTCATCAATAACTGATCGCGCGTGATGCCCGCATTATTCACCAAAACGTCTACACGGCCATACTTTTCACAAATGACATCCATAACCTCTTTCACTTTAGCAGTATCGGAAACATCTACCTGATAGAATTCCGCTTGGCCCACTTGCGTGGCAGCGTCGATTTCCTCCACTGCTCTAGCACCGCGCTCTGCGGAGGTAGCTAACAACAAAACCCGCGCGCCTTCTTCGGCAAATCGCTGAGCGATGGCGCGGCCAATGCCGCTAGTGCCACCTGTAATGATGGCAACCTGATCTTTCAACACTAAAGCTCTCATGAAAGTGACGCTTCCAATTTAACAAGATCCTCTATCATCTCGATACTGATCGTAGGCGCTGTAAGGCCGATCCGTTTATTCATGCCCGCTAGCGTCTTTCCAGGCCCAATTTCTAGATAAAAATCTATCGCTTCTCGCTGCATCGCGCGTACGCCTTGCTCCCAACGTACAGGATGCGTCACCTGCTGGGCCAAATAGTGGCGGATCGCACTGGCCTCCTGCACAAAATCGCCCGGCACGTTCATCACCAAGCCAATGGGCGATTCCTTTAATTTCACCTGCGCCAGATGCGGCGTTAGCCGCTGCTCGGCAGAAGCCATCAGACCACTGTGAAATGCACCCTGTACCTGTAAGGGAACGACCCGCTTGGCTCCTTTGGCTTTGACCGCTTCAATACCGGCTTCTATGCCACGCAGCGTACCCGAGATCACAACTTGCCCTGGACAATTAAAATTAGCGGTCCACAGATCGTCGACCAAATTAAGGTGGCGCACAATATGCTCCACCTCCGCTGCGTCAAGTCCCATCACAACGGCCATCGCTCCGCGTCGCTCTTCGCACGCATCGTTCATATAATCGCCGCGCCGCTGGACTAGCTCTAAACCTTCTTCAAAAGAGAGCCTCCCCGCAGCGGTAAGAGCCGTATATTCGCCAAGACTTAGCCCCGCAGTTGCCGCAGGGATCATCTCTGGAAACAGCCTCTTTAAGACACGGACCAAGGCCACGCTCATCACGTAGATGCTCACCTGGCTATTGGAGGTTTTTGTGAGCTCATCTTCAGGGCCTTCCAGCATGATCTTAGAGAGCGATCTTTTTAACAAGTCATCGGCCTGCTCAAACGTATGGCGAACTTCTGCATAGGCCTGCATAAACGTTTTGCCCATGCCTACATACTGCGCCCCCTGCCCGGGAAAGAGCCAAGCCATCTTATACCGCTTCATACAACAACCTTTGTCAAAATTATGGCGCCCCACGTCATACCACCTCCAAACGCAACTAGCAGCAGATTTTCTCCATCCTCAATCGTATGCG
This sequence comes from uncultured bacterium, assembly GCA_964445105.1. Taxonomy (GTDB): domain Bacteria; phylum Chlamydiota; class Chlamydiia; order Chlamydiales; family JAJFMA01; genus CAWBNS01. Next base: position 20,194 of record CAYUJS010000017.1, on the reverse strand, counting down.
CCTTTACGAGCTGATCTAAGGCTATGCCTATGCTCGCCGCTGAGGTATTTCCAGTTTTTTCAATGGTGGTGAACACGCGCTCTTCAGGTAGCCCTAAAGCTTTGCCGATGGCCTCTATAATGCGTATATTGGCTTGGTGGGGTACCACCCAACTCAATTCATCCTCTCGCAAGCTAGCCTGCTCTAAGCATTTTTTTGAACCGCTTACAGCGCGCCTGACAGCGTGCTTAAAAACCTCTTTGCCGCTCATCTTGAAATAGTGCATCTTATTGGTTAACGTTTCTTGGGTAGTCGGGTGTTTTGCTCCACCCGCTGGGATGATAATCAGATCGGCAAGTTCTCCGTCAGCCCCAAGATTCGTAGCTTTAATCCAGAAACCCGCACCGCGATTTGAGACCACTGCGGCTGATGCGCCGTCGCCAAACAACACACAGGTGTTGCGGTCGGTGTAATCCATGAAGGCAGACATTTTCTCCGCGCCAATCAGCAATATATTGGAATGCATGCCCGATTCGACAAGCGCCTTTGCAACGGCCAAGCCGTAGATAAAGCCCGTGCAAGCTGCCGAAATATCCATTGCCGGGATCTCCTTGGCGCCCAAGAGCGGCTGTACCACAGCCGCTGTGCTAGGGCTCAAGTGATCGGGTGTCATCGTCGCCACCAAGATCATATCAATATCGGCGATACTAAGCCCAGAGTCTATCAACGCCAAGCGACCTGCTTCTGCGGCCATGGTAGAGGTAAACTCTCCTTCAGCTGCCAAACGGCGCTCACGCATACCTGTGCGCGTGACAATCCATTCATCCGAAGTGTCGACCAGTTTTTCCAGATCATGATTGCTCAAAACCTTTTCAGGAAGATAAGAACCTAGTCCAATAATCCGTGCTTTGGCTAAAGGCATATTTTTACTCTACTTTTGGGCCAACGAAGGCAAAGTATACCAAACAGAAGGATTACCTGAAATGGAGGATTCAGCCTAAAGCAACCCCCGCTAAAAAAAACGGACTATTCCAGAGCCGTTCGCTTTTTTAGCGGGAACCGCGACAAAATAACAGCACGGGTTTACCCACAATTCCCGTTCTGGTAGCATCCCCCTTATGATTAATTACCCAGCTCATCTAAATAAGCTAATCGAAGTTTTGAAACGCCTACCAGGCGTGGGTACCAAGAGCGCCGAGCGCTTTGCGTTTCACATGCTAGGTTGGCCCGAGCACCACCTCGAAGAGATGGGGCAGGTCATTGGCGATGTCGTCAGCCAAATCCAAACATGCCAGAGCTGTGGCTGCCTCATGAACCATGGCCATGCCTGCTCTTTCTGCGATACCGATGCCCGAGACCAGCGCACTATCTGCCTAGTCGCTTCGCCTCGAGATGCCTTCGCCATCGAACGGACCCGAGAATACAGGGGCCTCTACCACGTTTTGGGTGGGCTTCTGTCACCCATAGACGGCCGCGGACCCGAAGCTCTCGCCCTCAATGATCTTTTGGTGAGAGTAGATCGACATAATATTACAGAGATGGTCATTGCATTAGATTCAACTCTTGAAGGCGATGCGACGGCACTGTATCTAAAACAGGTTCTCGCCAGCCGTAATCTCAATATTTCGCGTCTGGCATTTGGACTGCCCCTAGGCAGCTCTTTAGATTATGTCGATGGCGATACTCTCGCTCGCGCTCTTTCAGGAAGAAACTCGTTCTAAGTTGAGATTCGCTCGTTGCAAATATTCTGCGCGCCTCCTATGATCGCTCTCTTTATAAATGCGAAGTGACCATGCTCTTGAAATCGATCCGCCTTTTTGCCTCTCTAATTTTTCTATGCCTGTTATCCATCTCGCTTGCGGCGAAAGAGACGGACTACGAGCAACTCGTGGTTGAAAAGATCGAGGTGCTCTTCGTCAACGAACTGGACCCTTCGAGTTTCCAGCCGCAGAAAATTTTGGACACGCTTCGTACAACTAAGGGCGAGCGTTTCGATCAGTTATCTTTCGACATTGACCTGAAGTCTTTGGCCAATAGATACGACCATGTCGAGCCCGAGGTCAGCGTCGTCAATAATAAGATGGAAATCACGCTCAAAATATGGCCCAAACCACTTATTGGTACGATATGCTTTGAGGGCAATTCCAAGGTAAAGTCGTGGAAGCTGCTTGAAGAGCTAGGGTACCGCGAAAAGCAAGTTTTTGATCGCGCCAGCTTCAGTGAAGCGTTCCATAAGCTTAAGGTCTACTATATCAAGCAAGGCTATTTTGAAGCGGAACTTGACTACACAGCCGCTTTAAACTCCTCCTGCAACGAAGTGGACATCGTTGTCACCGTCAACGAAGGCCGCTCTGGGCGTGTGAAAAAAATTGATTTCTGCGGCTTCACAGCCAGTGAAGAAGCCGAAGTCTGCGCGATGATGATTACTAAGCCCTACAGTTTTTTCCTTAGCTGGTACACCCAGCAGGGCACTTACAACGAAGACGCCATTCAGTTTGACCAGCTCCGCATCCTCTCTCTGCTGCACAACCACGGTTACGCCGATGCTAATGTAGACATCGATATCATCGACGCAAAGCAAAGCGACCGCATTAATATCAAAATTACCGCCACCAAAGGCGAGTGCTACTCTTTTGGGGCAATAACTTTCTCTGGAAACTGCGTCTTCGATGACGAACGCATCCAAAGCTGCTTCACAGTGCAAGAGGGCGGTTGCTTCTCGCCAGATGAGCTGAGGGAAACATCCAACAAAATCTCGGACCTTTACGGGCGTAAAGGCTATATCGACACCATTGTAGATTTCGAGCCAGTTTTGCTCGCAGGCCAAAACGCCTACTCTGTCCACTTCACGATTGAAGAGGGCCAGCAGTTTCGCGTAGGTTTGATTAAAGTATTCGGGAACCAAAATACTCTTCCCCAGGTCATCCTGCATGAATGCCTTCTTCATCCTGGCGAAGTATTTAACCTGAACAAATTGAGTAAATCGGAAGAGCGCTTAGAGAACATAGGCTACTTCAAGTCTGTCAACGTTTACCCTGCCGGTGAAAACCGCATTCTCAGCGCCTCGGGCGACCACTACCGCGATATACACATCGAAGTTGAAGAGTGCGGCACAGGCCACTTCGGAGCCTTTTTTGGGTTTAGCACAGCTGATAGTATCTTCGGCGGTCTAACGCTAACAGAGCGCAATTTCGACTACACCGGGCTATTCCGCATGTTCGACCATGGACTGTCAGCCCTCAGAGGTGGCGGTGAGTATATTAATCTGGGCCTTAACATCGGTAAAAAATCCACTAGCTACGTTCTTTCTTGGACAAAGCCCTACTTTATGGATTCCCAGTGGAGCATCGGCTTCGACGTAGAGCGTGTCTTGAGCCAGGAAGTCTCCCGCGACTACCGAAATAAAATCTGGGGCATGGCTCTGCACGCCTCTTATCCAATCAACCAATGGACCCGCTTGGCCTGGCACTACCGCTTGCGAGACAGCAAAGTAACCACAGGTCCAAATGCAAGCCAACAGCTTAAGCAGGAAGCGCAAAATGGCGGCCTAATCTCCGCCACAGGCCTGTCGCTCGCCTACGACTCCACCAATAGCCCCAACTGCCCGACAGACGGCTTCCGCTCCAAGTTAGAGTTTGAGTATGCTGGCCTCGGGGGCGACCATCATTTCTGCAGCGCCGCCTACATCAACACATTCTACTACCCCCTCTCGCTCAAAGGAACTCTCCGACTGCGCGCAGATGCAAGGTATGTGATCCCTTGTGGAAAAACCACCTACCCACTGCTGCCGTTAGATGAACGCCTTTACCTAGGTGGTGACGACCAACTGCGCGGCTACCGCCCCTATAGCATTGGACCCAAATTTTTGCTTTCAACCGAACCAGCAGGGGGCCTATCGTTGGGCCTTTTGTCCGCCGAATACAACTATAAGTTTTTTGAAAAATTTGATGGCTACCTCTTTTTCGATTCGGGCTTCCTGACGGACAAGGTTTACGACTTTGGCAACTTTTTCATGTCCGCTGGCTTCGGAATTCGCTTCCAAGTATTCGAAAATGGCCCCCCAGTCACCATGGGATTTGGTTTTCCCATCAATCCTCAGTCGCACAGCGACGTGAAAAAGTTTTTCTGGGCACTGGGGGGAAGGTTTTAACATAACTCAAGGAGTACGACATGAAGAAATGGCCACTTGGATACAAGGCTGCCTACGCAATCACAGCAGTCTTAACATTAATGACAACCGGACTGTGCGCCACCGATGCGGCAGCACCTACATCGATCCTCAAAATTGGCGTTGCTAACTTCCGTAAATGCGTGGAAGAGTCCAAAAAAGGTAAGTATGAGACAGCTGCTCTTGAATCCATGCAAACGCAAATGGAAAGCTCGCTTCAAGAGCTCCAAAAGCAGCTCACAGAAGTTTCTGCAAAATTAAACGATCCTGACTACTTGGACGGCGTGACGCAAGATGCAGAAAACGAGCTCAAGCACAAATACCGCACACTCGGCCAGGAATACCAGATGATGCAACAACAGTTCATGCAAGCTTTACAACAAGCTAACTTGAAGGTAATCCAAAATCTAGCCGAACTGATCTCCAGTACAGCCAAAGACGTGGCCCAAAGCAAGCAATTAGACACCGTTTTTAACGAAGAAGCTGTCTTCTACGCGAACCCGGCTTTAGATGTCTCCGAGGAAATCATTTTCCGTATGAATAAAAAATACGACGAAGAGGTCAAAGCTTTGCTGGAGCAACAAAAAAACCTCCCAGCTGATAAAAACAACACACCTGCCGCACCTGTAAAGAAGTAGGCTAAGGAGAGACAAGGGATGAGTCACCACGGTTGGAAAGGACTAACCTTACAGGAACTGGCAAACCAGACGAATAGCCAGCTACTGGGTTCCCCGGAAATTGTTGTAACCAATGCAGCCCCGCTCGAAGCTGCCACGCCCAACGACGCAACCTTCTTCATCCCCTCCCGCTCTCAACCCACACTCCAGCAGGTGCATGCTGGAGTGACCTTCATCCATCCCGATACACCGCGTCCGGCAGGCCCTAACTATCTGCTGCACACCGATCCAACTACCGCTTTCGACCAATGGGTCTGCCTCGTGGCAGCATCCCGAGAACCACAGTCCGGTTTTCAAGGCATACACCCCTCAGCCGTCATCCACACGACAGCTAAGCTCGCCGCAGGCGTACAGGTTGCTCCGCACGCGGTCATCGACCAGTATGCCGTCATAGGGCCTGGTACGCGTATAGGTCCAGGCGCCATCATAGGCCCCAGAACATTCATCGGTGCGGATTGCCATATTCATGCCAGGGTTGTTCTCGAAGCGAACAGCCGTTTAGGAAACCGCGTCATCGTGCACGCTGGCGCTGTGATCGGCTCGTGTGGCTACGGGCTCAGACAAACCCCCGAAGGCAAACATCAGCGCCTCCATCACATCGGCAATGTAGAGCTCGAAGATGATGTGGAGATAGGCGCCAACACCACTGTGGACCGCGCCCGCCTCGCCTCTACCATCATTGGACGGGGAACCAAGATCGACAACTTGGTGCAAATTGCTCACAATGTCAAACTAGGCAAACATAACCTCATCGTTGCACAGACTGGCATCGCAGGCTCGGCCTCTACTGGTGACTATGTCGTCCTCGCAGGGCAAGTTGGTGTGAATGGCCACATTCACATCACCAGCCGCGTTGTCGTCGCCGCCTGTTCTGGCGTGATGAGCTCCATCGACAAGCCCGGTAAATATGCTGGGATTCCCGCCTTTCCCGCACAAGAACACCATCGCCAGCTCGTCCATCTCAAAAACCTCAAGCAATACGTGCAACAGGTGAAGCAGTTGCAAAAAGAAGTTGTGGCACTAAAGGCACGTTAGTAGTAGAGAGAGCGCTGAAGCGATAAGCTCTGCTATTTTTAGCCGGGTTGATCACAGCGCACTGTAACCTGAGCGCACTGGCAGCCTGCCCAAAATCTCTGAGAAAGGGCTTTTTAGCTAACATTGAGTAGCCGATAGGCACTAATGGACCAACTGCTTAGTTTTTAAGCTATCAACACAGCGGGATTTTCCAAGTAGAGCTTGACTGTTTGCAGAAACTGCGCAGCCACGGTTCCATCTATCACACGATGATCAGAAGATAAAACTAGATTTAAAATTTTGCCTATAACTACTTTCCCGTTTTTGATCACCGCTTGATCCATCACAGCACCTGCCGCCAGAATAGCAGCCTGTGGTGGGTTGATGACGGCGGCGAATTCATCGACGCCAAACATACCTAAGTTTGAAATTGTGAACGATCCCCCCTTATATTCCTGAGGTTGAAGCTTGCCTTCGCGGGCCTTTTTTGCAAGATACCGTACTTCGGTTGAGATCGCTTCCAAGCCCTTGTGATCAGCATGCCAAATGACAGGCGTGAGTAAACCATCCTTTACGGACACTGCCACGCAAATATCAATTGTCTGATAACGAATTATGGTTTGATTGACAGAGTTAAAGCCGCTGTTGATCTTTGGGTGTTTGCGCAACGCTAGTGCGCAGGCACGGATGAGGAAATCGTTTAAACTTACCTTGATACCGGCGATTTCGAGCTGTTCGCGCACACCCACAAGAGAATCGATGTGAATAGAACGACGCACGTAGTAGTGAGGGATAAAAGTCTTAGCTGCTTGCAAGCGCTGACTAATGACTTTGCGCATGGGAGAGAGTTTTTCCTCCTCAAAGGTCCCTGGAGCGATCTGCGGCGCGTAATTCGGTGCAAAACTAGCATCAACTGCGCGCTGCGCTTTATCTAAATCCGCAGACATCACCCGCCCGCCAGGACCTGTACCACGAACGGAGGCGAGGTCTAAATGTTTCTGCTCCGCTAGCTTGCGCGCTAAGGGAGAGGCCATGACACGACCCTGAATGGCCTGGCGAAAATTGGAAAACTGATAATCGCTCAACGGAGGCTCAGGGACAAACACTGGTTGAATCATCTCTTTATGCATTGCTTTGGGCGCTGCCACGTTTTTTGCTTCTTCAAGCGCCACTTGTGGTTCTGGCGTCTTTTTTGCGGCCAGCTCCAGTTGTACGCTTTCTAGGCTCTCATTTTGTTCCATGGCGGTGATCGCGATCGGCTGGTTGACATACGCCTCATCGCCCTCTTTCACTAAAATTTTGCGCAGCCAGCCCTCGTCAAGTACCTCGTGTTCGACCGTTGCTTTATCTGTCGCCACTTCCATAAGCAGCTCGCCAGCCTTCACCCACTCGCCCTCTTTTTTATGCCATTTGACAATGACGCCAGACTCCATCGTGGGTGATAATTTGGGCATTTTGAGAGTACTAGCCATGCGGGTCTACTCCATTAACGGTTAAGTAAGCGCTGTACAGCAGAGAGAATACGCGGAATATTGGGCAGCGTCTCACTTTCAAGTTTTTTTGAATAGGGCATTGGCGTCTCTAATTGGCACACGCGCTCGATAGGCGCATCAAGAAAGTCAAAGCAGTGCTGTTGTAGCTGAAAACCTACCTCTGCCGCGATGCCTGCAAAAATATGTCCTTCTTCCACAAGTAGGCAAAAGTGCGTCTTGCGCACTGAATCGGCCACCGTAGCTATATCAAGTGGCTTCACGCTGCGAAGATCAATTAGCTCCACCGAAATCCCTTGCTTAGCTAGCTCTTGAACAGCTTGCTCGCAGACGCGCACCATGCGTCCATGCGACACAATTGTCAAATCGCGCCCCTGGCAAGCCACGCGCGCCTTGCCGATAGGCACTAGATACTCCTCTGTCGGAATCTCCATTTTGTCGCCATAGGAAAGCTCATTCTCTAAAAACAAGACAGGGTTGTTATTGCGGATCGCTGATTTCAACAAGCCTTTGCCATCGTAAGGATTGCTCGGAGCCAAAACAATGAGCCCTGGAAAAGTACTGTAGATCGATTCTACACAATGCGAGTGCTGCGAAGAAACTTGCGCTGCTGCGCCGTTTGGTCCACGAAAGACGATCGGCACAGAAAAGCGACTGCCCGACATGTAGTACATTTTAGGTGCATTAGAGATAATCTGATCGGCCGCTACAAAAGAAAAATTAAAACTCATGAACTCGACAATGGGCCTTAAACCGGTTAAGGCCGCACCGATTGCCAAGCCTGTGAAACCTAATTCTGCAATCGGCGTATCGATGATACGCTCGGGGCCCCATTTATCGAGCATGCCTTTAGTAACTTTATAGGCCCCATTATATTCGGCCACTTCTTCACCCATGATGAAGACCCTGGGATCACGCTGCATTTCCTCATCCATGGCTTGTCGCAAAGCCTCACGGTAGTCGACAACCTGCGTGCCCATCAGCTCTCCTGCGGTGCGTAGACATCTTCTTCGAGATGGATCGGGTCAGGCCAAGGGCTGCGATCTGCATAAGCAAAAGCTTTCAAGGATGCCTCACGAGCCTCTTTATCAATCACTTCGAACTCACTATCGCTAAGCAGGGCTCTTGTCAAAAGCTCATCTTTAAGACGTACAATCGGGTCTCGCTGCATGGCCTTCTGTAAGGCCTCTTTGGTACGGTATAGGCCCGGATCGGAAACAGAATGGCCCCGAAACCGCTCTGCTAAAGCTTCGACAAGCACCGGCCGGCTTGTATCCAGCACTTCTTGGTAGATCTGACGAAAGGCTGCATAACAATCGAAAAAACTGGTTCCGTCAACTGTATAGCCTTTCATGCGATAAGCAGGGGCGAGGTCTTCAGCTAGGCGTTCCATGCAAAGCGCACGCTCTACACCGGTGCCCATGCCCCACTTGTTATTTTCAATTACATAGATACAAGGCAAATCCCACAGGCTCGCTAAGTTGAGTGACTCGTGTACGGCCCCTTGGGCCACCGCGCCATCCCCCAAAAAGCAAACAGCCACCTCATCGACAACTTTGCGGTATTTGATCGAAAAAGCCGCTCCCGTAGCTACGGGGACATGCCCGCCTACGATGCCGAATCCGCCTAACAAACGGTCTGCATAAAGGTGCATCGATCCCCCGCGCCCCTTCGCATTGCCGTTGGCACGCCCGAACAGCTCAGAGCCGATCTCTTCTAAAGATACGCCCAATAGAATGGCCAAAGCGTGGCAACGATAGGTAGTGATGAACCAATTTTTAGCCCCTACCGCCGCCAACAGGGCGGTTTGAATCGCCTCTTGCCCAACGTAAGAATGAAAAAATCCACCAACCTTACCCTCTTGGTAAGCTACCTCAGCCCGGCGCTCAAAATGCCGGACAGACAGCATCTGCCGCAACACAGCGATTAGTTTTTCGCGGCCCAGCGCATCGAAGATCTGCTCAATGTTACCTTTGAAGTAGGTGTGTGCCATATGCCGCTCATCCTATACGCGGGGTAGCTTTTTGCGCTAGCTCCTTATGTGGATGTTCTGTTCACCTCTAGCACGCCTATATTCATCAGCTGAGCGATATTAGCCTTGTTCCCCATTATGCCATCAAAGACGGTGAGCGCATCAGTTACATTGATTTTCTCTTTTAAAGCCACAGCCAACTGCTCATCTAGCGAACCAAAAACTTGTTCCGCAAAATAGCCAGAATAGACGGTAGATAGGTGGTTAAAGCGATAACCGAGAAGCCAGTCAGCCCTAGCGCGGGCCTTTTCTTCAGGGAATAGAGAAGCTGTGGCGCTTCTCAAGGCGACAAACAAAGATTTATCTATCTCTTCGAAATCTGAAGCCGTTATCTCTTCTTGCGGTATCTTGAATGTGTCGTCTTGACCTGCAGCGAGCAATCGCAAGCAAAACGCGTAGAACGCTTTTTTACTCTGCTTTGCTGAGCAAGCGTTCAATTTGCTGTGGGCCAACTTTAGATGAGAGGGTAAATTTTCCACTTTATAGCCGCCGAGCACAGCAAAGGTCTCCTGCCACATACCTTGAAAATTTAGGCTGGAACTGATTTTTAATTGTTCCTCGTTTGCGCACACCTCATCTTCGCTGACTGTTTCATCCCACGGAATCGCGATGTAGTCTTGGTGCAAACTGAAAAGGTTGAAGAGGTAACGGACCCAAGAGGGCATCCACTCAGCCGTCGCTGTCGGCCGGCTAAAATTGCGAACAGCGTTGTTGACCAAGGCGATGATAGATTTTGTCTTTCGGGAGACTAGATTAAAGTGAAGGCAAGCACGAGTGCCCAGGCCGACGAGCACCGCGCTAGCGCACAGCTTATCACCTTTCTTAAGTAAAATCAGAGCCGCAACAACTTCAACCGTAAAGCCGATTTCGGACCAATGATCGCGCAGTAGTACCAGCGGCTTTATTATGGCGTGTTGGCGAGATTTCTCGCGGGGAACAAAAAATAGCAAGGCCGGAGCGAAAGAAACATAGGTTATTGCCCTGGAAGATAAGGGAGCGGGCTTACCCAGCGCTAAAAACGCCCTATTAACGGCGGCAAAGGTCGAGGAAATTTTTAAGCATTGGCTTAAGTGAACAACCGGATACAAAGACATATCCCGCCATTGTTGTTCTAGATAAGACGCATTGAGGGTCGGAAGCAGCTTTCGCACCCAAACAAGCGGAAGCTTAGGCGGTAGATCGGCTAACGGTGAGCAGGCATCGGTATTGTAGCACTCATGCAGAAAAGTTTTTATTTGCGCTATGGACATTTTCTCGCTCCGCATATTTTAGGTTAAGTGGGATATCTTGGCATAGAAACCGATATTTATCTAGGGTAAAATAGGCGCTCTAGCGGCCCCCATCAAGGATAAATAGGCCAGCTCAGCAACCGCCGACAGCAGGCACAGTTTGCAAGCGCTATTTAGCTATACTGGAACCCTCGAAGGATTGTCCAGGAAGCTCGCCCGCTGTCAGCAAAGAGCAGACATGGTGCAGCAGTGGGAAGCTGCAAAAAATATGCGCTCTCTGGACAAGGGTGCTGCAGAGCCTATCTCCAAAGATCTTTTTCCTCAACGCTCAAGTTTAAGTCTATCGCCGCTGTCTAACCAGACTCCGCTACGCCTATTGCAAGTTTGAATTGCACCAAGCGGAGGCATTGACAGCCGTCGATCTTTGCTGCACAATGGGCACTTTTTATTCCTTGGAGTTTTGGGTGTGATTAACCGGAAGCATACATCTTGCTGTGCGACACACAGAGCAACCTTATATATGAGCTTAGCCGTCTGTTTAGGCTTGTCTATGGGCGCACTCAATATTCCGTGGATTATCGCTATCGCATCTGTTATTTCAGATCTGTTTATAAATCTACTAAAGCTGGTTAGCCTACCCATCATTTTCCTTTCGATCGTGTCGACAGCTTCGGGCATGGAAAGCATGCGCGAACTACACGTACTGGGCTTGCGGGTGCTGAAGTACACCATCTTTACAACGATCATCGCAGCAACGACAGCCCTCACGCTTTTTCTATTGATCGATCCTGTGAGCGCTTATACCGGCGGCGATAGCAAAACAGTGGAGCAAGTGATAGCGCGACCAGACTACATTAAGTACTTCATACAAATGGTTCCCGCAAATATCATCGAGCCCTTCCTAAACAACAATGTGGTGGGCGTACTATTCATCGCGATCATTCTGAGCTTTGCCACGATCTCGTTGGCCGAGGATACGCGTAAAACGCTCCATGGACTGTTTTCGGCGCTCTACGCCGCCGTGATGAAGATGACATCGGGGGTGATTGCACTGATGCCGATAGCCATCTGGGCGTTTGTGGTGCTTTTTGTCAAGGATCTGCAAGAGGGGCTGCCCTATAAAAGCTTAGCTTTTTACCTGCTGGTTGTTTTGGCAGCTAATCTAATCCAGGCTTTGGTGGTGCTCCCTTTGTTTCTGAAGGCCAAAGGCATTTCACCCATGAAAATGGCGCAAGCGATGTTTCCAGCGCTTTCTGTAGCTTTTTTTGCCAAATCTTCGAGCGGCGCGCTGCCAATGGCTATTCGTTGCGCACAGGATAAGGCAGGCATCTCGCCAAAGATCGCTAACTTTAGCTTGCCCCTATGCACGACCATTAACATGAACGGCTGCGCCGCCTTTATTTTAACGACTGTGCTATTTGTGGCGATGATCAATGGAATGCAGTTCTCCTTTGCGGAGATGATTGTTTGGGTGCTAATTGCCACAATTGCAGCCATCGGAAACGCAGGTGTGCCGATGGGCTGTTACTTCATGTCCACGGCCTTTTTAGTGGCCATGGATGTACCGCTACATATTTTAGGAGTTATCCTGCCTTTTTACTCGTTCATCGATATGTTGGAGAGCGCGATCAACGTCTGGTCAGACTCGTGCGTGACCGCTGTTGTCGACAAAGAAGTTACTGCCGAGCAGAAAAAGTTTGCGAAAGAATTGTCTTAACGTTGAGGAGATACCCATGGGTTTGCATGAACGCACATATGAGTTAGTGAAAGTGGAAGAAGTACAGGAGTTCCTAGATCGTTTCCCCACAAGCGTAATCTTTAAAGCAGGCTCTTGCCACAAGACAATGCAGACCTTTGGTTATGTGGAAGAGGTCTTGACCCCGCGTGAAGGAATTTCCATGGGCTTTGTGCGCGTGATTGAAAGCCGTCCGGTCTCCAACCACATCGCGGAAATCACAGGCATCGTGCACCACTCCCCACAATTTATTCTTTTCGTGGATGGCAAAGCCGTCTACGAGGTAAATAATTGGAGTATTACTCGTGAAGTGTTGACTGCAGCCCTGCTACAGCATTTGGGGCCTATCCAAGCTTTAGGAAAAAAATGTGGGTGCGGACACAACAGTTGCAAGAGTCGCTCGGACGTGAGTCCCTACATGACTTTGCTCAAGCAATATCTCGAAGGCAGCCTGTCGGACGAAGAATTTCAACGCCAATGGATACACACCTTCCGCATGGACGCGACACCCCGGCCGACGACAGATTTTCAAATACTCAACAGCTTGTTTGGCGATGTGGATGGCGTCATTGCTCCCTCACAGAACCTGAAAGAGAGGGCCGGCGAGCTTCTAGAGCGCCTTAGCACAAGGGCTTAAGGCCCCCCGAATAGCGCTGTACCAATGCGAATAATAGTGGCGCCTTCGGCGATAGCCAGCCGGTAATCTTGGCTCATACCCATGGACAGGTGCCCAAGTCCAAGCTCGTCGCGAAAGTCGCGCAACTGCGAAAAACAGCGCCTAATCACGGTTTCGTCTTCGGTTAAAGGCGCCATAGTCATCAGCCCCTCAACCCGCAAAAAGCTATTTTCCAGCACACTTGCAACTTCTTTTCGCCAAGCATCTGGGCTAAGGCCCTGTTTGCTCTCTTCACCCGAAGTGTTCACCTGCAGCAGAATCGACTGGGGCGTATCACGCTCTTCTGCCGCCAGGGCAATTTTATGAGCGAGCTCTGGCGTGTCTACAGAATGAATCAAAGAAAACATCCCCACGGCCTTTGGCACTTTTTTACGTTGTAAAGTGCCCACCAGGTGCCACCGAATGTCTTGCGGGGCAGCGCTTATTTTTACCGTTGCCTCTTGCAAGCGGCTTTCGCCAAAATCACGAGCGCCGACCTGATAACTAGCCTCGACCTGCGGCCACGAATAGCCCTTAGAAACCGCTAGCAGGGAGATTTCCGCCGGATCGCGCCCATGACGGCGCGCCAGCGCAACAATCTCTTCCTGCAGGGCCAAATAGCGCTGACCCGGGGTCATCGCAACTGGCTTTCCCACCAGTGTCCTGGCAGGCGCGTGGGGGCTAAATAGGCCCTTGGCTTACCCAAGAGCTCGTTAATGATAATTAAATTTTTCTTATATCCTACTTGCTGGAGCGTCTGCCAACCGAGCGATTTTTCCTCAACCTTATCGAGGCAATAAGCATCCGCGGGCGCGTCATCTTTTAGCTGCGCCGACACAAGGTGGCTCGTCGGTGCTTTGCGCCCTTCGATGCGCGAGCTGAAATCGCGCGTATCGATATTGGTGGCTCGGCGATACTTATCTAGCGTGGCTTGAAAGCGGAAATTGTGCGGCATGGTGCGGCGATGCACTTTAGCTTTTGGATGCTGAATGCGCAGAACCGATCCAGTTTTAGCGGCAGGCTGAACTACGGGAGCCGGCGCATGGCGCTGAGTATGTTTTTCTGCTGGGCCGGAAATGCCTAGCGACCGTCGCCACGCTTGGAGCTTCTCTAGACTGAGCTCTTGTTCCTGTCTTGGGCCCGGCAAGCGAAAGTCAGCCTGACTTTGAGGGCGCTGGCGGCGTCCGCTCCAAGCCAAAAACAGGTAAAGAACCGCTGCGCCATAGGTGATAAGGTCGGTGAGACTCAAAGAAACTATCCTCCGATCTCAGGCCCGGCTTTCTTATCGCCGCGACCTTCGCGCGCGATGCTGTGGCGCATCTCGGTGTCAGCCTGGATGTTTTGGATGCGTTCGTAGTCCATGATACCCAGTTTTCCCATTTCGAAGGCTTTAGCCATAGCCTGAGGCACCAACGCGCGCGCTTCCATTAGCTTAGCTTCCATCTCTTTGACTTTGGCGATATTTTCCTGCTCCAGGGCCACGGCCATAGTACGGCGCTCTTCTGCCTTGGCTTGCGCAACGCGTTTGAGCGATTCGGCGCGGTCGGCCTGTAGACGAGCACCTATGTTTTCGCCAAGATTAATGTCTGCAATATCGATAGATAGGATTTCAAAGGCTGTCGAGGCATCGAGCCCTTTTTCTAAAACTAGCTTAGAGATGCGCTGAGGAGACTCAAGCACATCCAGGTGCGTGTTCGAGCTGCCGATGGCGCTTACAATACCCTCGCCCACTCGGGCGATGATGGTCTCTTCGGTGGCACCTCCCACTAACTGAGAGATGTTCGTCCTCACCGTAACGCGGGCGCGACACAGCAGCTGCACGCCATCTTTAGCCACAGCGACGATGTAGTCGTTGAAATTGGGCGAGGGACAGTCGATGACTTTGGGGTAGACTGATGTCGCTACTGCGTCCTTCAGATCGCGTCCCGCTAAGTCGATTGCGGTGGCTTGGCGCCAGGTGATGGGAATGTTCGCCTTATCGGCGGCAATCATTGCTTCCACTACAGGGCGAATATGACCACCGGCCAAAAAGTGCGTCTCCAAATCAGAAACGCTGATGTCTTTCAAACCCGCTTTATAAGAGATAATGCGCGCGTTCACAATCTCGCGCGGTGGGATCTTACGCAGGCTCATGCCAATGATATTAAATAGCGAAATCGGCGTGCCAGAGACAAATGCCTGAAACCAGAGGCCGATAAATTTACCCATCACGCTGAGAATGAGCAATGAAACGATGGCAAGAAAAATCGCTAACGCATAGAACTCATAACCGCTCTCGGCGGCTAACAAAAAAATAGTCATTGCTCAAGTTTCCTTTGGTTGAACGACAAGATGCGCGCCTTGGCCACGAATCACAAAAATTTCCGTACCTGCTGTCAGGTAGCCCGATTCAGAAAGCACCTGAAAGCGTGTTCCCTCAATCAAAGCGTACCCCGACGGTTTTAAATCGGTGAGGGCCACACCTGGTTTGCCGATCGCCTCTTTGGTAAAATTTGAGGCCACAAATCCCTGAGATGAATCCTGTTCTCCCTGCAAAACCAACCTGCTATATACGCCAAAGCGCGGTAAGACGTACTTTCCGAGCAGGGCCATGAGCAGCAACGCCAAAAACAAACTAGCTGAAAACCAACTCAACCGCTCCATAAATACCTGCCCTGCAGCGTTCCAAGTGTGAGACTCGGTATCAAAACTCACGGAACCGATCCCTGGAAGCATCAATAAAAATAAACCAGCGACAGCCATCAGTACGCCAAGTACTCCCGGGACACCAAAGCCCGGCAAAATAAAAAACTCCAGCAAAACTAATACGAGCCCGACGAAAAGCAAAATAATTTCCAACCAACCGGCAGCCTCGAAGGCGTAGCTGGAGATAACGATCAAGACCAGGCAAAGTAGCGCTACAGTAGCTGGCACGCCAAGTCCGGGATGGCTCATCTCCATATAGATGCCGATCACCAGCCCCATCAAAATCAGGGAAGAGATAGCTGGTGTGGCAATCCAAGCCAAAAAACGCATGCGCCAGTCCATTTGGTAGCCATGGATCGTCGTATTTGTGGCGTGCGCTTGGAAGAAAGGATCTTGAAAAAGAGCCTCTTTGGTGGCAGCCCAAGCGCTCGTACTTTTCTCTTCCGCCGTCAGCGCCGGCAAGGCGGCAGGTGGTAACAGTATGTCTGCCACACCTAACTCCATCAGCTGCTGAGCATCGAGCGTCAGTAGCTTCCCCCGGCGACTTAGCACCTTGTCTGACGGCAAGATTTCCTCATCTGTACCCAGCTTCTTGACGCTGCCATCGCGTACGACCAAAACCAGCTCTTTATCGACCATCCCCTCTGCAATTAACGGGTTGCGGTCATAGTAGGCTGCGCGACTGCGAAAATCAGCGCGAACGGCTGAGTTAATTTTCTCAGAAGCGGTCTCTACGCCCTTTGGACCCTGCAGTACTGGTTCAGCTGCCCCCATGCTGGCATCTTTAGCAACGGCAATAAAGCGGCAGGAATAGGCAATCATCGCTCCCGCAGACATGGCCCAATCGTCGATATACGCCACCACAGGGATGCCATGCTGGATGTCGATCTCATGCAAAGCATCTGAGATAAGCTGAGCGGAATAGACCGCACCGCCAGGCGTATTCAATTCGAGAATAATAAACAACGGCTTTGTATTTTTATAATGGTCCAAAGCTGATTTTACATAAAGCCAAGTCGACTGATCGATAGAGGCCGCTCGATCATTAATGGCGATATGCCCCACCGCGGAGGTTCCTTCAATAGGCCAGCGAATATGCGCTTTTAAATGCTCTTGAAGCGTGTTTACCGCTTCCAAACGCCCATAAATCAAGAACAGAAGAAGAAAATATTTTATGAATTGTATAAGTTTGCTCATAACTCCGGATTGTAAGCGCGCACCCGCAAAATAACAAGAGTTATGAAGCAGCCACAAGATCGATAAAGGCAAGTATAGCGTCGCGAGCCATCTGTAAATCTTCATCCTTGTGGGCAGTGCACACAAACCACGCCTCCACTTGTAGCGGCGGGATAAGAATTGCGTGTTGTAGAAGATGATGCACTAGCTCTTTAAAAAGCTGGGGATCGCATGCCTTAGCCTCTTCCATGGAATTAACGCTCTCTCTGCCAAGAAAAAGCGTAAACATGGAGCCTACCTGCTGCAGGCACCCCGGCACTCGCCGTTTGCAGAGTCGCTCACGCACAGGTAAAGTAATGATGTCTGCTTTGCGCTGAAGCTCTGCGAAAACCCCTGGTTTCTCTAGCAACTCGATCGCCTTCAGTCCGGCCTCCATCGCCACCGGGTTGCCCGAAAGCGTACCACCCTGGTAGACAGGTCCCAAAGGGGCCAACGCTTCCATGATCTCACGCCGTCCTCCAAACGCGGCCGCCGGAAATCCCCCACCTATTATCTTCCCCAGACAAGTTAAGTCCGGCACAATTTGGTATAATCCCTGCGCGCCGCCTAATCCCACACGAAAGCCTGTAACTACCTCATCAAAAATCAAGAGCACACCAGCTCTTTCCGTTTCCTCGCGCAATACCTGCAAAAATTCAGAGGTCCCAGGCACCACACCCATGTTGGCGGCGATTGGCTCCACGATGACAGCGGCTATCGATTCGCCCTTCTGGCGTAAAAGCTTGCGCACTGCTGCCACATCGTTGAAGGGCACGCAAAGCGTGTCGGCAAATGTATTTGCAGTCAGGCCTGCTGAAGAGCCCTGACTGCGCGCCGCTACCCCAGATCCAGCTTGCACTAGCAAGGCATCGGCAGAGCCATGATAGTTACCTGTAAACTTCACGATCACGTCGCGCTTGGTAAAACCCCTAGCCAAACGGATAGCGCTCATCGTTGCTTCGGTCCCAGAGCTAACAAACCGGATGCGCTCCATCGATGGCATATGTAAGGTGATCTTCTCAGCTAGCTTCATCTCAGAAGGGCAGCTCAAGCCGAAGCTAGAACCCAGCCAGGTGCGCCGCATAGCAGCCATCGCAATCTCAGGATGGGCATGCCCATGGGGCAGAGCACCCCAAGAAAGTAGCAGATCGAGGTAAGTCTTACCGTCTGCATCTAGGAGACGTCCACCCTTGCCTTCTACAGCGATGACAGGTGTCAGTTCCAGACCTCTGAAGGCTCTCACAGGTGAGTTTACGCCTCCAGGAATCAGCCCGCACATCTTCTGATAGATTTCAGCATTTCGCGATACCATGGCTATATCCTTCATAGAGGTCCGCCTGCCCAAAAAGAGTAAAAAATATCAGGTTTAGCAGGTTGCCTAGCCCATTTCTAGTAAAATAACCGCTTCCGTGCTAAACCTTCTGTCTTTACTTAGGAAGAATTATGCCAATACCAGGCTGGGGAAAGTTTACTGCGATGGCTCTGGCCATCTGGCCCCTGCTAAACGCAGATATACCCTACGAGGTCGAATTTGTCGGGGTAAAAGACACAGAGATCTACGAGCAGCTTAGACAAGTTTCGCAACTCGTTGCCTTAAGCGACCGCCCCCCAGCCACCTACAGTGCCTTGCAGCGCCGTGCCCAAGCCGACCTGGCTTATCTGAAACGCGGCTTACATAGCCTTGCCCTGTTCGAATCGGAAGTAGAGGTCGAGATAAGCCAGGATCGCTCTCCCATACTTATCACCGTTAGGATAGACACCGGCCCCACTTACCCCCTCGCTAGCTTTCTGGTACGCCGCGAGCGCAAGGAGGAAGAGCCAGAAGTTGTTTGGGTTGACGAGCCTCTGCTTGAATCGTCTGTAGACCTCTCTGCCATAGATGCGGCAGACATAGGCATCACCATTGGGGACCCCGCCTATCCTAAGGTAATTCTTGATGCCGAAGAAAGATTACTGGAATTGCTCCACAGCCGCAGTCGTCCTCTGGCAAAGGTAACCGGTCGCGATGTGATCGCCGATCAGTGCACTAAAGAAGTGGACGTGACCATCTATGTCGATCCAGGCCCTGAATGCAGCTTCGGCTCTGTAACCATCTCTGGCCTTAGCACAGTCTACGAACCTCTTGTAAGAGAAAAAATTACCTGGTCTGAAGGGCAGCCCTTCGACCCCGATCAGGTAGACCGCACCATCGCAGCACTAGAGAAAACCGCCCTTTTCCGCTCAGTAACCGTCTCCGTTGCAGAGGGTATCGAAGAAAACGGCCGCATTCCCATGGAAATCTGCCTAACGGAAAACCGCTTCCGAAGCATCGGCTTGGGCGCGACGTACGAAACCCAAAGGGGCGCTGGCGGTATCATAGAATGGGAACACCACAACATTCGCGGTATCGGCGAACAGCTCGGTACCCAAGCCGAGGTGCAGCAGCAGCTCCAATGTGGGGCCATTTGGATGCGTAAACCCGATTTTCTCTGTGAAGGGCAAAACCTCTTAACACGCATCGAACTAGAGCACGAAAAAACCAAGGGTTTTGATGAAACCGCGGTCATCTATACCAACCGCTTAAGCCGCCACATCAATACACAGTGGCATGCATCGGCCGGTGTCATGCTTAAGTATCTAATTTCAAGTGGATCTGATAATAATAATAGATTCTTTTTGACCAAACTGCCGGTGCACGTGCGCTGGAGCAACGCAGATAATCTACTAGACCCCACCAGCGGAGCCATGCTCAACATGCGCGTGGTGCCCACTTTTCAGTGGGTCGAGCCGCGCCTCTCCTACTACGTCACCAACATCGACGCCTCGTTCTACCTGCCTTTAGGCAGAGAATCCACCGTCATGGCAGGTAAGGTCAAGTGGGGAAGCATTTTTGGCGCCTCAACGATGGCAATCCCCCCTCCTGAGCGTATGTACGCCGGCTCGTCCCAAACGCTGCGCGGCTACGCCTTTGAAACCGTCAGCCCACTGCGCGAAGATGGTAAACCCGCCGGGGGCCGCTCCCTGCTGGTATGTTCGCTCGAAATCCGCCAGCGCATCACCGCCACCTGGGGTGGTGTCGCTTTCTATGAAATCGGCAACGTCTACGCCACCCCGACCCCTAAATTCAACTCCAAACAGCTCCAATCTGCTGGCTTTGGGGTCAGATACTACACCGCGGTCGGACCCCTGCGCTTCGACATGGCCTTCCCCTTTAACCCAAGAAAAGGGCTAGACGCTGCCTTCCAAATTTACTTCAGTATCGGGCAAACTTTTTAGGGTTAGGACAGCCCCGCAGTTTTCGGAGCTAAAATTTATTCCCGTGAAAACCAACTTTTT
>CAYUJS010000016.1:22578-38853 GCA_964445105.1 uncultured bacterium | reverse complement strand
TCCCTTAGGCGGCGGCGCAAGCCTGAGGGCTAATTCAAAAAAGCCGGCCGATGGCCTAGGAATGTAGGAACTATGATTGGCGTGTTGTTCTTGCCGGTGTACTTGCTAACAGGAGCTGTTTCTACCAGCTGCTTAGCTCTTTTGGCCTGCTTTAGGGTGATTCTGGCCACCGTGGCTGGATTGATATCCAGCCCATGGTGCTCCTTCATTTGCGCAGCCGCTCTGACAAAAGACGCCTCAGACCCAAAGTCAGTGACGAGACGCTGACAGCGTTTTGACCAACCACGGTGCCTTATATTGGATTGTTCTTCAAAATGCCTGATGCGATGAGCACGTTGCGTGCGAGATTTTGGACGGAGAAAGCACTATTGAATCACAACAATCTGCCCTAGGGTTGTTTGCTAGGCGACTTTTTTTTCTGTTTGGACGTACACCTTTTTCAGGTTTATAATCGGCAGTCACCGCTTCGGCACGGCGGCTTGCCCAGGCTTGAAGGATAGCATGACCAGCCTTCTCGATGACTGCTAAGGTAGCCTCTTCTGCCTGGTCACCTGTCTTTAGCGCGGCGAACTCTTTGCCTACGATTTCAGCCATCTCTAACATAGGCTCTAACAAGGTTGGGTTATGCCGGAGACGATCTATAATACAGCGTTCAACGTTAGAAAAGCCTTGTATGGGCAAATTTTCGTTTATAATCACTCTCCGTCAAGGAGTTAGGTAAATTTTGTCTCGAGGCGATAGGAGCGTCTCGCTCTACAAGTATCTTACCTTCTCCGCTACGCTGAGTACAGGTTTGAATTGCACCCCATGAACCAAAAATATTTGTTTTATTTATTTCTCATATGTTACCATCTTTAACAGATAATTTGCAGATATTTAGAAATAAACATGAAACCGACAAAACTAAGGAGATTACAATGGACATCTCACTTGCCTCTAAACCGGCTGCCCTTAGCGACAGAGATTTTTTGGAGCGGCTTCACAACCGCGTCGAGCCAATTCTTCAGAGGATATCTGACCAAATCAATAATTATAGCATCGAAGAAATTCGCACTATCGCAAGGGACGCTCTGGATCACCATAGAGACCTTGCCTTACAACAGAGAGAACTAAACTGCACTGAGGATGAGATCGTTGAAAGCGTGGCGGGAGCTTTAGCTTATCACGAGGTGATCGCGCCAGCGGTACCAGCGATCAAGTCCATTTTGAAAGCCTCCCCCAAAGAAGATGCTCAAATTGAGGCTTATCTGGAGAAAGTACCGCACATGTCGGTCTACTTAAAGTTAAGGACTAGCCTTACTCACAGATACAGGCTTGAGCCGCTCGAAGAGCAGATGGGGAAACGCCTAGAACCTTACGTCAAAGAGGCGCTAGCTCCCTTTTTCAGAGAGGTCAATTCGGCTCCTAAAGCCGCCACCGAGACCAGCTTTAGCTTCGCGAACCTACTCCATCGTTTCTGCCCCCTATTCAGTTGACTTTATCCATTACGGGGGCGGGCGAGTGGCGTAATCCTCCTCTCTTGCTCAGACTTGATGAGATCGTTGAAAGCGTGGCGGGGGCTTTAGCTTATCACGAGGTAATCGCGCCAGCGGTACCAACGATCAAGTCCATTTTGAAAGCTTCCCCCAAAGAAGATGCTCAAATTAAGGGGTTCATCGGAAGAATTGGGGGCGGGGGGCCGCAGGTGACTCACCCGTAAAGCATCTCAAGCGGTCCTGTTTTAGATCTCTAGAGGTCTTGAGCTAATTGGCTGCTACAGCAAATCGTCACTGATACATTCCGTGCTATCAAATCCAATGATCAATATCTTTATAAGGGGCTCATGGCGATGGCTAACACATGAAGAAGCCGTCTTGCTCTCGGAGTATAAAGCGCCGCTTGAGGCACATAAGCGCCGATAGGGGTGGAGCGCAGGTCCATGGCAAAGCCTCTCGGCTGCCTGGGCGACTCTGCCCCCAGCAAAAAGCATGGGGGTGCAGCATGCCTCCGGTCACACAGACGCATAAGCCTTTGAGACCCTTTAGATAGGTATGAAAGATCTTTGCGGACATACAGGGCCTCCTCTTTTTTTGCTAATACGAGACTCTATATGTCCGCTTTTTATTTCAAGAGCCGCTGCCTATTTCCTTGAATGTACATTTTTTTCGTTGGCCCTCGCCCCCAATTCTCCCCATGAACCACATAAATAGACAAGATTATCTTTTAGTGCCAGTGGAGCTGAAGGAAAAAAGTCGGCTTCTGCCATCGCCGCCGGTCAGGCGCTCCAGCACTGCGTGCCAACTGGCCTATTGCGCCTTGTACTTTCTGGTGTCGGGAGTAGTAATCATTGCTGCTAACGCTCCTGTAATTGGCAGTGGTGGCCAACAAAACGCGGAGCACGTGACCGCGGTAGTAAATAGGTGCAGGCATAATGTCTACCCCGCTTTGTTGCGTAGCTGTGTTCTGTGCGGCTATAGGCTACAAAGTGCTTGTCAACAAAAACAAACCACAGACAGAGCTGAAATCACCGACAGAGCGATTGGATCAGCATGATGAAGTTGTATAGAACGCAACCCTTCACGGATTCCAGCGGGCTTTAGATGAATTTTGAGAGCGTTTGGCTTGCACCCGCGCCCCGCATCGACGCCTTGGTTAGAAGCGAAAGGTGCGCTCCTTCTGAGTCCGTTGTGAACCCTTAAACCCGAGCCCATATTGGGCGCTTTGCAACAGCCTGTCAGCACAGTGGTTCGCTTTCGTGATGAGAATTGGTGTTCATATTCAGCGGATTTTCATTCACGGACGGGGAGGTCGAGCCAGTATTTGGTCGGCGCTGCCTCTCTCATTTGAAGAGATAGGATTTTGACAGCGCAATGGGCAAAATTAACCCAAATTCCAGGTTGTTTCTGAACTTTTTCCATTACGCCATGCTCACGCCTGGCTTAAACGCTCAACTGCCATCTAATTGGGTTAAATAGTGCATTCCACAACTTGCTTTTTCCGGAGGAGAGTGGCTTTGATTCTGCCTGGATGGGAGAGCTCTTTTTCGATGCACTGAGCGATGTCACGCGCAAGGTTCAAGAGTTGATCATCATCGACGATGTTGGGAAGAACGGTAATTTGCACTTCACGCCCGGCTTGGATGGCAAAGGCACGATCAATGCCTGAAAGGCTGTGGATAATTTCTTCTGATCGTTTTAACCGCTTCATATACTCGCCAAGAGTTTCGATGCGCAAACCTGGGCGCGAAATCGGCGCTGATGCAGAGCATGGCTTCCACGATGCTTGGTTCCATTGCATAGTGGCGCGCACCGATGCCATTGGCTAAAACTATGCTTTCGCCTCATTTAAGAGAGATCATGTCCTGCAATGACGTGAGGACTTTCTATATCATGGCTGACAGCTTTGCCCACATCGCATAGAAGGCCGATGCGACGGGCGAGCTGCTCGCCCAAGTGCAGCTCTGTGGCCATCATGCCCATCAGATTAGAAATTTCGAGAGAGCGATCGAGGACATTTTGTCCAAAGCTGAAGCGAAATTTGAGCTTATCTAACAGAATAATGAGCTCGGGATGAAGACTGCACCCAAATGAAAAGCGGCATCTTCGTCATTTTTTGATGCGGCGCTCCATCTCTTGTTTGGCTTTTTCAATGCGTGTGGGATGGATGCGGCCATCTTGAATAAGTTCTTGAAGGGCTATTTTTGCAATCTATTTGCGAACTGGATCAGAGCAGGAGATGACAATGTTGGCTTAACAGCTTAAGGTTAGTACAGCTTGAATTGCAATCGAGTCGGGCCAATACCTAGTTGTCGCTTTAGGTGCACATAAAGATACGCGGCTTTGTTTTTGAAAAAATCGTTTCCGCTGCTAGTTGTGGGACACGTTGTGCATAAAAGCTGAGCTCTTTGTAGGCTCATTTTGTCTGTTGTTGCTCTGAATCCTTGTTGAGAGAGAAAGGCTTTTTCGACTATAAGGAGGACAGTAAATAATCGAGGGTTGTATGAAGACGCTGGAGAAAGGTAAGGATAAAATTAGGGAAATCTGCGATGTATTGCGTCGAGAGACGCTTGAGCCTGCTCAAGGCGAAGCGAAACTCATCGTTGCGGAGGCAGAAGAACAGCGCAGCCGCATTTTAAAGCAGGCGCAAGATGAGGCTAATGTTCTTTTAGCTGCCGCGCGCGCGCAAATTGAAAAAGAGCGCCAGGTTTATAAATCCTCCCTAGAACAGGCTTCTAAGCAAGCTTTAGAGGCCCTCCGTCAATCGATCGAGCAGCAACTGTTTCAGCCAGAGCTGGTAGAGACAGTAGACAAGCGCATGGTGGACCCCGATGTAGTCGCCAAATTGATTCGAGCGATCGTAACATCGTTGGAGAGCGAGGGTCTTGAAACGGACCTACACGCGCTTATCCCCAGGACTGTCTCTGCGGATCAAATAAATGCCCTTTTGGGTAAAGAGATCCTGACTAAGCTTAAGGATCATGCTGTGAAAGTCGGAGATTTTGCAGGGGGAGCGCAGGTAAAGCTGCTGAGTAAAAAAATGACCATCGACATAAGCAGCCAGGCACTGGTTGAACTGCTTACACGTTACTTGCGTGATGATTTTCGACAGTTTTTTTTCAAAGCATAATTATGTTTGGTTATCCGTTTTTAGCTACCCTGCTTTCTCCATTGCGTATTGGAGACGCTCCGGAAATGTCCTTTAAGGAGCTGGAATTTTTCCTGCAGCAAAACCTTTCATCCGCAGATCTGAAGAAAGTGAAGATTTTGCGCCGCTATTACGGCATCCAAAATTTGCGTGCTCTTTGGCTGGGCCAGCCGCTAGACCTACACGGTAACTATGACGAAAACCAGTTGGAAGAGGCAATTATAACCGGTTTGGATCTGCCTGATTACGTTTCTGGTTTTTTGCAAAAATACGAGACGAAGGAAGAGCAGCTCAAGTACTTTCCTGAGCTCGAGCGCAATTATTTTTTCGAAGAAATGAAAAATACCAGTGGTTTTTTGCTGGACTACTTGCGCATGGAGCGAGAACTGAAGCTTGTATCCACCGGTTTTCGGGCCAAACGATTGAAGCGCGACATATCTCGAGAATTGCAGTTTGAGGACCCTGAAGAAGAATTAGTGGGCCAGATCATGGCTTTTCGCGACGCGGATTATTTCGAGCCGCCCGTTGAATATAGCGATCTCAAACGTATTTTTGAGGTGTACCGAGACGACCCACTGGGCTTACACCAAGCCCTGTGTCAGTACCGCTTTAACCGCGTTGAAGAACTGGTGGGAGCGCATACGATGTCAATCGATTACATTCTCGCCTACGTGGTACAGCTGGTTTTGGTGGAAAAGTGGCTGGAGCTCGACCAGCAGAAGGGACAAATTATTGTAGATAGCATAATCAAGGACGCGACATGAGTTTAACAACAACCACCGGATCTGTGCAAAAAGCTTTTGGAAATTTACTTGAGGTACGTTTTCAGGGTGATATTCGACAGGGTGAAGTAGCCATGGTGGATCTGGATGGGGTCTTGCTTAAATCGGAAGTGATTGAGATCAATGGCGACGTAGCGAAGATTCAGGTATACGAAGATACACGCGGCATCCAATTGGGTACAAAAGTGCGTTTTACCGGTGATCTGCTTGAGGCGGAGCTCGGACCTGGGCTGCTTTCTTCCATTTATGACGGCCTGCAAAATCCTCTGGAGGATGTGGCGGAAAATTCTGGTTACTACTTGCCTCGCGGTGTTTACCTTCCCCCGATCAACCGCAAAAAAAAATGGGAGTTTGAGCCGCAGGCTAAAGTAGGTGATGTGTTAAAGCGTGGAGACACGCTTGGCTCTACGCATGAGGGCCGTTTTCGTCATCGGATCATGGTCCCCTTCAATTTCTACGACACCTACACGCTGACCTGGATCATCCCAGGGGGCTCATATAACGTCGATACGGTCGTTGCCAAAGCTAAGGATGCCCAAGGACGTGAGCACCAGTTCACCATGGTACAGAAGTGGCCTGTGAAAAAGGGTCTGGCTGCCGGAGTTAAGGTTAAGCCTACCAACATGATGACGACAGGGTGCAGGATCGTTGACACGCAGTTCCCTGTCATGAAGGGCGGGACTTTTTGTACGCCTGGACCTTTCGGAGCAGGTAAAACGGTGCTGCAGCATCACCTGTCCAAATATTCAGCGGTTGATATCGTAGTTGTAGTGGCTTGTGGAGAGCGTGCTGGTGAGGTCGTGGAGATCTTACGCGAGTTTCCCCACCTGATTGATCCGCACACGCAAGAAACCTTGATGACGCGTACGATTATCATCTGCAATACCTCGTCGATGCCTGTTGCGGCGCGTGAATCCTCTATTTACATGGGCGTGACGATTGCTGAATACTACCGTCAGATGGGTCTAGACGTGCTTTTACTAGCCGATTCGACTTCGCGTTGGGCACAAGCTTTGCGAGAGATGTCCGGGCGGCTCGAAGAGATTCCTGGCGAAGAGGCGTTCCCCGCTTATCTAGCCTCGCGTATTGCAGAATTTTATGAGCGGTCGGGCGTGTTCCAACTGCAGGACGGCAGCAAAGGATCGATCACGATCTGCGGAGCTGTATCTCCTGCTGGAGGCAACTTTGAAGAGCCGGTGACGCAGTCTACGCTATCTGTGGTCGGCGCCTTTCTCGGCCTTTCCAGAGAGCGCTCTGATTCAAGGCGCTACCCCTCAATTGATCCGCTGTTGTCCTGGTCAAAGTATGTAGAGCAGGTGGGTGGCGAGCTCGATCACAAGCTGCCGGGCTGGGGTGAGATCGTCCAAAAAGCGCAGCGCTTTTTAAAACAGGGCGACGAAATTGGCAAGCGCATGGAAGTTGTGGGCGAAGAGGGCACGGCCATCGAAGACATGCTGGTTTACCTTAAAGCAGAGCTCTACGATTTTTCCTACCTACAGCAGAATGCGTTTGACGTAGAGGACGCCTATTGTCCTTTGGATAGACAGGTTGAACTGTTTAAATTGATCAATCGTATTTTTGACACGCGCTTTGCTTTTGACGCGCACGACCACGCGCGTGAATTTTTTCTGAGCCTGCAAAATGCGCTAAAAAATATGAACTTCTTGCCCTTCAAGAGCGAGCGCTATCATCAAGCGTACAGTGCGATTGAGCAAACAATCGAGTCGGCGAAGAAGAGTCAGGTAATCAAATACTAAAGGGTCTGTAATGAAAACGGTATACGACAGAATCGTAGATATGCGCGGCAACTTGATCACAGTGAACGCAGAAGGGGTCTCCTTAGGCGAGCTAGCGCGGGTAGACTTGAAAGACGGGCGCGGTGTACTGGCATCCGTTTTGCGGATTGAGGGCGATAAGGTCACATTACAGCTCTTTGAAAATTCACGCGGTGTTTCGACCTCTGATCGCGTCACGTTTCTTAAACATCAGGTGCAGGCTGTTTATAGCGATTCCTTGCTGGGGCGACGCCTCAGCGGTGCTGGTCGACCCATCGACGGCGGCCCGGAGATTTTTGGTGAAGCAATCAATATCGGCCAAACCTCTTTTAATCCTGTCAAACGCGTGGTCCCGCGCGAGATGGTCCGTACGAATATTCCGATGATCGATGTCTTCAACTGCCTTGTCAAATCGCAGAAAATTCCGATTTTCTCTGTGCCTGGAGAGCCCTACAACCAACTCCTGATGCGGATCGCCAACCAAACCGATGCGGACGTGGTGATCATAGGTGGCATGGGCTTAACCTTTAAAGACTACCAGGCCTTTATCGATAACGCTGAAGAGTGGGGTTCGATGAACAAGACTTTGATGTACATCCACCGCGCTACAGACCCCGCTGTCGAGTGCCTCTTGGTGCCCGACATGGCCTTAGCTTGCGCAGAGCGGTTTGCTACGGATGACAAAAACGTGCTGGTGTTGCTAACGGATATGACAGCCTTCAGCGATGCGATCAAAGAAATTGCGATCACCATGGATCAGGTGCCCTCTAACCGCGGCTATCCCGGATCGCTCTATTCAGATTTGGCTTCGCGTTATGAAAAGGCCGTATCGATTGAAGGCAGCGGATCGATCACCATCGTAGCCGTGACCACTATGCCCGGCGATGATGTCACCCATCCCGTGCCGGACAACACCGGTTACATTACCGAAGGGCAATTTTACTTACATAACGGAGTGATTGACCCGTTTGGTTCCCTGTCGCGTTTGAAGCAGCTGGTGATCGGTAAGGTGACTCGCGAAGACCACGCCGATTTAGCGAATGCAATGATTCGTCTGTATGCTGAATCAAAGAAAGCGCGTGAGCGGCAGGGCATGGGCTTTAAGTTATCTCAATGGGACGAAAAACTGCTGAAATACTCTTACGAATTTGAGAACACCATGATGAATCTCGAGGTAAATTATTCGCTGGAGGAGGCTCTGGACTTGGGTTGGAAGATCCTAGCGGGTTGCTTCGAGCCGCAGCAGGTAGGGATTAAGCAATCGATGATTGAGAGATTTTGGCCGGCTTTAACCAAGGCAGACACAGCGCGGTAGATATGGCTGACATCAAGCTCACAAAAAACGGTCTTAGAGACCAGCAGAAGCGCCTGCAGCAGTTGGAGAAGTACCTCCCCACGCTGCAATTGAAAAAGGCTATGCTTCAGATGGAGCTACATAAGGCGCGCGCGGAATTTGAGGAGCACAAAAAAATTTTTGACAAGGTGCGCCAGCGTGTGCACTCTTTCAGCTCGCTTCTATCGCAGCAAATGTCCGTGGATCCAGCCAATGGAGCCAAGATCCGCCACATTCAAAAGCGTTACGAAAATATCGCTGGTGTCGAGGTGCCCCATTTGGAGGCTATCTCGTTTGAAGAATTTACCTACTCGCTGTTTGATACCCCGCCTTGGTTAGATCCTGTTGTGGAGGGATTGCGCGGTCTGGCTGAATCTCAAGTTAGGGTGAACGTAGCTGACGAAAAATGCCGAGCCATTGCCCAGGAGTTGCGCGAGGTATCTATCCGGGTAAACCTGTTCGAGAAAATTCTTATTCCTCGCGCAAAAGCCAACATCAGAAAGATCAAAGTGTTTCTCGGGGACCAGGCGCTAGCAGCTGTGGCGCGCGCCAAGGTAGCCAAAAATAAGATTGAAGAGCTCCGACGAGCAGCCAAGGAGGCAGCGTATGTTGGTTAAAGTGAAGAAGTGTCTCTTTGTCGGACTTCAGAAAGACCGCAACCAATTTTTCGCTGAAGCGCAGCAAGCTGGCGTCATCCATTTTATCGACCAGTCGGAAAAAAACTTTGGACAGCAGCCTGAAGAGATTGATCAAACTTTGCATGCCATCAAAATCGTGCGTAAGTTGCCTGTAGAAGAGCAAGAAGAGAGCCCGATCTATCACCGCGGAAAACAAATCGTCGACCGCATTTTGCATATACAAAGTGCTTTGGAACGCCTGGAAGAAGAGGTCAGAACTCTTAAATTGGAGATGGCGCGCGTGGAGCCCTACGGCGATTTTTCGCTGGAGGACATCGGCTGGATAGAGCGCGCAGGCAAGCGCAAGGTGCAGTTCTATACAGCGCGCCCGATCCTATTTGATACCCGTGAGATGCCGCCAGAGGTAGTTTGGGTGAGTACTGCGGCAGGCTTGGGTCATTATATTGCCATCAATAGGGCAGCTACTCAGTACCCCGACATGGTTGAGATACACTTGGAGAAACCTTGGGGCGATCTAAAAGCGCGTTTACAGATAGTTTACCAAGACATCGCGCAGTTAGAAAAAGAGCTCAAAGAGTACGCTAAATATCATGACTTTTTGCATAACCTTCTGAAGGTTTATCTTAATAAATATGATTTTGAAACCGCCCAGAGCTATGTTGCGACAGAAATGGATAAACGTCTGTTTACGATCGAAGGTTGGGTACCGGTCAATAAAATCAAAATCATGGGCGGATTCCTGGACAAAGTGCGCGTGGCAGTGACCGAAGTGGCTATCGAAGCGGAAGATCGCGTCCCAACCAGCATGCAGAACGAAGGCCTGCGCTTAGTTGGCGAAGACCTTGTTCACATCTACGATACGCCCTCAAACAAAGACAAGGACCCGTCTGCCTGGGTCCTTGGGTTCTTCGCGCTCTTTTTTGCGATTATTATCGGGGATGCTGGATACGGAATCATCTTCCTTGCGCTTGCCTTTTGGCTGAAGTACAAGTATCCCAAGGCGCCCAGAGAAGCCCAGCGCGCCTTTACCCTCCTTAAAATCCTCAGCGTGGCTGTGATCATTTGGGGGGCGCTCACGGGCTCTTATTTCGGGATCCCTCTTGGCATCGACCACCCTCTTAAAAAGTTCTCCGCGATGGGCTGGCTGGTCGAGAAGAAGGCTGACTACCACTTAGGGATCAAAGATGCGACCTATGACCAATGGGTGAGTAAGTTTCCCGAAGCGGCGCACACGCAGAATGGTGCTCAGTGGCTGCGTGCTATTACTGAGCCTGGCCTAGATGGCGGCCAGTCGGTTGTGGGAGCCAATTTTGCCGACGCGATTTTACTTGAGCTCACGCTTATCATCGGTATCCTCCATGTAACAACTTCCCTTTTGCGCTACGTGCGACGCAACTGGGCTGCACCGGGGTGGATACTGTTCTTGTTTGGCGCTTTTCTCTACTTTCCCAAGTTTCTGCAAGCGGTCACCTTTGTGCAGTATCTACTAGGAGTACCGCCGCTTGTCGCGCAGACAGTAGGGTTGCAATTGATTTGCGTGGGCTTAACCTACGCCTTTGGCATGTCCGTCGTGCAGCACGGCCTGATGGGCTTGGCAGATATTCCGGCGGTGATTCAGCTTTTTAGCGATATCCTGTCTTATCTACGTCTCTACGCACTGGGCTTTGCCGGTGCAGTTATGGCGAGCACCATCAACAGTATTATTGGCTCTGTTCCTTTGCTGCTAGCCATTGTATTGGTGATCTTTGGACACTTTGTAAACATCGTCATGGGCGCTGCAAGCGGCGTGATTCACGGCCTTCGTCTTAACTTCCTGGAGTGGTACCACTACTCGTTCGAAGGCGGTGGAAGGTTGTTCAAACCATTGAAAAAATACGAAATCCCTGGTTCTGATGAGCACGGAGAGCATTAACTTTACACTTTTTTAGGAGATCGATTATGGACCAAAGTACTCTGAACATGGTGGGACCTGCCATCATTTTGAGCATCCCCGCTACAGGCTGTTGCATCGGCTGTTATATTGCTGGTCAGGCCTCTCACGCTGCGATGGCGCGTATCGAAGAAGGGCATGGTAAATTCATTGGCATGGCCTCTGCGCCTTCCTCGCAAATGATCTACGGGTTCATCCTTATGGTATTGATGAAAAACGCTATTTTAGCGGGCGGTATCTCTGCCTATGGAGCAATTGGCGTGGCGCTTTTTGCTGGCATCCCACTCGCGCTTTCTTCCGTGTTTCAGGGGCTCGTCGCGGCTACTGGTATACAGGCGTCCGCAAAACGACCTGCAGTGTATGGCAAGTGCTTTGCCGCAGTTGGTATCATTGAGTCGGTGGCTTTGTTTGTCTTCGTTTTCTCTTTGATGCTACTGAATGCGTCTTGAGCGAGACAGCTTAGGAGAGGTTGCTGTACCCTCCGAAAAATACTACGGTGCGCAGACCCAGCGCTCTTTGGAGAATTTCCCTATCGGTAAGGAAAAAATTCCCCTGGAGCTGGTCTACGCTTTAGTAGTTATCAAGAAGGCGGCTGCAAAAGTAAATCAAGAGCTGGGATTCCTGGCTGAAGAGAAGTCACAGGCCATTCTTAAGGCCTGTGACGAAGCTCTTCAAGGCAAATTTGATGACGAATTCCCCCTGTCCGTCTGGCAGACAGGTTCTGGTACACAAACTAACATGAACGTGAATGAGGTGCTCAGCAACCGTGCGTCAGAGCTCTTAGGCGCAGCCATCGGGTCTAAAGCAGTACACCCCAACGATGATGTCAACAAATCTCAATCCTCGAACGACGTGTTTCCTACAGCCATGCATATAGCGGCGATACTGGAGATCAAGCGTACTCTTGTTCCCAGCTTACAGCTGCTTAGACAAGCGCTGGCTGACAAGGCCGAAGAGTTCAGTTCAGTCATCAAAGTAGGCCGTACCCACTTGATGGATGCTACGCCTCTGTCCCTTGGTCAGCAGTTTTCCGGTTATGTGAGCCAGTTAGACCATAGTATGCAAGCCATCCAAAACACCCTGACGCACCTATCTGAGCTCGCCCTTGGCGGCACCGCTGTCGGAACCGGCTTAAATGCCCCTCCAGGCTATGTCGAGCGGATGATACCCGAGATCAATAGGTTGACAGATTTTAGCTTTACCAGCGCCCCTAATAAATTTGAAGCATTGGCTGCAAATGATGCAATAGTTGAGGTCAGCGGCGCCTTGAAGCGCACAGCGTGCGGTTTAATGAAGATTGGCAATGATATTCGCTGGATGGGCTCCGGGCCCCGTGCAGGCCTGGCTGAACTCATACTCCCCTCAAACGAGCCCGGCAGTTCAATCAT
Organism: uncultured bacterium; assembly: GCA_964445105.1. Lineage (GTDB taxonomy): Bacteria > Chlamydiota > Chlamydiia > Chlamydiales > JAJFMA01 > CAWBNS01. The sequence goes on along the minus strand of CAYUJS010000016.1, from coordinate 26,384 downwards.
GCCCGGTAAGGTGAACCCTACGCAGTGCGAAGCGCTCACCATGGTCTGTGTACAAGTATTTGGCTGTGACGCCGCCATCAGTTTTGCTGCCTCGCAGGGCAACTTTGAACTAAACGTGTTTAAGCCGCTGATCATCCACAATCTTTTGCAGCAAATTCGGCTTTTAGCTGATGCCTCCGCTAGCTTTGCTACACGATGTGTGATGGGCCTAAAACCTAATTGTAAGCAGATAGAAAAATACCTGCATCGTTCTCTGATGTTTGTCACCGCGCTTACGCCTGAAATTGGTTATGATAAAGCCTCAGAGATTGCCAAAACAGCTTACGACAAAGAGAGTACTCTCAAAGAGGCGGCTCTTGAGCTAGGCTATCTCTCTGCCGAACGTTTCGATGTGCTCATCGGCGGGCTCATCAACTCAAACCCAGAAGAAGAAAAGACCGTCTAAGGCAGTTTAAATAGTAGGTAGTGTCTAACGCAAAGCCGTAGAGGTCTTGCTGGCGCAGATTCTGTAAAATCTGAGTTTACATCAATTCTGGGCTAGAAAAAAACTAGTAGGCGAATTTGTAACGCCAAGCCTGTGGCTTTTACAAGTAAGTTTCTGAGTTTAGCTTACCGTAGCGCTATAACCACATTGATAGCCGTCAACGAATGAAAGTGCGTGAATTGTGTTCGGTAAAGAATGGCGAAGGCGACTGTACATCGCAGGCTAGCTTTTCTATTTGCCAGAGGTAGGCAATCGTGTCAGCGGAGAAGTTGTGCTTGCATGTGTAAAGCACGCTGACGGTAGGCAGCGGCCTCCTCGTGTTGGCCGGTATCTCTGTAAGCCAGGCTCAGGTAATCGAGTGTAATAACTAGATCTGGGTGGGGCCTGTCTAAGTAGGTGGCCAGCGCAGACAGAAGATGCTCGATTGCTTTCTGAGGCTGCCTCGCAATCCTAAATGCTTCTCCAAGATTGCTCATTGGTAAGCCTATTTGGGGATTGGTGCGGCTCTCCGGCAATTGTTTGAGCATGTCTATGGATTGGTTAAGGAGATGCATGCCCTCATCCAGCTTTCCTAATGCTACGTACGCCTCCCCAAGATTATTCAAAAATCTTGCTATTTTGATGTCGGGTTTGTAGGTGCCGCCGGATGGCGGTTTACTGGCTGCAATTGCTTGTTTATAGTGATCGACGGCAAGATCCATTGATCCTAGCTTCCGGTACGCTTTGCCAATATTATTTAAGCACGTAGCGGTTATAATAGTAGATGAACCCTCATAGCCAGCTTGAGAAGCGATAAGCGCTTCTTTAGAGATAACAAGTGCTTTCTTTGCTTTTCCTATTGAAAGATAAAGTACTACTAGACCAAGCTGAACTAATACTATTTTTTCAGAGCTTTTCTTTCCGTAAAGGCGTTGAATGATGGCTAGAGCTGCTTCGTGATAGACAGCTGCCGTTTTTAGTCTTCCTAAGAAATTATTTATTCTACCTACTTGCGACAGTGAATAGAACATATCATGGTGGTCCCTGCCAGCATAAATCTTCTCGCGCATCTCTAGCGAGCGCTGTGCATAGGCTAGAGCAGAAGCTAGTTCCCCTTTTTTTTCATAGATTATCGCAAGATTATGCAAGGCGGTGGCTTTAAGGCTGTGAGGTGTATCGAGGTAGGCTAGGTCAAGAATAGATAGGGCTTCTTGGTAATGACTAATAGCGAGCTCTGGTTCTGCTGTATTGCGATAGACGATACCCAAGTTAATCAATGTTGCTGCGATGTCAGCATTTGAAACTCCGCCGGATAGAACCTTTTCGATGGTCAAGGATTCTTGTAGGTAGTCGATAGCATCCTGCCATTTGCACAACTCAATACAGACCATTCCAAGGTCGTTTAGGATGCTGGCTGTGTCTTTGTGCGGTCGAGGGCCATGTTTGCGCTTGATGATGGCAAGTGCTTGGAGCAGGTGCGTTAAGGCTTTGCTGGCTTCATCAAGCTGGTATTTAATCCGGCCTAGGTCGCTCAGGGTTTGGGGGTCGTGGGGGTCCACCGCCACAGAGGCTAGGTATTTTTGTTCCGCTTCATCATAGGGGACACGCCCTTTCGAGAGCGTGCCCGCACGCCTGACGTCTGTGTCATAGAAGGAGGAGTTGATGAGGGCCTTGCTATCTCCTTTGACAAAGGCAGTGGTTTGCCTGTGCAAAGGGATAAGGACACGATACGAATCGGCGATAAGTTCTAATTCCTGGGGCGTGATAGCGAAATGAGCAGAGTTGCCCTTTGCGGCTTTGTGCGCCATAATTTCTTTTCTTTCCTGGTAAAAAAATTGAGTGCGCAAGCGCAAGCTAAGCGCTGTGCTTAGCGCCTTTTTGAGGTGCTGTGCTCCCTCGGACGAAAGCAGTTTCTTATCTTTTAGCTCTAGGATGCGCCCTAAGGTGGTTAGACTGCTGAGCGAATAGTAGAGAGCCAGCCCTTCGATAATCATCTGAATAGGCCGATAAAAATCTTTTTTGGCATCAAAGGCAAGCAGGTCGACTCGCTCGTCGGAGAGCCAGGGCTTAAATTCTTCTATATGCCCTTTCAACAAACTTAAACCGCGTCGCTTGCCTGATTTTCTTAGGGCGTTACTGATTTCGCCGCGGTACCTGTCCGACAGGTCACTGTTGCCCATGACGTGCGAGGTAGTAGCCATGGCGTTACTCAAGATGACTTCGTCAGCCGACCAAGCGTCGGACTGGAATCGAGCGAACTCTCTGGGCGTACCGATTAAATCGTAGAGTCCTTCCTTGCCTATTGGCGATAGGCCTCCGCGATCTAAGCTGAAGCCCGCTGGGTTGATGCTCGTCGCCTCATCTCTGTTTTTTGAGGGCCGTAGTAACAGCCACTCTGTTTCTCCCAAATTTACGAAGAAAAAATCTAAGATACGCTGTAGGTTGTAGAAGTAGCGCTTATTTTCTTTTGAAGAATCCTCGATGAGGAAGGCAAATTCGAGGTCAGAGTAAGGGCACATTTCTCTACGGCTCATTGAACCTAGGCCGATGACAGCAAAGCCGGTGTGTGGGGCGCCCAGAATGCCCGTGGCTCGTGCAATCATATCGCGTAAGACGCCTGCAAACTGGTCTGTTAAGGTCCGCTGTATGCGGAAAACAGAGACATTGGCATCCAGCTGTTCTTGAGCTTGTTTTCTGATGTTTTGCAAACACTGTCGATAGTGAGTAATGTAGTTACTGGTCCTTGGAATTGTTTTTATTTTCAATACGTCAAAAATAAAAAGTTCTCCCACTTTTTTGAGCTTTTCGCTGACGTAGCTCATGTAAGAGAAGTTGAAATTGTAGATCTCGGCCAAATGCAGGGCAGCATTTAACAGGTGGGAGGTTTTAAGATACTCCTTTCTGTTGAGATACCAATGGCTTAGCTTTTCTAGGTAGAAGATTTGGTTTGTGGCGTTTCCCTCTTTATAGGCCTGCTCAAAGCAGTTATATAAGTAGCCAGCTGGGTCCTCTGCTGGAGGCGGCGTTGAAGCTAGGTCGACGTAATGCTCGGGGTCTATGAGAAAGCGAGCAGTCTCGTCTTGTCCCCAGCGTATAGCTAACTCAATAGGGGTATCCCCGCTTTCATTGGCTGCATCTGTTAGCGCACCAGCTTTCAGCAAGAGCTGAGCGCTGGCCAGGTGGCCATGTTTAGCGGCCCAGTGTAAAGAAGTATATCTCCATTCACTCTCGAGGCGTGGGTTTGCGCCGGCCTCCAGCAGGAGTTGGACGATGGCGGGTTTCTGAACCTGCCAAACAGCTCTGTGTAGGGGGGATTTTCCATCTCGATCTCGCTGATCTATGG
>CAYUJS010000016.1:0-22568 GCA_964445105.1 uncultured bacterium | reverse complement strand
CTTGAAATCGGGCCTATGGCGGCTTCTGTCTAGCAGCTCTGCGAGGATACCTGTGTCCTCGCGTTCAGCTGCTAGGTGGAGACAGCTTTCGCCGTGGAGGGCATCGGGGCCGAATGAGCAATCTAGTGTTCCTTGCTCTTGCCGCAGGCAGGTCTGAGCGATCAGTTGCAAGGGATCGTGCCCCAGGTTTAACAAAAGTCGTGCCACGTCGATCTGTCCATGCATAACGGCAAGGTGTAGTGGTGTGCGACCTTCTCGATTAGGGATGTCGCTAATGTGTGAAAAATATTCAACAATATTGTTTCTTCCATATTGGGCCGCTATGTGGACGGCATGCTGGATGACTATTGTCACTTCTTTGCCGTTAGCATTTTTAAGCACCGTTTGGGTGTTCATAGAGGAATGGTGGGCCTCAAGATATTTGACGACATCTAGCGCGCCGCCAGCCGCGGCCCAAAACATGGTCCCCTGCCCTCTGCTATTTGTTTGTGCGATCAACGTGTTGTCTCGGTCATGCAACCAAAGCAGAGTATCCAATTGGTTGCCAGAGGCTGCCGCATGTACAGCATTAAAGCCGCTAGGGCTGGCTTGCAGGAGGCCGGGGCGCTGGTCAACCAGCCAAGCGACAAGCCTTTGATGCCCGCTGCGTGCGGCATGGACCAGCACAGTTTCGCCTGTTGAGTCTACCTGATCTAGTATAGCCTTTCCTTGTTGCGCGACGAGATGTTGTAAAGCCTTCATCAGCCCCTCTTTGGCTAGCCAAGTGACGGCCGGTAGCTCGTCGATTGTGCCGGAAATCAACTCTTTAAAGATAAATGATTTAGGAGACATTTTCAGGGTATTTAAGTGGAGCCAGATAGCCTCTGGTTGAGCTTGCTCGTGGCGAAGTTGTGCTAGGAGGCTCGAGCTCGCTTCGTCGATGCCGTTTGGCTCATCTTTTAAGTCTTTGCTTTTAGACGCGTAAAAAGTATTCGCTGCCTGGCTGGCCCTCTGGTCCATCGTTTGCAGGTCGTAGGGAAAAGTCACCTCCGAGAGGCCGTTGGAAGTTTTAAGCGATCCTTTGACTTTGACGGCCTCGTCGGCCATCTCTACCTGAGGGGCCTCTTTTTGCCCATTCAACGCTCTGCTACCAGAGACAAATCCGAGGTCCATAAGCGCTTTTCCTTTCTACTAAGAAATAGGCGTTACAATGTCGCTTTTTTGGTTGATGGCCGGCTTTTGGCTAGCCTAATCAGTACTCATTGGCGTCTACCCAATCGACAGCTTCCTCCTTGTCTTCTTCGTTAACACGGATGATCGTCGTCCATACAGAATTACAAAGGGTTTTGAGGACCTGGCCGTTGCCAATGATCTCCGCTCTGTACGTTTGGATACCTCGGCGATCCCAGTAGGGCTGATTAATGAGGGAGTAAACGTATTCGCCTTTTTTGGTGTGTACAGCAATGTGAAAGATCTCTTCTTGGTGGTTGCCGAAGCGGATGATCCATTGGATGTGTAGGTCCTTGTACTGGAGGTACGAAGTGGGCATGTTCCAAGTGAGCACCAGCTCTTGTCCTACATCGGGACAACATCGCCCAGGATCTGGCGTGCCGACCCAGTAGCTGGCAAGCGTTTCCGGACCAATGAAGTAGGTGTCGACATTGACGGTTTGTAACTGGCAGCCGCAGAGGGCCGGCAGCAGAAGTAGCCACCTAAACAGTTTCATGAAAGCTCTTTTGCTCCCCACAGGATGAGTTCTTCGGTGGTTGTCCAGTCTAGACATGGGTCTGTAATGGAGACCTGTTTTAAGAGATTATCCTTAGAGGCGAGCGGCTGGCTGCCAGCTTGTAAAAAGCTTTCGATGACAAGACCGATGATTCGCTGGTTGCCCTCGATGATTTGGGCAATCACTGACCGAAACGCAGATGTTTGTAGCAGATGATTTTTTCCGCAGTTGTCGTGCGAGCAGTCTACCACCAGGCGCATGGGAAGGTCCATGAGCTCCAGGCGTTGCAGTACGCGCTCAATAGATTCTCTATCGTAGTTTGTCCCTGAATGGGCTCCGCGCAGGACCACGTGGCTATCGCGATTTCCTGCTGAATGAATGATAGCCGCTTGTCCATCTTCATTTAAGCCGATGAAACTGTGTGCCATTGAAGCGGAGAGCAGGGCGTTGATGGCGATGTCGACGTTGCCATTAGTTGCATTTTTAAATCCCGTAGGGATAGAAAGCGCAGAGACCATCTGTCGATGAATTTGCGAGGAGGCGGTGCGAGCGCCGACAGAGCCCCACGAGATAAGATCGCCAAAATAATGAGGCGTGATCGGATCGAGAAATTCGGTGGCAGCAGGGACGCCCATCTCTGCCAGATCGAGGAGTAGCTGTCGAGAGAGGTAGAGGCCTTCGACAATGTCGTTAGTGCCGTCTAGATGGGGGTCGTAAAGTAGCCCCTTCCATCCAGTTGTAGTGCGCGGCTTTTCAAAGTAGGCGCGCATTAAGATCACAAATTGATCTTTAACTCTCAAGGACAGCTCTTGTAAACGCTGTGCGTATTCCTTGGCGGCGTGTAGATCGTGGATCGAGCAGGGTCCAACGATAAGAAGCCGCTTAGTACTGTGGCCAGCTAAAATCTTTCTTATGGACTCGCGCGTCTCCGCTACCAGTGCGATCTGGGCAGGAGTGGCGCAAAATTTTTGCTTGATTTCCCGAGGGGTGGGCAGGACTTGGGTGTTCAATTCGTTTGCTCCGTTCAAGGGCAGAGTATTGCGCTTTAGCGATTTTCATGGAAGGGCTCCATCATGAGGCGAGTCAACGCTGTAGCTTCCGGCCAGATGTTTCCCATCAAGTCTAATGTACCATATCCTAGCGCTTTTATGGTTCTTTAAGCACTAATGCACCATATAAGCTCATTTTTATGGCACATTAGCTCGTATTGTACTGCATAAACGTCCTTTTGTGGTATATTAGATCGCATTGTGCCACAAATATTGAGGAAAGAATCATGCCTAAGCAAATTCTCCAAAATGAGCTGGATGTTCTTGTAAACATTGTGGCTAGATTTTCTGAAGGTGTTCGTTTGGGAAAAATTATGGAAAGCTTAAGTACACCCATTTCTCGTCGTAACGTGCAGCGCCGGCTGGTTTGTCTCGTAAAAAATGGTCTAGTGCATGCTGAGGGGCGGGCCCGCGCCAGGCTGTATAAACTTTCTAAGGTCAGAGAGAAAGACGCGCAGTCGCCGTTTGAACCTCATCAAGCACATGCTATCTCTCTTTCACCTGAAGCCGAGGCGATCCAGAAGCAGGTATGCCTGCCTATCCAAGCGCGCACCCCTGTGGGCTATAATAGCAAATTTCTTGATGATTACCGCCCAAATGTTAGTAGCTACCTATCTGAGTCCGTGCGCTGGCGGCTTTTTGAGATGGGAAAAATGGAAGGTGAACAGCCAGCTGGAACGTACGCTAGGAAGATTCTTGGGCGCCTTCTCATCGATTTATCGTGGAATTCAAGCCGCTTGGAGGGCAACACCTATTCTTTACTAGAGACAGAGCGCCTCTTTGCCTTGGGCCAAACAGCTGAGAGAGCAGATCTTCGAGAAGCTAGGATGATTTTAAATCACAAGGACGCTATCGAGTTTTTAATTGATGAGGCGTCTGATGTCGGCATCAATCGTTCTCTCATTCTCAATCTGCACGCGCTTCTCTCTAATGAGTTGATGGCTGATCTAGGGGCTTGCGGCCGCCTGCGGTCAATAGCCGTCGGCATAGGAAAATCGGTATATCAGCCCCTGGCGATATCGCAGCAGATTCAGGAGCTTTTTCAGCAAGTCGTAGATACTGCGCATGCAATTAAAAATCCGTTTGAGCAAGCCTTTTTCTTGATGGTGCACCTGCCCTATTTACAGCCTTTTGAAGATGTAAATAAGTGCGTATCGCGCCTGGCAGCAAATATTCCTCTTATTCAAAACAATCTGTGCCCCTTATCGTTTGTAGATGTACCTCAGCAAATATATGTCAATGGTCTTCTGGGAATCTACGAGCTAAATCGCATAGAGCTTCTGCGCGAACTCTTTGTATGGGCATACGAGCGCTCTTGCCTGCGCTATTCTATTTCGCGCAAAGAGCTTGGCGAGCCCGATCCATTTAGGATGCGCTATCGAGATGCTATCACCGAGACGGTCGCGCGTATTGTGCGCGATTGTATGGATAAAACAGTGGCTATTGCCTTTATCAGGGAATATGCACGACTCTCCGTCGCTTCAGAAGATCGGGCGCATTTCATCGAAGCCGTAGAAAGAGATATCATGAGCTTACACGAGGGCAACGTAGCTCGGCATCGCCTCCGCCACGCCGAGTACGAGACCTGGCACAAAACTTGGCATTGAGCAAATAACAGCAGTAAAATCAAATCGATGTGCAGCCATCTTCTGGCAGAAGATTGTTTCTTTAGCGATTTTCATGGAAAAGGCGGATCATATTTGGATCATCGAGCTTGGGCTGCGGGCTGGAGCGTAACGAGACTTTGTTGGCAGGGCCGGCTTCAGTCCAGAAGCCGCCGCCAAGGTCGGCGTGCATGAGGATGGGCGTAAGGGGAAGGCGGAGAGTGTTGAGGGCATCTACCAGCAGGCACCAGGCATCGCGGCAGAAGTAGCGCACCTGGTCGGATTGTGCGCCGCTTTTTCGGCTGAAATAGGAGAGTCGACTAACGATCAGGTCGGAAAGGGCGCGCGCTTCTTCGTTGGACATCTTACCGGAGCGCAGCAGTGAAATCTTGCGTATAAGCTGGTCCGCCTCGCGGGACGAGGTCTGAAGAAGCTCGAGATCAAGATCGGGCCTGTGTGCGCGCATCCAAGTGTCGAGCAGCCTAAAGGCGCTACGGTCTTGCCACTGAGCCTGCCCAGCTGTCCAAAGATTACAGGCGGCAAGCCCCTTGGGGGGCGGCACCGCGCCGGCCAGGCAAAGCAGCCCAGCGAACGTATGCTGGCCCATGTAGGAGAGAATCTCATCGACCGCGCCGGCCGACGAGATTGGCCATAACCCTTCTCCCAGGTGGATGCAACCGGCGTTTACTACGGGCATGAGTGGCGTGGCTGACGGCCATGAAAGATGTCTCAGACGTTCCCAAAGAGGGTGCAACGGCAGCTCTATCGAAGTGGCCGGCCCTGCCATGGCTGAAAAAGCGAGTATAGTGCGGTCGCCGCAGCGATCGCACAGCTCTGGTAGCCAGACAGCTTGACGGCCTGCTGCTTCTTGGGTCTCTGCTTTAAGATAAATTATCAGACCTTTTTCGCCGGAATGTTCTTCCCACCTTTGGATCTGCTGCTCTGCAGCCTCTAGCTCTAAAAGCTCGTTCCCCGAGGGGGTAAATTCCAGTAGTAGATAGTCCGCGTAGGCAGAGGCGTCGGACAGGTGAGTAACTTTCTGAATGACCTTTAGCGCGGTTTTTTCGGCGGGAGGTGCTTCAGTGACCAGTGCGTTGAATCCACAGGTAGCCAAGAGTTGGCAAGTTTCCTGGAGGGAGGAGGCGGGCAGATCACCAAACCAGACGGGCCGCAAAGGAAAGCGCGGCGCTTGCTCACCAAGAAATTCGGCCAAATGGTCGGCGCGGATGGCTGTGGCCAACTGCGTGGCTGCATAGGTGCAGCCCAGATCGGAAGAGCTGTGCGCTTCGATCCTGTCCAAGCTGATGTGGGCCGAAAATCCTTCTGAGGGGACGCCGGCATGTTTGCGAAAGCGAAGATGCGGTTTGGCGATTTCATTAGCGATCTGTCGGGCGTAATTGAGCATATTACCTTAAGGACGCGGGATGTTCTCTGGGATTTTAGTCCAATTTACCAAAAAACACGAGGCTGATTTTTCTGAAAAAGCACCTTCGCTTACCGCTCCTAAGACCTGGTCTATCTGCCTGCGCAAATCTTCAAAAAGGGCGCCTATTGCGCCACTGCTTAAATGTAAATTTGGCCACCTCCCTTTAGGTAAAAAGCAGATCACTCAGATACTTTGTGCGCAGCGATCGCCTTTGTCGACTTGGAAATTAGCGGCTAGATCAAAGATTCTCTCCTATCATGCTGGATCCTCGCCGCTCGATACGCAGTGCTGTATACATTGCGCTGCAGCTAGCCTCGTTTAGTCTCCTGATCAAAGAGAAGACCTTGTGTTGAGGCCCGTATTTTTGTAGTACCAAGCGATAAAATTGCACTGTTCCGGCCCAAAGTGGCGACACCCAGCTTGATTAAAAATTTTTCCTATCGGTAAAAGTTCTTGCTTCAAGTTACATGTTGACCAAATCTCGCTTGTTTTTGTCGATTTTGCTAGCAGCGCTCTGCGCGCCTGTGCAACGCAGCGTAGCTCGTCTCAAGCGGGATATTCCCTGGAATTTTAATCCAATTTGGCATATAATCTCCCCGTGTTTTTAATGATCAGAGTGCAAGGTTTACTAAGATGAGCGACATACATTCTTTTGTTGTCCAGCTGAAGGATTGGATATGGAGCCCGCCGCTGCTGATCCTTTTATTTGGCACCGGGCTCTATCTAACGTTTCTTTTGAAGGGCGTCCAATTTCGTTATCTCGGGTACGCCTTTAAGCAAATTGTGGCCACGCAGAGAAATGGCTCGCGAGGCGATATCTCACACTTTGAAGCTTTGATGACAACGCTGGCAGGTGCGATTGGCACCGGCACCATCGTCGGCGTGGCAACTGCGTTGGCGGTAGGCGGCCCTGGCGCCTTGTTCTGGATGTGGGTGACTGCGCTCCTAGGTATGGCTACCAAGTATGCCGAATCTTTGCTAGCGGTTAAATACCGTCAGGTCGATTCTTCGGGCGAGATGGTTGGCGGCCCCATGGAGTACATGGAGCGCGGCCTGGGCTGGAAATGGCTGGCAGTTGCTTTTGCTGTTTGTGGCACGCTGGCGGCTTTTGGGACAGGGAACTTGATCCAAGTCAATTCTATCGCAGACGGCGTGCAGAGTGTCTGGCATATCAATCCCTGGATTACAGGCTGCGTATTGGCGGCGCTGACGGGTCTTGTACTACTTGGTGGCGTCAAAGCCATTGGGCGGATCGCGGGCATTTTAGTGCCTATGATGGCGTTGATCTATTTAAGCGGCGGCTTGCTGATCATAGGCATCAATTACCAGCAGATTCCCGCAGCGTTTGCAGACATTTTTACGAGCGCCTTCAACGGCAAAGCGGCTTTTGGCGGCTTTGCAGGTTCGACCATGATGATGGCTTTGCAGACGGGGGTTGCACGCGGCGTTTTTACGACGGAAGCGGGGCTGGGGATCTCCTCCATCGCAGCCGCAGCAGCCAAAACCGATTCGCCTGGCCGGCAAGCGATGATCAATATGACTGGGGCTTTGATTTCTACACCGATTGTTTGTACCATTACAGGTTTAGTGCTTGCGGTGACAAATTCCTTAGGCGCCGTGGATGCGTATGGAAACGTGCTTGGCGGAGCGTCTATTGCGCTGGAAGCTTTCTCTAAGACCTTCATCTGGGGAAAATACATCGTGATCGTAGGTCTTATTCTGTTTGCCTACACAACGGTTTTGGCTTGGGCCTATTACGGTGAAAAATGTTTTGAATATTTGTTTAAGCGCCGCTTGGTGGCACTGTATCGCATCGTATTTACCCTTTTGGTGATTCCCGGGGCTGCCGTAGAGATGAATTTGGCCTGGACGCTGTGTGATGCCTTAAATGGGCTAATGGCCATCCCAAACTTGATCGCTTTGGTCATGTTGTCTGGGGTGCTGGTTGCGGAAACCAATCGTTTCTTAGAACAGGTGAAGGCGGAGCAAGCAGCATGACGTTTCTGGAATGGCTCCGGTTAATTTATCAGTGGGTTTGGGGTGTGCCTTTGATGGCACTCCTGTTCGGATTAGGCATTTATCTGACGATAGCCTTGCGTGGTCTTCAGTTCCGCTATTTGGGAATGGGTCTAAAAATGGCCTTTGGCCGGCAAGATGTGCAGTCCAAAGGAGATATTAACCAATTTCAGTCACTGATGACTGCCTTGGCCGCTACCGTCGGCATTGGTAACATTGCGGGTGTAGCCACTGCCCTGGTTGCCGGCGGGGTGGGTGCGCTATTTTGGATGTGGGTGACAGCATTTTTAGGCATGGCTACGAAATATGCAGAGGCCGTGCTGGCGGTAAAATTTCGTGTAACCGATGCCCGTGGCGAGATGTGCGGCGGCCCCATGTATTTTATCGAGAAGGGCTTGGGTTGGAAGCGGATGGCCACCCTTTTCGCCTTTTTCGGCGCGATAGTAGCCCTAGGTGGCGGCAATATGCTCCAAGCTAACTCGGTGGCCGAGGCGATGAAGCAGCACTACTCGATCGAACCTTGGATCACGGGCCTAATCATGGCGGTAGCTTTGGGTGCCACTGTGGTTGGCGGTATTAAGTCGATTGGTTGGGTAGCCGGCATCCTCGTGCCCTTTATGGGGGTGAGCTACATCGGGGGCGCTTTATGGATTGTCTTTCACCACCTGCCGCAAGTGCCAACAGCTTTGTGGGACATTGTGGCCGCGGCTTTAAACCCGCACGCAGCAGCGGGTGGTTTCTTAGGCATTTTTACCCAGAATGCTGTGCAAGTGGGTATTAGCCGCGGCGTGATGACCAGCGAAGCGGGGCTAGGCACTGCTTCGATCGCCTCCGCAGCAGCTAAGACAGCCACCCCAAGTCATCAAGCGCTTGTCTCCATGACAGGTAGTTTTCTCGCTACAGTAGTTCTGTGTACGATGACCGCGCTAGTCCTACAGGTCACAGGGGCTACTAGCTTTGTGGATAGCAAAGGCGCGCTTCTTAACGGTGCCGCCATGACCCTTGCTGCCTTCCAAAGCGAGTTTTTTTTGGGTGGAACTTTGGTCTCTTGGTCCTTAGTGCTGTTTGGCTTTACGACTATTATCGGCTACGCCTATTACGCGGAAAAGTGCATAGAGTACCTAGCGGGTGAACGTTGGATCGTTTACTATCGCATACTGTTCACCTGTGTGGTTATGGTAGGTGCCGTAGTGCACCTAGAGATCGTTTGGCTCTTCTCCGACATCGCAAACGGCCTCATGGCCTATCCCAATCTCATCGGCCTGATCGGCCTTTCACAGCTCGTCGTCGAAGAAGCGAAAAGCTTCGAGGCCTCCTGCAAAAAAGAAGAGGTTAAAGTCACTTGAGCTTGCATTAGCAAAGCTCTCTGCCTGCCGCAGCGGCTCTGCCCTGTGCGAATAAAAGGTTTAGGCTCCAGAATAGCTAGGGCAAGCCTACCAAAGCAATTTTTGCGGCAGCCTACAGCTTTGCCTTTGGTGCAGATCGGCTGCGCGGTCCTCCCGCGGGTAAGTCTGTTTAAGCGGAGAAGCGCGTAGAATGCCTAGCCAGCCCCGTTTTCTTTGGCCCTCCAAATCTAGTCACCAAAAAAACGAAAAAGGCTGAGGCTTCTTTAGCCTAAAGTTGGCGCATTGCTTGGTTACTGAGCCGCTGGCTGATTGTTTGGCTGATCCATGAGTTCAAGCTCACATCACTGGACTTAGCCTCGAACGCAGCTCGTGCGTGTAGGCTGGGAGCCAAGCGAAGCATCAATCTGTCCGACAGAGGCTTCTCAGGGCTCCTGCCCAACTCTTGGCAAAAGGCCAGATACTCATCAACCGAGTCCTTAAAGGCGTTCTCGAGCTCTTCGACTGAGTTCTCCTGAAAAGTGATGGCATCTCTTGGGCCAATAATCTCCCCGTGAAAAAAAATTGGCATCTTCATCTTAGGAAAGATGGCCTTTGTATCCTTTATATCTCATGGTTTCACCCCCGACTCTTCCAAAAACCTACGAACTGCAACTAGCGCGCCCCTATCTGTCTCTTTTCCCGGATGAGGACGATGAAAAACCGCGATTCTGTTATTCAGGACAACCCTCACGCGCGATCCCCACCTCAGCCCCCAAATGAATAAGCTCCAGGCCAAACCTGGGAGGACCGGCCTGTGAAAGATGCTGCGCAGTGTGTTTGAGTGTTTTTTTTGTCATGGAGCACCAGATTCAGCAATCTAAACATATGGCATCATAATGTGATACTATTGTCAATGGGGTGCTTGTATCCGTAGCAATTTGGATTCTCGTGGGAGGATTCAAATATTCTTCGCTTTCTCTGATGCCTAAATCAGAAAAGGCAAGTGAGATGACTTTTAGTGGCAGGTGAGCTTCCACTTAACTGGTCTCATGTGCCTGCCCGCAGCGCTCAAGCAATTTGCCGGACCGAACGCTACAGGTTTGCGTAAACTTTTAAGCGACGTCTGCCGCTTGCAACCTATCACCACGAAGAGCTTCCATTCTTCATCTCATGAGAATGGAAAATTGCAGGTACCGTCTATAAAAGCCGGTCGGCCTCATGAGGCCCTCACCGCGCCGTATTTTTACGGGCAAGCTCTTCTGTGGCGGTCACCAAACTATCGGATAGTTGATCGATTTCCATCTCTAGTACCGCGATTCTTTGCTGCGCGGGGTCGATGGCGGGGTCCCAATCTGCTGCCACTTGGATTAGACCAGAAAGCCTTTTGTTTACCTGAGCGAGCTGCTCAATCACATCATGTCGCGAAGAGCCGCCCCCTGCTCTGCCGCCCATGTTTGCCGCCATAGTTAGGGGCGCTGGTAGTTCCTCTTTGACGATCCCGCGCCGCTCTTCGATTTTTGTCACCAAGTGGTCGAGGTGCTTAAGCTCTATGCGAATCGCGGCCTCGAAGCCCGCCATGGTCGCCTGAATTGCGCCCATTTGCTCGTTGGGAGTGGGGCCCACAGCTTGCTGCTTCTGCTCGACAACAGTCGGTGCTGGGGTGTGGGCAGCGAGCTGTGCTTTCAGCGTTTCAATCGCAGTAGCCTGCTCTTCAATGATGCGTTCTTGCGAGGCGACCAGATTCCATCTCACGGTCTCTTCTGCCTCTTTGGCTTCGGTTTGTTGTAGCGGGGGCGTTTTGGATTGCTCTTGATATGCTATCAGGGCGTTTTTTATCTCGTCGGCAGCGATTCTGCGGCATGCGAGCGCCAGGTTGACCTTGGGCAGCCAATGGGCCAGGCGCTCGAACGTTTTGGCAGCAGCAGTAAGCTCTTTGCTTGCTGAAGTATCGGCTGCCCAAAATCGATGTACCTGCTCCACAAACGAGATAAAGGGCTCGATGCGGTTTTTATCGAGGGCTTGAGGGGATATTTGTAATACGCTGGGCTGTTTCTCGATCTTTGCTAAGCGTCCTAGCTCTAGGGCTATCTCTGGAACGCTTTCAAGAGTGCGATACGTTTTTTCGACGGCGATGCGTAAAGTTTTTTCACTCTCCAACCCGCCTACAATACGCGCCCACCAGCCGCGAGAACTGTTGGTTGGGAACAACACACCATGCGTATTGGCAGCTAAACCTAAAGGCTTGCCTTGAGAATCTAGTTTAGCACCCATTAGGAGACGGTAGTTCTTTGCAAGGTCGTTTATGTCCAGAAGCATGGTCTCACCTTGGGTTTAAATACTTTCGTAGATTTCGAGATACTGCTGGGCTGGCTTGCGCCAGCTGTTATCAGTCTTCATGCCGCGCAGAACCAGCTGTCGCCAGCCCTGGGGATCATGAAACCAGGTATTGAAGGCTCTATCTAGCGCCCAGCTGATACCGTCCGCGTCGGGGTAATCAAAGGTGAAGCCATTGGTCTGCTCCTGAGTCAACCCTGATGTCTCCACGTCGAAAACAGTGTCGGCCAGCCCGCCGGTACGTCGAGCAATTGGTACCGCCCCATAACGCAGGCCTATCATCTGCGTAAGGCCGCAAGGCTCAAAGAGGGAGGGGATGAGGATCATGTCCGATCCCGCAAAAATCTGATGGGCAAGCACTTCGTCTGTGCAAAGCGCTAGATGCACATCAGGATGGCCCTTAAGGCGGTTTTTGATATCTAAAAACTCCGCTTCTATCGCCGGATAGGGACTAGTGCCCAGTAAGATAAATTGTCCTCCTTTATCCAGTGTGCGGAACAGCGCGTGCTTCATCAGCTCAACCCCTTTTTGCGGGATAAGCCTTGTTACAACCGAGACGATAGGCTTGGGGCCGTGCTCCAAGGAAAGGCGCTCACGCAAAAAATATTGTGCCTGCCTTTTGCCTGCAGCAGGGTTTGTAACCATAAGATCGCTCTCCAGTTCCCTAGCAGAGTAGTGGCCAGCCAGTACAGGGTCGCGTGCAGGATCCCAGTAAAGGTAGTCAATACCGTTGAGGACGCCGCTAAACTTATGCTTCTTATTGGCCATCACACCTTCTAAACTTTTTCCGCCAGGGCTACTTTGCACTTCGATAGCGTAGGTAGGAGAGACCGTCGTAGCAAAATCGCAGTTGACGATGGCGCCTTTTAGCAGATTATATGCGCCCGGATCCTGCGGATCGGTTAGCGTTTCCAGCAGCTCCGTACCTGCGATCCCCACACGCTGTAGGTTTTCAAAGAGGCATTTGCCCTGGTAATTGATGTTGTGGATGGTGAGTACAGTTTTCACTTTCTTATGCGGCAGCATCTTGCAGTAGGGCGCGGCTGCTGAACTGCACCAGTCGTGCAGATGGATCACGTCAGGCGTTCGTCTGTTTTGCATCACAAAGTCCACAGCCGCTCGGCTAAAATAACAAAAGCGGTCCACATCGTCTTTACAACCGTAAATTTGGCCGCGGTTAAAGAAAGCTTGTTGTGGAAAACCACCCAACAGATATAGATGAACGCTATCGTACCACGCCTCCCAGACCGCGCAGGGCTGCATTTCACCATCAAAATAGGTCAGAAAATCGTTCGTCAGACAGGTAAGACCTTTCAAGGGAGCGAGATCTAATACATCGTATTTTGGCATGATGACCTCGGCACAATGCCCCTGAGCCACCTGCTCGCGCGCAAGCCCCAAAATAACGTCGGCTAAACCACCTACTTTAGCAACGGGAGCCATTTCAGTGGTTAGGTGGATGATATGCATGCGTGTGGACTCCCAAGGGTTAAACCTAAAAATAGCAGCCGTCTCTAGGTTTAACAAAATCTAGTATACATGGCTATCTTCTTGACGAGGCGAGCAGTCAGGATTCGAGGTTTAGGAGCGCTGCCTTCCGGTGTTGCACGGTGGCCTACCCCGCGCTGGTCTGAAATCTATGGGAGTATTTGCCCGTAATTATTATGGCTTGTCTCCCTCAAAGCATCTTGTACCGACGGGTTAGCCAAATAGCCAGAAATTGCCTGCGGCTCCAATATCTCCTGCTGGGTTAACTCACGGTGGCTGTTAGCAAGCCATTCACGTATATAATCGACTTCGTGCGTTGCTGTCGGGCATCTGCGGCGACATAGGACAGGTTTTGCGTCTTTGAATTTATGAGCAATTTGTATGGCTTTTTTTCTCCAAAAGGCGAGTTGCTGCCGTATACCAATCACGACGAGATGGCTTCAATTAGCGCGTAAAAAGAAAGTAGTCAAAAAAATCAGCGGTTCATGCTAAAAAAGCTAGCGCCTAATGCTGAAATAGGGGCCTAGGCTCTTTTGAGGGAGGATCCAGGCTCCTGAAATTTATGTTCTGCAGCCTGTTCTGAATTTTATTTGCAAAAAAATCTCAGCCCCAATAACATGATGCGCCGTAACACTTATTGGGGTGTCGCCAAGCGGTAAGGCAGCGGTTTTTGGTACCGCCATTCGGAGGTTCGAATCCTTCCACCCCAAAATATGATAAGGCCGCAGGAATTCCTGGTATGCCCCAAACCCACTCTCAAGCCTTGATTTGCTCTGGGTCATCGCACCCAAAGCTGACAGCTGAGATTGCGGAGAGCGCCGGGATTCAACTTGGTGTAATAGATATCCAAGAGTTTCCAGACGGCGAAATTGCGGTGCAGTTGCACGAGTCCGTGCGCGGTAGACATTTGTTTATCGTGCAGTCGATCGCTAGAGACCCCCATCGTTATTTGATGGAGCTTTTGTTGATTGTCGATGCGGCTAAACGCGCTTCGGCGCGTCATATCGTGGCGGTCATCCCCTATTTCGGGTATGCTCGTCAAGACAGGCGCGACAGGCCTCGAGTGTCGATCAGCGCCAAACTGGTCGCTGATCTCTTGTCTGCAGCCGGTGTCACACAAGTTGTGACAATGGATCTGCACACAGAGCAACTGCAAGGATTTTTTAATATTCCGGTGGATAGCCTCCACGCCCGCTCCCGGCTGATAGAAGCCTTCCGGAAGCACGTGCAGGCTGAGGTAGTAGTAGCGACACCCGATGTCGGAAGCGTGAAGCTCGCAAGAGCCTATGCCAAACACCTCGGTTCAGGAATGGTTATCGTTGATAAAGATCGCATCGATGCCTCCAACGTCAAAACTTCTATCGTCATCGGAGATGTGAAAGGAAAAGATGTTCTTCTCGCTGACGATATGTGCTCCACAGGGGAGACATTAGTGTCAGCTGCGAAAGCGTGCCAGGAGAAGGGCGCTAGACGAGTCTTCGCTGCTATTTCCCACGGCCTCTTTGTAGGCGATTGCGTGGAAAAAATCAGCGGTAGTCCCATCGAAGCGTTGATTGTAAGTAATACAATCCCAGCCAATAAAACCGCACTAAACTGTGGTAAAATTCTCTACGCCTCCGTGGCACCTCTTTTCGGCCGTGCGATACAGCGTATCCTCGCGGCAGAGTCCATTTCCTCGCTTTTGTCATAGTTCAAGCTAGACAAACGCGCGCATCGCGTGATAGTATGTTTTGATTAGCTTTTTATTGGGAGCGATCCATGGAATTAAAAGTAACTAAAAGAGCAACCGAAAGGAAAAGCCAGGCAAAGCAAGCGCGCTTGCGTGGCCTTATTCCCGCGGTAGTCTACCGCAACGGGAAACCGGGTGAACCTATCCTAGTATCGGTTCAAGAGTATAAATCACGCCTGGCTACCGTACCGTCGGGCAGGTTATCTACCTCTAAATTCACCCTCATCGGTGAAGATGGACAGCAATTTCAAGCACTACTCAAAGAGATCCAGTACCACCCCACCACTTACGACGTCGTACACCTCGATTTTCAACAACTCGTAGAAAACGAACCGATTCGTGTCAATGTACCTATTGAGTGCGTGAAAGTGGCTGAATGTCTCGGTGTGAAGCAAGGCGGCGTGTTGCGTCAGGTCATTCGTCATTTGCGCGTCCATTGTTTGCCTAAGCACATTCCTGCGGTACTCACAATGGATGTGGGGTCGCTTGAGATGAAGCAAACGCGTAGATTGAAAGAGTTAGCTATCCCGCAAGAAGTGCGCCCCATCGCTGATCTCAACGAAGTGGCCGTCGTTATTGCAAAAAGGTAGACACATTGGCTGAAGCAGCGCTCACAGCCACTTGGTTGTTTGTTGGACTAGGTAATCCAGGTAAGGAATACGCCGAAACCCGACACAACATAGGCTTCCAAGTGGTCCAAGCGCTAGCCTCAAGCCTGAAATGGACGTTAAAAAAGGAGTCCCACTGGCCAGCACAGGCCGCAAAAGGTACAGTAGAAGGGCAGCAACTGCACTTGCTCTTGCCCTCTACCTACATGAACCTCAGCGGAACAGCCGTCACACGCTACCTGAGCTACTACAAGATCCCTTTAGATCGCCTCGTTGTCATCGCTGACGACGTGGCTATTCCCTTCGGAGCCATGCGGCTGAAGGAAAAGGGGAGCGCCGGAGGACACAACGGGCTAAAAAGTATTGAACAGTGCCTTGCCACCAACGAGTACACTAGACTCCGCATGGGAGTCAGCGATAACAGACAAAACATGGACTTAGCAGACTATGTTTTGAGCACGTTTTCACCGGAAGAGAAAGAGCTGCTAGACCGCTTTATCTCCCAGGGGGCCGCCGTGCTAAAAAACCTGTTACAAGAGCCCTTGCAGCAGGTGATGAAGGGAGTCAATACAAGAGTTAAGAGTGAAAACCGCGACCCAGTCGCGCAGGAGAATAACGATGAGCAAACCCGAAAATAAACACCTCTACGAGGGGATGTACATCATCTCAGCAACGCTGAGTGATGATGCACGTCAAAAAGCTCTAGAGCGCATCCAAGGCGGAATCTCGCAGCAAGATGGAGAGGTGAAAAAAGTTTTTGACCAAGGTCGCAAGCGCCTCGCTTACGATATCGATGGTCACCGTGAGGGCTATTACTACACCCTCTATTTTGAGGCCCCTCCAGTGGCGATTACAGAGCACTGGCGCGACTGTCACCTCAATGAGGACCTAGTTCGGTTTATTACGCTTCGAGCAGAAGCCGTACCGGAAAAAATCGCCTTTAAGCCCCTAGTTGAAGAATAAAGGAGAAGGAGCCAATGATCACAAAAAAATCCTCCAAGCGCCCGAGTTTTGAGCGTGGGAAGAAAAAGAAGAAGTGCCCCTTCACCGCGGCGGGAATTAATCCGCATACGATCGATTACAAAGATGTCGACACGCTGACCAAATTCATTACAGATCGAGGCAAGATTCTTCCTCGTCGTATTACCGGAGTTTCAGCACTCCATCAGCGCTATCTATCCCAGGCGATCAAGCGGTCCCGTCACATGGCACTGTTGCCATTTGTCGCTGAAGGTTAAAAACAGAACGGAGTAACAAATGGCCACGAAGTATTTATTACTAGAAGATGTAGAGGGACTTGGCCGCAAGGGCGAAATAGTGAATGCGAAGGCAGGTTATGCACGCAATTTTCTAGTTCCTCAGGGCTTTGCTCTCATGGCAGACACTCGCACTTTACGTATGCAAGCACGCTTGCAAGCAGAACGCGAAACAAGAGCCGCTGAAGACCGTCGTGTGGCAGAAATACAAGCCGAAGAGATCGCTGCCCTACAACTAGAAGTTGTTGTGAAGGTGGACTCGGAAGGTCATATGTATGGATCAGTCACCACACATGACATTCACCACTTGCTTGAGAAAAAAGGTGTTGTTGTTGATCGACGCTCTATTCTGCTTAAGCATGCGGTGAAGACGCTTGGTTCGCATAAGATCGCGTTGAAGCTGAAAGAAGGTATACCTGCTACGTTAACATTAACTGTTTCCGGAGAAGGCTTACCTGCTGTTGCGCAAGCAAAGGAAGCTCCTCAGGAGTAACCAATGCTCGCACTTTCTTCGCCTGCAAAGGTGAACCTGTTCCTAAAGGTCGTGAATAAGCGACGCGATGGGTTTCATAACCTCGCGTCGCTATTTCAGACGATCGATTTATGTGACACGGTTCACCTGCGCTTGCAGGAGAAAGATGAAGTTACCTGCACAGACGAAGGCATCCCCACAGATGGCTCCAATCTAGCGCTAAAAGCCATCAACCTCTTTCGACAGCAAACGGGAAAGCGGTTTGGCGTGCGGCTACACCTAGAAAAGTTTATCCCTTCCGAAGCCGGTCTAGGCGGGGGAAGCAGCAACGCCGCTACCACACTATGGGCTCTTAACCGCCTCCACAACAATCTTGTTCCCATCCCTACCCTCCTTCAATGGGCTGCACAGATAGGTTCAGACGTTCCCTTTTTTTTTTCTGAAGGCACTGCTTATGTGACGGGACGAGGTGAAACGATAAAGCCCCTGCCACCCTTACTCCCCCACTCTTTCTGGCTGGTCAAGCCCAGCGCAAGACTCTCGACAAAGCAAGTATTCCAAGCCTTAAGCATAGCAGATCTACCCTCACGCGATCCAAAGGCAGCCTTACGGCGCTGGCTTCTTGGCAAGCCCCAATTTTTTAATGATCTCGAAGTACCCGCTTTCCAGCTCATGCCTCAGCTCGGTCTGCTGAAACAAGAACTTATCTTCTTTGGTTTTGGCCACGTCTCCCTCACTGGCTCAGGCACAACTTTCATTTGTACAGGCGGGCACGCCACCGAGCCTCCGTTTATTCCTGGCCTTTCCCTATACCCTGTACGGTTTATCAACCGTAGCGCTGGCGGATGGTACTAGGTTTTGGGTTGTAGCTTAGAATGATGGAAGCGAGCCAGACACGTGTTTGCGCCAGAGCTCCTAGGCGGGGATACTGGCGATTTTCGTATAGCCTTTTAGATTTATATAACTCCTAAAAAAACTATCTAGCAAGGTTTCTCATACAAATTTTAAGCATAACGGCTCAGTTCGTGGGGGCGGAATCAGTTTCAATCGGTGATCATTATTCGTTTGCTCTAATGATGGCCCTATGCCCGAACAGCCAGAACCTTTGCTGAGGGCCCGGTTTTATTGGCCAGGCCGTTTGTGAAAAGAGCGGGGGCGGGATACCGCCCTCCGCGAGCTTGCGCGCTTTTTATCGACGTCTTTGTTTGAAAGAATTTTTGCGTGGCGGTCGGCAAAGAGTTTAAGGGCTTACGCCCGCGTTTGCTTTTAGTCTTCACTTAATCAGTTTTAACGAGGTTGTCTTTACTGGATTCCAGCAGGCTCTGTAGGGTGGCCATTTTGGCTTCGATGTCGTGCATCAATTCGTGGGCTTTGGCTTGTTTTTGCGGGCTAGCGGGTGCTGACGAGTTTGAGTTATTGGATAGCAATTCTACCAGCTGTTCGAAAAGCTGGAGTACACGGACTTTTATCTGCTCAAGCGTGCTGGCACCTGCCTGGTTTTGAGGCGCTTTGAGGGTTGCATCAAGAGACCTTTGGGTTTCTGGGGTTTCAAATTTCTGCCTAACGATATTGTTATTTGCGAGCGCAAAGCCTGACACGAGAGTTAGGAAAAGAAAAATGACTGTGATCAAAAAATTCACCGCTTGTCGCGCAACTAACACGATGGTGATCAAAAAGATAACACCAGATACTGCCAAGGCAATTAAGTCCTGAGTACTAGCTCCGCTTGTAAGGTCCGACATTGTGGATTTCCTGTTTTTTGCAATTTTAAAGGTATTTACCTACTTAGCAGGTTTTGATTATTCATACAACTGAGCTAGCTTGCGAAATGCCTCTTTGCCTACCCAAGATGAGCCCAGTGGAAGGTCTGGTTTGATTGTACCGTGGAAATCGGAGCCGCCGGTGATCAGCCAGGATCGTTGTCTGGCGGCTTCTTCCCAGCGTTTTGTCTTGTCGAGGGGAAAGCGAGCGTAAAACACCTCGATGCCGTCGAACGGTAAATTGAGTACTGCCTGCAACAGAGACTGGCTTTTGATCAGGTGGGGGTGGGCGATGACGGCTACACCGCCAGCCAGATGTAGTGCTTCAATTGTCTCTTTAACACCCACGCTTTCTCCGGCGACGTAGGCTGTTTTGCCATCTCCTAGATAAAGCTGAAATGCTTCTTTGATTGAGCTAACAACCCCTTTTTTGACCATAGCGGCAGCAATATGCGGCCGGCCAATTAATTCGCCGTGCGCTTGTTCAGCAATCTCACCGAAGGAGAGGAAAACCCCCAGACTATCAAGTCGTTCTAAGATAGCTCTACAGCGCTCTTTACGGCGGGTCTTGTGCCAATTACACAGCGCTTGAATCTGCGGATGGTCCGGCTTAAAGCTATAACCAAGGATATGTACGTTTTGGTTGTCGTGCCGTGAGGAAAATTCCACGCCAGGAATCAAGGCGACGCCGAGCGCTTTGGCTTCCTCTTTAGCCATGGCATATGAAGCTACGTGATCGTGATCGGTGATTGCCAAGCCTTGCAGCGACTGTTTTTTGGCTAGCTGCACCAGCTCTACAGGTGTTAAAGAGCCGTCTGAGCAGGTCGAATGGCAATGTAAGTCAGCTCGGAACGTAGGGAACAAATCTCACCTCCTGCTGCAAATCATATCCGTAAGCTTCTTCCACCCTTTTTTTTACTTGTGCTGATAGCTCCAGAATTTCCGCTGCGGTTGCGCTGCCGGTGTTTACAATAAAGTTCGCATGTTTGGGTGAAACCTGGGCACCGCCTATTGTCAGCCCTTTTAAGCCTAATGAGTCAATCAACTTGCCGGCAGAAGAACTCGCTGGATTTACAAAAAAGCAGCCCGCGGAAGCTTCCCCATAAGGCTGGGTAGCTTTGCGATATTCGACGATCTCCGTTTGCTGGCGTTTGGCTTCAGGGTGGCTTTTGAGGGTAAAGGTCGCAGTCAAAAGGGCGCCGCTCATTGATTGAAACGGCGAGCAGCGGTAGGCAAACGCTAGCTCGCTGCGAGTAAAGACATGTCTATCGCCGTCAGTGGTCAAAAATTCTACCGATGCTAAGGTTTCAGCGGTCTGGCGACCGTTTGCTCCGGCATTCATGTAGACCGCCCCTCCAACGCTTGCGGGGATACCGGATGCGAATTCTAGCCCGGTCCAGCCATTTCTAGCGGTGTAGGAGCCCAGCCGCGAAAAACTGTATCCTGCGCCGACGACAAAATTGTCGGGCTCTTCGTGTTTTAAGAAATCGATCTTATTTAGAACTACCAAGCCATTGAAGCCACGGTCATCGAAAAGACAATTGGAGCCTTTCCCTAGCACGAAAACGCGCAATTCTTTTTCTTTGGCAAAGCGGAAAGCGCTGGCCATCTCTTCAGCATTGCGGGCTTCGGTAAAATAGCGAGCTGGGCCTCCGACGCCAAAGGTGCACAATTTCGCTAGCGGCCGCAGCTCTTCAATCGACGGGCTGTGTGGCATCTCTGATAGCCTCCTCTGCCCGCAACCACTTGTCGAGGTGTTCGGTCACGGTCTGTGCATCCGTCTCTAAGCCTTGTGAGCGCTTATAGATATGATCGAGAATCGCGTTCACAAAAGAACCTGCGGTAGGATTGCTGAATTTTCTGCATAGCCTCATGGCCTCTGCAATGGCTACCTTAGGGGGAATACCTTTGTCATAGAGAAGTTCATACAGCCCCAACCTTAGGACGTTGCGCTCCACCGATTGGATGCGATTAAACTCGTAAGCTATGCAGGCTTCTTTCAGAAGCATGTCGAGCTCATCGCGCTGCTCCATGATTTGTTTAGCGCGCTCTTGGGCCTGTTTGACGGTGGCGCGTGTTGTGGCTAGCTCTTTCGCCAACAGCTTTAATAGCTCAGCCTCATCCAGCTCAGCCGCTATATCGTGGCTGTATAGAATTTGGAAGACAATTTCTCTAAATTTTTGTACCGAAACCGCCATGTGCGCAACCTTAATCCAAGAATTAAAAGGGCAGCATACGGCATGACGGATAAAGGATAAAGCACGAACAGAGGCGTTTGCCAAAGTTGCCTTCAACAGCTCGATTTGGTAGGATCTGCCCCTTTTTGCAAAGATGGTGATTTACATGCTTGGGGTTTTTCTCGATTTAGAAACGACGGGCCTTGATCCATCGTGCCACAGAGTCGTAGAGATCGGCTTACGTATCTTGGACCTTTTGTCGGGCAAAAGCCACGGGCAGTTCAATAGCATTATCCGCCAGCCACTTGAAGTTTGGGAGCGCCACGACCCGGAGAGTCTTCTGATCAACGGATTCACCTGGGAAGAGACGCTTCTCGGCCAGGCAGAAGAAGAGGTAGCGCGTGAAGTTATCTCTATCCTATCAGCCGCAGATATCAAGCGAGGTAAAGCCGTATTTATTTGCCAAAATCCCGCTTTTGACCGTGCGTTTTTCGCCCAGCTGGTGCCTGTCTATACACAAGAATCGCTGCTTTGGCCCTACCATTGGCTAGATTTCGCCTCCATGTATTGGGCATTTAAAGTGCAGGCCTACAGTAGCGGAGCTACTTCTTGGCCCGAAACCCTTTCGTTCTCCAAAGATTCCATCGCCACCGAGTATGCGCTAGCTCCCGAAGCTAAGCCTCACCGGGCCCTGAACGGGGTTAACCATCTGATTGAGTGCTATGCCAAGGTGATAGGGCCTTTCACCATCTAAGCGTGAAAAGCTTAAATCTCTTTCTGCTTTACCTGCGCGTTGAGGTTGAGCCATGCGGGGAACTGTTCTAAGAGCCCCACCACGTCCTCCACAGTGAATTGGGGATTGATAGGATAAAGAGCTTCCAAGATATGGCGCACCAGCTCGAAGTCTTCGAAAGTATCCACACATAAGCGATGATCGGGCAGAGCTGGCCTGCGCACGTAGTGGGCAAGCGAAAATAGCTCGGGATGCCGGTAAAGGTAAGGGGTGACATGCTCGCGCTCTTCAGGCTTAGTAGCCGCAAGGTGAGCTTTTTCAAGTGCTTCCATCGAGCAGACCTCTACCTCCATGCCTCTGGGGAAGGAGCGCTGTAAGATATTAGAGGTCCAATCGGCAGGATGCTTGACTGCCTGCTCGATTACTAAATCTGCGATGGCTGGATCAAATAAAGGACAGTCCGAGCAAATACGCACGACAAGTCCTGCATGGGCTGTGCGCGCGGTTTGCACACAGCGATCCAATACGTCGAGCAGGCTGCCACGAAAAAAATCGACCCTTTCCTGCTTACAGAAAGAGACGATTGCCTCGTCTTCGGCGCAGGTAGAGGTGGCGATAACGAGCTGATCACAGCGTTGCACCTGTCGGAGGCGCTCCACCAGATAAGCCAGCAACGGTCTCCCCAGTACTTCGCGCATCACCTTACCTGGTAGGCGCGTAGAGGACATACGCGCTTGGACAATGATGACCACTTTTGGCTTATCAGTTTTTGTCATTTTGGCCTGTTATGTGTCCACGGAGCTGACGAGGACTGCTTAAAAATGGATTTAACCTACATTCCTAGGCCACCGGTCCGCCGTTTTGAATTAGCCTAGATTCAGGCTAC
>CAYUJS010000015.1:0-40166 GCA_964445105.1 uncultured bacterium | reverse complement strand
TCCGTCAAGCTGTGACGCGCGCCATTGCTGACCAGGCGCGTACCATCCGCATCCCTGTGCACATGATCGAGACGATCAACAAGGTGCTGCGCGGTGCGAAAAAGCTGATGATGGAAACGGGGCGCGAGCCTACGCCGGATGAGCTGGCTAACGAACTGGGCCTCACACCCGAGCGTGTGCGTGAAATTTACAAAATCGCGCAGCATCCGATCTCTCTACAGGCAGAGGTGGGCGACGGGGGCGAAAGCCAGTTTGGGGATTTCCTCGAAGATACGTCCGTCGATTCTCCTGCAGAGGCGACGGGCTACTCGATCCTGAAAGATAAAATGGGCGAGGTCCTCGCGACACTGACCGACCGAGAGCGCAAGGTGCTCATCCAGCGTTTTGGCCTCCTTGACGGCAAGCCGAAGACCTTGGAAGAGGTAGGCCTACAGTTCAATGTAACGCGCGAGCGTATTCGTCAGATCGAGGCCAAAGCCTTGCGAAAAATGCGCCACCCGACGCGTTCCAAGCAGCTAAGGGCGTTTCTGGATCTGCTAGAAACGGAATAGCGCAATGGGGGCTCCGCGTTCGAAACTTTGGAGGCGTCCAGCCCTGAAATCTGCTCCCTTTTTCTCATGAGTGAGGTCGACATAGAGGGCGTCCTTGATCTGCTCCGTCCCGGTGGGCGCGTGGCCCTAGCCATTAAAGGCTTTGAGGCGCGGCCTCAACAGCTGGAGATGCTGCGCAACGTCCTCGATAGCTATAAGCACAGCCGAATAGGATTGATTGAGGCGGGGACTGGCACAGGCAAAAGTATTGCTTACCTTCTCCCAGCGATTATCTGGGGACTGGTGACCAAAGAGCGGACGGTAATCTCTACTAACACAATTAATCTTCAAGAGCAGTTGATTCACAAGGATATACCGGCACTGGTCAAAGCGCTGGGCGTAGAGGTGAATGTTGTATTGGCCAAGGGAATGGGCAACTACCTGTGTCGGCGTAAATTTGCGGAGACGTTAGAGCTAAAAGGTATCTTGGATGCCCCCATCGCCGAAGATATAGAGCGCTTAGAGCTTTGGGCACAAGAGACGCAAGATGGTTCCACGGCGGAATTAAGATTCCAACCCAACGCAGGCACTTGGGAGATGATTGGCGCGGAGTGGGATACTTGCAACCAGCGCGAGTGCTGTCACTTTAAAAAATGCCACTTCTTTAATGCGCGTGAGAGCGCAAAAGAGGCGCAGATCGTGATTGTAAACCATCACCTTCTCTGCGCGGACCTGTCTCGGCGCATGGCAGAAGGCAATTACACGAAGCCTGCTATCCTACCTGAATATCAGCACATCATCATCGACGAGGCGCATCATCTGGAAGATGTGGCCACCAAGTACTTTGCAACGGGCGTGTCGCAGTGGTCAGTGCAGAAGCTGCTGGCGCGCATCGGCTCCGAGCGCCATGGGCGGCTGAACCTGATTAAACGCAAAATGGCTGACCTACAATTTTTTCCACAAGACATACTAACGCGCCTCAACCTCGATCTGCCGCAATTGCGTAAGACGCTTTTGCAGAGATATGGCGATACGTTTGCCCTCATTGACCAGTTTCGCAGTGCCGCGCAGCCTTCAGAGTCCGACGACGAGGACGATCGCAAGATCCGTCTTCGCGCTAATGAGCTGACGCACCCATTTTGGCGAGACAGTGTGCAGCAGAGCGTCGCTGAGCTAACGAAGGAGTCCAGCCAGTATACGGCCGCCTTGCAGAACCTACTGGAGGAGCTGAAGGAAATAGACCATCAACCGTTTGTCGAGCAATCGGAAGGGATTCGCTACGAGCTCAAGGCTCTGACAGGGCGTTTGGCAGAAAGTGCAAGCCTACTGCAACAAATGACGTTCGATGCACCGCAAGAAAACGATGTGCGTTATATTGATAAGCAGCTGCACCATAAGCTCCCTTATCCACAACTGGTGAACGCGCAGTTGAATATCGCACAGTTGCTGGCCAGCAGTCTATTTAATCGTTTTCCCACTACTATTTTATGTAGCGCTACATTGACCACAGACCGTTCCTTTGACTTTATTCGCGAGCGTTTGGGTTTGCAGGATGCTTTGTTGGAGGATAAAGCTGTTTCCACACATATTTACGAATCTCCGTTCGACTATCCAAGCCAAGCGCTTTTGGTGGTACCTACAGACATTCCGGACCCTTTGTCTGCCAATTTCAACCAAGCAGCAGTAGAAGGTATTTGGAATGCTATTCAGGCAAGTCAGGGAGGTGTTTTGATTCTGTTTACCTCTTTCCAGATGCTGCGAGATTGCTATCGACGGCTGGAGGAGCGCTTGACAGAACATAAGTACTTGCACCAGAAACAGGGTGATCGGAGCCGTTTCTCCCTGCTGGAGTGGTTTAGGTCTAATAAGCGCTCTGCGCTTTTTGCCACGCACTCTTTTTGGGAGGGTGTGGACATTGTGGGCGATGCTCTGCGGTGCGTGGTGATTGTCAAGCTTCCTTTCCAAGTGCCTACTGATCCAATCATCCAGGCGCGTTGTGAGCAGCTTGCTGCCAAGGGCGGCAAGCCCTTTTTAGACTACTCTTTGCCGCTAGCGATTGTAAAATTTAAGCAGGGATTTGGGCGTTTGATTCGTCATAAATCGGACAGGGGCTGCATTGTTTGCCTCGATAGTCGCCTGTACACAAAATTCTATGGCAGCCGTTTTCTCGACAGTATCCCCAATTGTAAAAAAATATTTGATACACTAGAGGGTATAAAAAGCCGCTTAGAAGCGTTTTACGGGCAGAGAAAATACTAGACATAGGCTCAAGTAAATCGGTACAAAAACTCGTCCGCTGCGCCTGCTAGGTAACCTGCAGAAGCGGCCACTAAAGGTTCAAAGGCTTTCTGTAGCTGTTCTTGCATTTCCTGCGCTTGTGCGCTCGATAGGCTTTGAGGCACCAGTGCGGATAAATCTGGTTTGGTTCTTTTATTGTCCATCATTTGCTTGTAGAAGCCAGCAAATTGCTTTTCATTGTCGTAGCGCATTGCCAAAACCTTAAACTCATATTCAAAACCTCTCTTTAGTTTGGGTTCCAGCCAATTTTTTTCTAGATTAGCGCCCAGTTCTGCAGCGAGTATTTCTAGCATTTTTGTTCTTTCTGATGGACTCAAAAATGTATTGTAATTTTTTTCAAACTGATCGATTTTTGCGTTAGTGAGCTGCTGAATTTTGCTTGGCATCTCCTCAAGCGCGTTCCGATAGAGAGCGCTAATTTCGCTGGGGTGTAGTTCTCTGCCGGGATAGGCTTGGCCTTGGGGGTCGAGATGCTCCTGTTTATCTGCCACGGCTTGATCGAGGATGCTCGTAAGTTCGGCCGTCAGATCACTTAGATCGACGTCTGGAAGTAGCTGGTATTGAATTTCGGCTCTAATGGCTGCTTCCAATTCGCTTTTTGATCGGGGAGACAGGGTGCTGGCGGCACTATCACGTACCAGTTCGGTCGCTTTTAAAGCCGCTAATTTAAAACTGCCTGGCTGGCCCGCCAACAACGCGCTCGTCCGTTTCAATTCATCCTGGTGCTCTAACAGCCATTGCTTGACGTGCTCTGGTTGAAAATCGTACATAGTCGCTTTGGTGGGCGGCAGTGCGGATAAGGCGTGTAGGCGCTTCATGTACGCGACGCGCCTATCGTTTAGATCGTTTTTGATTTCGGTCCCGAACCGGGGGCTTTCAAAAAGCGCGTTTATGCGAGCTTCTTTCACTTTTTCCCAAGTGCGGTTGTGACCGCCAAAGCCATTGGCTAAAGAAAATAGGTAGTTGGAGATGCCCAGCGCGCTGCCGGTCAGCAAAGTGGCAACGCCAAGAGCTGCGCTAATCCCAAGGACGCCGAAGGGGCCCAGGACTAGCCCAGCTAGGCTTAAACCCACGAGGCCTACGGCACCAGCCGTAGCGACCAAGGGAACTGCGGCCACTGCAATACGCAGTGCCTTTTCTGTACCGTGAGACAGCCCGATCGCTGTCCACTGTTGAGAAAAGCTTGTCCAAATACCTTTGATGACGCCCGAAGGCCTTAGATAAAGGTTTTTGGCATTGCTGAAGGCTTCTAGGGCATTGAGTTTTTGCTCCTGGCCCGCAATTTCTAGCAGGGTATTTCCACTTGCCTTCATCAGCATGCTGTGCACGGGGCGGAGGTTATCGGCGCTAATGGACCTCGTGAGGTTCTGTGCAAATTCAGTCTTGTTGGTTTGCACCAGGTATGAGCTGAGAGCTGCTAGCCCGCCGGCCAAAGGTCCGCCAGCTAATGTTGCCCCCAAGCCAATTACAGCGGACTGGGTAACGTTTATGGCAGAGGGCAGCTCCTTCGCCCATTCTGCAAGATAGATCCACTGCAGGTCCTTCTCTGTAAGCTTAGGGGGAGCGATCTGGTGCTGCCTACCCAGCCGCCCCAGGGCTGCCTGCAACGTAGCGCGCGAGCGAACGCCCGTGGTCAGTAGAGTCAAGGCATCGCTGCCTCCAGCCACTGCTAAGGCAATCGATAAATCAGCGGCGATTGCCTGGGCAAGTTCAGGTTGCGTTTCGCTCCAAGCTAAGAATTCAGCTGTTTTTGCCTTCAGGAACGCAGAGACTTGACTTTGGTCTTCGCCGTTTACGCTTGGCTGGGCGGTTGTGCCCCAAAGCTCCTCTTTACCCCTTTGCGGAGTATAACCTATTTCTGCTAGTTGCTGCTGGAGCCTAAATTGGGCGGGATCGACATAGAATTCATTGACATATCCGAAGGTGATCACCTGCAAGAGCTGTCGGCTGGCAGATCTGGCCAAGAGCTCTCCAAATGGTCTGGCGGGTGGGACTAGCCCTTGGTATTCTAGTAGCTGGTCTTCGAATCCTTCGTTTAGAATAGCTAACGGTTTGTCTCCCTCGACAATCTTGGTTTTAGCAACATCGATCCTTTTTTCGAACCTACGAATTTTTTCGTTAATTTTCTGGATTTCGCCGTTTAGGTGGAGGTGTTTTTTCTCCATAATCGCAATTTGCGCTTTATTTTTAGATATTTGCGTCTCACATAGGCTTTTTTCTAATCCTGTCAAACCCGCAAGAGTGGCCTCTAAGTCGGTAATATTTTTCGATTCGGTAGCAATGTTTTTCTCATTTTTTAGTAAGTCGGCTCGCATTTTTTCAGCATTTTTTTTGTTCGATTCTATTCTTCGGTTCCATTCTCGGATGGATGCTACGTTTGCGTTGCGTACCTCGTAGTAGGGCTTCATCGTATCAACCAGCCTTTTGAGATTTGCCGCGCCAATCAAAATCCTTAAATCTTCTAAATCTCGTTCCGCAGTGCCGATTGATGTCAAAGTATCCTTAGCATCTTTTCCTTCGGCCTTTAGCTGTTCCGCTTTGCCGCGGTTTACGTGTATTTGGGCGCTTATGCTGCGGTACTCATCGTGCATTGGGTTGACCGTGCTGGTAAATTTTCCCAAGTCTCCCTGATGAGCGATGATAAGTTTGCCCCAGGGGGTGCGCGCCCACTCATAATCTTTATATTCGTCACTGACCACGTCAGGGCGTGCTTTAGCAGCGGCTGCTGCGCCCAGCGTCGCTAAGCTGCCCACTACAGCGGCTCCGCTTCGTTTAAACGCGTGTGCTCCGTCGTGCACGCTTGCTAGCAAATTAGTGCCCGCTTTGGCCCCTATATTTCGGGCGCTCGCAGTGCCTGTTTGGCGAACTGTCGCCTGATAGGCAGCATCTTGGTATCTGTTACCGGCAGCCCCCGCGATTGCCTCTTGATCGGTGATCCTTTTTTCTAGCTCGATTTTTAGCCCTTTGACGTTGTCTACCACCTGGGCCAGATAATCGACTGTAAATTCTTCTTCTTTAGCGCGCGCTGGTAAAAGGTGCTCTAAAGGTCCGTTGAGGAGACTGAGTTCTATGGGATATTCTTCGTACTGGGCGTAGCGGCTGTTTTTCAGCGCTTCTAGTTGAGCTTCTTGGAAGGCCAGAACGCTCTCTACATGGTCCTTTTCGGCTTTTAGGCCAGCCAACTTTTCTATCTCCACGTCTGCCCTAGCCTGCTCTAAGCCCGCTTTGGCATTATAGAGACGCTCTCTGAGATCTTTTCTCTCTTCTTTGGTGAGTGATCTGCCATCCACGGGCCACTGCCCGCTTTGAAGGGTGCTCTCCAGCCCTGCCACCTGCTTCTGGCGCGCGTGTATTCCCGTTTCTGTTTCTTTTAGAAAATCATAGGAAGAAGGTTGAACCTGGAGATCTTGTTCTATTCTTTTGCGATTTTCAGAAAGCGAGGGCAGGGGCTGTGCCGCTTCGTGGCGCGAGCGGTCGCGCTGCCGCAACACGGGGGCTTTCTCAAGGCAATAGTCGTGAAATTCTAAGATTTTCCTAGCTTCCATGTCGTAAGCAGCGCGCTGCGCTTCTACCCGTTCGTGGATTTTATCGGTTTCGTCTTGGTGAGCAGCCCCAAATTTTAATATGGCTAGCTCTTCAATATCAGCAATTAGGTCGTATTTAAGACCTAATAACACCTCTTCCATACCACATAATTCAGCTTCTAAGCTAAATTTTTCGATTTTGTCATCGCATAGGTCGATTCTATTTTTTAACTCAAACGCCTTGTTCTCTAGCTCTTTTACTTTAGAATCAACGAATCGGATCTCTCTGTTATAAAAAGTAATGTCTTTGTGTTCTCCGTTGGAATGAGGCCGATAGAGCGCTTTTTGCGCAGCGGCCATGGAGGCCGTGGGTCCGGAGGAAAAAAGAGAGACAGCCCATCTGCCCCATGAAAGAGAGGGGTCAGTCGCGCTATTTGCCTCGACTCGAGGCTTGATCATTTCTGGTAGCACGATGCTAGGAGTAGTCGCTGAGACTAATCCATGCAAACTCTTGTCTGCATAAGGAACAAGCGGTACAGCAATAACCATACTAACCTACAAATTAAGTAACCTTAATTTATATATTATTATTTAAATATTTAAATTGATACTAAAAACAGATATTTTTAAGAAAATTAATAACCAAACATGGATTTAGCGTGGGGCAGCCACGATTCCTTACAGAGGATGGTATCTGGCCCGTGACCCGGAAAGATGCGCGTCGTGGGGGCAAGCTTCTGCAGCTTGTCAAGCGACGGCCACATATCGTCTGCTTTAGAGGTGGGGAAACTGAGGTTTCCTATGCTGCCTTTGAAAAGAGTATCTCCACTGATGAGAATGTGTTGCTCGGGCTCATAAAAACAGACCGAGCCCGGGGAATGGCCCGGGGTGTGGATGACCTGAAAGCAAAGACTGCCTATTGAGATCACATCGCCTCCCGCCAGCAACTGGTCTGGTTTTACCCCCTGCATAGGGATATAAAAGGGCAAGCCGTCTGCGCCGGGCTGCTCTAAGTTGGGTAGGTCTGCCGAGTGGATGGCTACAGGGATTTGCCATATCTTTTTCAAAGCAGCTACATCTGCGATGTGGTCCCAGTGCGAGTGGGTTAAAAGAATCATCTTGGGCGTGAGGTTGTGCTCAGCGAGGCACGCATTGACTTGAGGCGTACTGTCCGGCGCGGGATCGAAAATAGCTGTTAGCTGCGTCTTAGAACAAGCGACCAATATGGTGTTGGTCTCAAGGGGTCCTGAAGGAAAAACGTGTACCAACATAGTCTGCCAAAGTGTGCACTGGAGAGGGATTGAACCTCTAACCTCCCGGTTCGTAGCCGGGTACTCTATCCAGTTGAGCTACCAGTGCAATCAAGATGTACAATTGTATCTGGTTTGGCTGATTAATCTCAAGCCAAAATTTAGTGAGCCGTCCGAAAACGGCGGTTGACTTGTTCTAAAATAGCCTTTACCATTCCATCTTTTAACAGTGGGGATATTGTAATGAGTAGTTTAATTGGAAAAAAGGCACCGGTCTTTACAGTTAAGGCGGTAATGAAAAATGCGATCGTGGATGGCTTTACCTTAGAGTCCTATCGCGGGCGCAATGTGTTGTTTTTTTTCTATCCTTTAGATTTTACTTTTGTGTGCCCGACTGAGCTGCATGCGTTTCAGGAACGGCTGGAGGACTTTCGTACCCGCCATACGGAGGTGGTGGGCTGTTCTGTGGATAGCCCCTACGCGCACTACGCATGGTTGCATACGCCCAAAGAACGAGGTGGGATAGAAGGCGTTCAGTACCCGCTTGTCTCGGACCTAAATAAACAGATAGCAAGAGATTATGGTGTTTTGGTCGAAGACCAAGGGGTTGCGTATCGCGGGCTGTTTTTGATTGATAAGAGCGGCATTGTGCGCCATGCGCTAGTCAACGATCTGCCACTGGGCCGCTCGGTAGACGAGGCGCTGCGCATTGTAGATGCCTTGAATTTTTTTGAGGCTCACGGCGAAGTCTGTCCGGCTAATTGGCAGCATGGAGAGCGTGCGATGAAGGCTACGCAGGATGGCCTGAAGAGCTATTTTTCCCTCTCGGCCACATGATTTGAGTGACCGTGGCGAATCGGCAAGCTCCCGCAGGCAAATCATTGCATTTGGATGCTGATAAGCGCAAAAAGTTCGTGTAGCCGAAAAAAGCCCCCACCGCGCTTGGTGAGGGCTTTTCGCAAATTTGAGTTAAAGGATGGCTATGACGCTTGTAATTTTGCCAAGAGATCAGGATAAGCCTTAGCTTCTTCTTTGGTTTCAAAAGAGGCGACAAAATTTATGGCATTGCCTTCATCTACGCCCAGCCCATCCAAGATTGTCATAACAATATGCTTTTCTAATTCGGGTTGGCTGAAATGAGCGAGGATTGTTTCGAAATCTCCAGCCGCTCGATTGGTAAAATAATCACGTACAGTCACTTTAGCAGGTAATTTGCCGACAAGAGCCTTTACTCTGTTTGCAGGTGTTTTTTGCCAATACAAAGGAGAGTTTAAAATTACCTGAGTAATCAACGAAGGCTGGCCTGCTGTTTCATGAGAGGCCAAATTTCCTTTGGCCACCATAAGAATCAGCTGGTCAAAAGCGATTGCTCGAGGCCTAATCTTATCTTCCTCCTCAGGATCAGCAAGCCCACATGCTCGTTTGTCCGATGCGGCCTGGTAAAGAGCTGTCCTGCCCTGTGCGTCTTTTGCCAAGAAGAGCCTCGGCTCATGCGTGTAAACCGCCCTGATGAACGCGTCGAAGACCGGATCATTACCTGGGTGGCGGGCCACCGCTCTATGTAAGATGGTTTCACCGCTCACTGAATCAAGGGGCACGTCAAATATGTTTTTGGACACGAGCTCTAGGAAGGCTGCCACGAGCTCTGCCTGATCCACATTAAGACCTACAAAATTCAATGCCTTTCTCCGGTTTGCTTGGCTGAGTTTTCCAAGTACCAGGCCTAGTACGTTTCCTTTTCCGCCAGTAAGCAGTTGCTGTATGGCTGTGGGACTGTCGGCTTCACCTGCTTTCTGATCTCGAGCTAGCCATAGGGCTTGGTTTTCCTTTGTAGTCAAGAGATCGACAATAGGCAAGTAGACTGCGGCTGTTAGGTCGGCTTCTGTCAGCAAGCCTGTAATGTTCTGCCCTTGGTTGTTGGTCTTGCCCTTAAAAACGCCTAGGTTGAGCAACGTGAGTAAAATTTCTGGATTAACATCGCTGAGGCTGCCAGGCAATTCGATCGCATTGATGGCCTTCTGTCTCTCTGAGGGACTCAGGTTGGATAATGCCATACCCAGCTGCTCCCAGTCGCCTGCTGCAGCGATCTCTATCGCTTGGCGCTGCCACCCTTGCCAATAGCTACTTAACTTGCCGTACTTCGTCTCAATGTCGGGGAGCTTAAGCTCTGAAGAGGCTCTTAGTACCCTTACGGCACCAGCTGCTGTAAGCGCGATGTTGTAACGCGCATATTTGTCTTCTTCAGCGTTGAAAGCCTCTTGATAAAAGTCCAGCATCTTTCCATACATATCGAGGACAAGCTGTCGAATGGCCACACTGCCCGTTTCGCCAACGGTTGCGAAGGTAGCCTCGAGCCTCTTGTGTAGTGAGGTGTAGAGCGCAGAAGGGGTTTGTTTAACAATCGCGTTGACGAGTTGTCGCGCCTGCGCTTGTGTGAGCTTGCCCTTAAGTAGGGGCAGCATTACATCGAGGGCTGAGCTGTTCTTGGAGAGTTGTTTTCCATTCTTTGCTGAGATAGCAAACGGTTGTTTGCCTTCGTCGTTGCTGGTGGTTAAGAACGCGCCAGCGCCTTGCACGCCGGACAGGTGATGCACGATGCCGGTATAGTCCTGGTTCCAATCGGGGGCGCCAGCCAGGAGATGCAGTAAGTTGTTTCCGTGCTGGTCGACACATTTTACATCATTCCAGAGGCCAGCCCTTATCAGGTCCCTTAGTTGCCAGGCGGGGGCTGCCAGCACGGTTTCAGCGTCTAACAGCGGTAGGGCGCCTATCAAGAGCTTGTGGTGTTTGGCAGTAACGAGCTTGGAGACTTCGTCCCAAGCTGTTTTGGCCGGCGCGGATTTTTGATCTTCGATCTGCGCAGCCTTTTGAAAGGCATCTGTAAATAGGAAAGCTAAGCGCGCAGGCGCTCTAAGGTCTGCGTCGGTGCATGCAAAGTTAGCTTTGAATCCATCAGGGGCGTTGACGAGGGCTTCATGCTCTGCGTGCCAGTCGGTTACTTTCTCCAAAAGCGCCAGAAAGGCGAGTTGCTGTGTTCTGTCTGCTTGCCAAGCCCCGTGCTGGATCAACAGCTGTAGGTCGGCCGCCGCCATGTTCAAATTCTCTGGTACAGCCAAAGCGCGTGCTTTAGCCGAAGAGATGGGGTCGCTTCTCAGGTCGGCAAGGGCTTGCGCGATATTTTGGGCTTCTGTTTGCCTTGTTTGGAAAAGCTGGTCGCGTGCGGCTTTCAGGTTGGGGTAGCCGCGAAGATCTATCTCTAGGTTAGTGCCGAGGGTAAACAAAAGAGCTTCTGCCTCACGTGCCTCAGCAAGTTGAGTGGTGCTGTCAACCCATACTGACACTCCTGATCCTTCTTCTGGTGCCACAGGAACTAGCTCGGCCTCGAAATGTTCGAGGACTGCTAAAACAGCGCCTCCATCTGCTTTGCAAAGCCTTTGTTTGAGTAGTTCAAGATTATGAAGCTTAAAAGTAGCTTGCAGCTGGTCAGCTGTTAGGTTGGACAAATTCCCAGCTAGGCCGTATCGGGCTCTAGTCGCGGCGTCGGCTTCAATGGCAAACGGGAGGGCCTCTTTCCAATTTTTGTCTTTACAGAGCGTTTGTAGCCTAACTTCACAGACCGCGGCTTTAAGCGACTTGTATTTGTTTAGGCTGATCCCATAAACATCGCCTTCCTCTCGAAGCTTGCTTAGGCTTGACAGTAAAGCCTCTGCATATTTAGCCAGTTTAAGCTCAGCTTTCTTGCGAACTTTGCTCTGATCTTTGTTTCTCTCATGTTTTTTGCGCACAGCTTTCTCGAGATCACTGAGAATAGTTGGTAAACTAGCGTCAATGTACCTTCGTAAAGCGAACCGATCGGTTTCGGTATGCACAAGTCTGACAACCGATTGGATGACTGACTCGTAATTTTCCAGATCGGTCGAACCATGAATGGCTAAAGCTAGCAGCGTGGGCGCGCCCACAAATTCGTGATCGTCTAGCACGATGTGCGGGTTCTCGAGAGCGTAGCCGTTAGCGGCCATAACGCGCACAAGGGTCTGGCCCTCAGCGTTTGCGGTCTTTAGCTGTGGGGCGGGGAGGGAGTTTAGTAAGTCCTGGTAATACAGTTTTTTCGAAGCGGCTACGATGTGTGCCAGGGTGCCTTGCAGCTCAGCGAGCACAAGTTTTTCAAAATCCTTGGTATTAATAAAGTCTGGGTTGTCCCACTCTTTCAAGCTCCGCGGCGCTGCGATCGTCGTCTCCGCATCTTCTTCCAACACCTTTAGTAGAGCAGCTAGCTCTTGACGTTCCTCAATACGGCGGTTTTTTACGAGATCGACAGCCGCCCTTAAATGTGGTAGTTCTGCACCTATCTCTTCGGGCAGCACATCGAGCAGTTGTTCTAGCTGAAGAGCGAGATCATCTAGGCGTGTGCGTGCGGCGGCCTTGCTCGCCTCTGTGCTAGGCATGGGTCGATCGTTTAAAATATTCGCGTCCACAGCGGCGCGGGCGTTGAAGCCGCGATAGATTGCCTGGTGATGGTGTTCGCTGAAAACTCCTAGATTAGCCCATTGAACCTGCTCGCTTGGTTTTTTCCATTCTTGCAGTTTTTCCGGCAAGAATGCGGCAAGAATAGCGACAGGGAAAGTATCGAAGTTAGTGCGATTGGCAGACAGGTAGGTGCTTGTCGCCTGGAGATCCTCTGGTGAGGCATTTTCCAGGGAGAGGAGTAGGTTGGTCCAACTTGCTTCGGTCTCTTCGGTTAGGGCCTTTACCGCTTGTTGCTCGAGGTGGCTTTGTTCGCCAGCGACATTTTGTATGCCTTGCATCCAACGCAATAGGACGCCGCCCGGCACAAGAGTGCCTAAAACTAGATCTTTCGCTGCGGCTTTCCAAGAGTAGGCTGTAAGGCTTGAAGTATCGTAGTGATGTTTAATGGTTCGGCACACAACGAGGGCAAAGCTCAAAGGTAGTTGTACAGCGGTGGCGAATACAGCGTAGCCGCGGAGATAGCAATTATTCGGTACTCTGAGGCGCTCTAGGGTGGGTTGGAGGAGGTCGCTAGCGCTTTGAGATAGGGGAGAAAGGCGGGCCCGAACGAATTGGGCAGCGGAAGTTAATTGGTTGAACTTATCAAGCATTGCATGGCTCCTGAATGAGGGTGTGGTTTTTTTTAACTGTACTTAAGGCAAGGGAGTTTAACGCAGTACAAAGTAAAACAGCAAGAAGTATAATAAGCAGCCGGCAGTTCTTGTTAAAAAAAGAAACTGACTCATTGCGGGCAGGCAGTAGGCCTAGTTGGCGATACGGATAAGGCTCGCCGCTGTTTTAAAGGGGATTACTGATAAAGAGTGCGCTTAGCATTATGTCCAAGGGGTAGAGAGGGTAAATCGACGATTGATCGATGGCCCCTGCCCCTTGGACGGATACTTATTTTTACGCCTTAATTTTGATGTCCACGCCAGCAGGCAAGGTGAGCGTTTTGAGCGCGTCGATGGTCTTGCTAGTGGGGTTGAGGATATCAATGAGGCGCTTATGTGTGCGGATTTCGAATTGTTCACGCGACTTGCGGTCGACGTGCGGGGACCGAAGAACCGTATAGATTTCACGGCGTGTGGGAAGGGGGATGGGGCCTGCCACACCTGCGCCAGTCCGCTTTGCCGTTTCGACGATATCTGCGGTAGATCTGTCGAGCAAGCGTTGGTCATATCCCTTAAGACGGATACGGATTTTAGGCCGTTCTTTCTTTGGAGCGGCTTCTTGAGGGCGTGTTTGCTTTGCCATAATTCCCTTATTTTTTCGTGATTTCTTCTTGAACTTTCGCTGGAACCTTTTCAAAAAAGGCGGGCTCCATCACATAAGTCGCACGCCCTGAAGAGAGCGACCGTAGTTGCGTCGAGTAACCAAACATCTCGCTGAGGGGTACCTCAGCGCGGATTAGCACACCGCCTTTGATGTTTTCCTGGCCGAGGATCCTACCGCGACGGCGGTTAAGGTCGCCAATGACATCACCCACATGTGCTTCGGGGGTATTGACATCGACTTTCATGATCGGCTCCAGGATGACTGGCTTAGCGGCTTTAGCGGCATCTTTGGCAGCCATAGAACCGCAAATTTTAAAGGCCATCTCACTGGAGTCAACGTCGTGATAGGACCCAAATACGATCTGTACAGATACATCGACGATGGGGAAGCCGGCGAGAACGCCTGTGCTAAGGCCCTCTTCAATCCCTTTGATAGTTGGGTTGATGTATTCTTTGGGAATGACACCGCCAACGATTTTGCTGACGATTTCAATACCCTTACCGCGTTCACCAGGCTGCATTTCGAGCTCAACGTGAGCGTACTGACCGCGTCCGCCTGATTGTTTGACGAACTTGGTTTTAGCTGCGCTGTTCTGCGTGATGGTTTCTTTGTAGGCTACCTGCGGCTTACCGACGTTGGCTTCGACCTTGAATTCGCGAATCATACGATCGCGCAGAATTTCCAGATGGAGCTCGCCCATACCGGCAATGATGGTCTCGCCAGTCTCTTCGTTGGTGTTTACGCGGAAGGTAGGATCTTCCTCAGAGAGAGATCCTAGGGCATTGGCCAGTTTCTCACGGTCTGCTTTCGTTTTGGGTTCGATCGCCATCGAGATAACGGGTTCTGGGAATTCCATTTTCTCTAGGATAATTGCCCGTTCTGGGGCGCAGAGTGTATCGCCCGTAGTCACTTTTTTGAGACCGACGCAAGCGGCGATATCGCCGGCGTAGAACTCGTCGCGTTCCTTGCGCTGGTTGGCGTGCATCTCTAGCAGACGGCTAATGCGCTCTTTGCTGTCCTTGGAGGTGTTGAGGACGGTTGATCCTTTCTCCAGCGTTCCGCTATAAAGACGGATGTAGGTCAGACGTCCGACGTAAGGATCAGTTACGATCTTAAAAGCGATCGCTGCGAATGGCTCGCTATCAATAGGATTGATGAAAACTTCTTTGTCGCCGTCGACGAGGTGCCCTTTTACTTGGCCGCGGTCTAGCGGCGAGGGAAGCCAGTGAATGACTGCGTCTAGAAGCTGCTGGACACCCTTGTTCTTAAAGGCAGAGCCGCAAAGAACAGGGTTTAGCTTGTTACTGACGACACCTTTGCGGATAGCTGCATTGATCTCTATGTCGGTCAGCGCTTCTGGGCTCTCGAGTACTTTAGTGAGAAAGGCGTTGTTTTCGTCATCATCGATGCTGGCAAGCTCTTCAAGCAGGTGGCCGCGCATCTCTTGGCATTTTTGGAGCATTTCTTCGGGAATTTCCTGTTCATCCCAGTCGGCGCCGAGGGTTTCGTCGTGGAAGAAGTAGGCTTTCATCCTTACGAGATCAACCATGCCTTTGAATTCGCTTTCCGCGCCGATGGGACAGTGGACGGCGACGGCGTTGGCGTGTAGCTTGTCGCGCATTGAATCGATAGCCCCGAAGAAGTCGGCACCCATACGGTCCATTTTGTTCACAAAGGCGATGCGGGGAACGTTGTAGCGTTCGGCTTGGCGCCATACGGTTTCGGATTGGGGCTCTACGCCAGAAACAGCATCAAAGACCGCGACGGCGCCGTCTAGAACGCGCAGAGAGCGTTCTACTTCCACAGTGAAGTCTACGTGGCCGGGGGTGTCGATGATGTTGATTTTAGCTTCCTTCCAAAACACGGTCGTGGAGGCGGACGTAATAGTGATGCCGCGCTCTTGTTCTTGCGGCATCCAATCCATCGTGGCGGCGCCTTCGTGCACTTCGCCCATCTTGTGTAGGCGTCCGGAATAGTAGAGAATCCGTTCGGTAGTTGTCGTTTTACCAGCATCGATGTGAGCCATGATGCCAATATTGCGGACGTTTTTTAATTCTTCGTTTTGCGGTCTTGCCATAGGGTGTGGACTCCTTTACCTACCATTTATAGTGGGCGAAAGCTTTGTTAGCCTCGGCCATACGGTGCGTGTCGTCTTTCTTCTTGATGGTGGTGCCTTGGTTGTTGAAGCAGTCGCTTAGTTCGTTGGCGAGCTTCTCGACCATAGGACGTCCGGGTTTAGAACGGGAGTGCTTGATGATCCAGCCCATCGCCATAGAGGTACGGCGTGCGGGTGCGATTTCGATAGGCACTTGGTAGGTAGCGCCGCCGATACGGCGGGACTTTACTTCTAGCGAAGGTTTGGCATTTTCTAGAGCTGTTTCGAATGCCTCTAGAGCGTTCTCTGCCTTCACTTTTTTGGCAAACTGCTCTAAAGCGCCGTAAACGATGCTGCGGGCGACAGATTTTTTGCCTTGGATCATGATCTTATTAATGAATTTAGCCAGTGTTTCGCTGTTATAAACTGGATCGGGAACGGTTTCTCTTTTCTCCGCGCGGTGTCTTCTAGACATGGGTTTCCTCTTAATCTTTGTTAAACGTTTCGTTCGGCAAGATTTCGATCTTCACCTGGTTTTTTTTGCAAAAAACCTGCGCGTGATTAGCGTTTGAACGTGTTAAACGCAAATCACGGGCCAGGAGGCCTATTCAAAAACAGGCTTCCTAGCGTTACTTGGGCCGTTTGGCGCCATATTTCGATCTGCTCTGCTTGCGGTCTTTTACAGCCGCACAGTCCAAGGCTCCACGCACAATGTGATAACGCACGCCGGGTAGGTCTTTTACACGACCGCCGCGCACTAACACAATGCTGTGTTCCTGTAGGTTATGGCCTTCGCCGCCGATGTAAGCAATTACTTCTTGCCCTGTCGACAAGCGAACCCAAGCCACTTTACGCAAAGCCGAATTCGGCTTTTTAGGTGTCTTGGTCTTAACCTGTACGCAAACTCCACGGCGCTGAGGACATCCCTGTAGCGCTGGTGATTTGCTTCTTTTGATCTTCTTTGTTCGCGGTGTGCGAATTAATTGACTCGTTGTCGGCATCGATGCCTGCTCCTTAATCAATCCAAAAATGGTTATTTCTCCGGCGAAAGCCTCTTCCGCCGAAAGTCAAGGGCAGTATAAGGGAAGCTGCTGTATTTGTCTACTCCCGACGAAGAGTAAAGAGATTTCTTGCAACGAAAACGATGAAAGCGTTTTAGTGCATTCGGGGGACTTTGCCATGAAAATTATCAGATCTCTAGCTTTGTCACTATTGATGTGCATGGCGGTCAGCGCGATGGCGGATACCAGCCATCTGAGTATGAACGATGTGCAACAGATCATGCAGCAAATTTTGAGGGAGCACGTTGATCAACATGATCTAAGCAGCGCGATTATGCAGCGCTCGGTGCAGATCTATCTGGACCAGGCCGATCCAGATCGCATCTATCTATTGCAAGCGGAGGCAGATCCTTTGTTGCAGATGTCCGACCAATCCATAGCTCAGCTAATGGCTCAGTATAAAAAGGGTGACTATAGTTTCTTCCGCACATTGGACGAGCAACTCCAGTCATCTATGAGACGTGCGCGTGAGCTTCGGCAGGGGTACGAAAAAGATCTGCCCGCTTTATTTGCTGAGGCCAAGAACAGCCTTAGTGTTGGAAGCGACAAAAAGCCGTCTGCTTGGGACCAGTACGCCTCTTCGCTGGCTGAATTAGAGAAACGTCAAAAAGAAAAACTCATCAACTTCATTAATATGCAGATGGATCGCTTCGGGGTAGATCCAGTGATGGTTAAACAAAAGCTCATTGCCAAGAGATACGAAGAGGCCATGCGCTCTTCCGAGGATAAATATTTGTTTGAAAATGCTGGAAGTCAAACTTTGAGCGCGCCCGACCAGGAACATCTCTTCGCTCTCCATTTGCTTAAAGCGCTCTCCAAAAGCTTAGATGCCCATACGACGGTATTTAACGATAGCGAAGCCGAGGATATGAGGACACGCCTCGAGAAGGGCTTTAAGGGAATTGGAATTGAGCTCGTCGAAGACCTTGAGGGCTACTCCATCAAAGGGGTGATTAAAGGGGCGCCTGCCGAAAAAAGCGGGCAGATCGAAGTGAAAGACCAGTTGTTAGCCGTCGATGGCACAAGCGTCGAGGAGATGACCTTGCAAGAGGTGGTGTTGGCGATACGTGGGGATGGTAAGGCAGAATCGGCTACTCTTACTCTTAAGAGAGGAGTAGCTAAGCCGTTTGACGTTGCACTAAAGAGAGAACAAATTGTAATGCAGGATTCGCGTGCGAAAACTAGCTATGAGGCCTACGAAAATGGCATCGTCGGTACAATCAGCCTGGATACTTTTTATGAGGGAGAAAACGGCGTAAGCGCTGCTCAGGATGTTAGCAAAGCCCTGCGCGAGTTGAAAAGCAAAGGTAAGTTGTTAGGGC
Source organism: uncultured bacterium (assembly GCA_964445105.1). Taxonomy (GTDB): domain Bacteria; phylum Chlamydiota; class Chlamydiia; order Chlamydiales; family JAJFMA01; genus CAWBNS01. The sequence continues at coordinate 22,305 of CAYUJS010000015.1, read as the reverse complement.
TGGTTTTAGACCTCAGAAATAATCCTGGCGGCTACCTAACCCAAGCAGTGAAGGTAGCGGGCCTATTCATTACAGATGGCGTAGTCGTGGTGTCAAAGTATTCTGATGGTGAGAAGCAGTACTATCGCGACCTCGACTCTAACGCTTACTTCACCGGTCCGCTTGTGATCTTGACCTCTCGCCTGACCGCTTCGGCGGCAGAAATTGTAACGCAGGCCCTGCGCGACTACGGGGTAGCGTTAGTTGTGGGAGATGATCGCACCTATGGCAAAGGCACCATCCAAGCGCAAACAGTGACAGACACGGGTGCATCGTCCTACTTTAAGGTGACCGTGGGGGAGTACTTTACCCCCTCAGGACGTTCACCGCAGTTAGCCGGTGTTAAGTCTGACGTGCTGCTCGCTGGGCCTTACAGCAAGACTAAAGTTGGCGAAAAATATCTAGAACATCCTATTCCCGCAGATAAGATCGATCCCAGCTTTAACGATGAGCTAAAAGACGTCGATACTAAGTCTAAGGGATGGTTTTTGAAATATTACCTTCCTAATTTGCAGAGCAGAGTCACTGTTTGGGAGCGGATGATCCCGCAGTTGGCTCTTAAGAGCGATGCGCGCCAGAAGAGCGATCAGAGGTATCAAACCTATCTTAAGGAGCTGACTGGTGAGCAGAGTGAAGCTAGCCAAACAAGCTTCAATGTGGAGGACTACCGACTCAAGGAAGCGCTGAACATCGTGAAAGACATGGTAGTACTGCAGTCCCAGGGGGCCGCAGGCTATATCGGGCCCGCGCATATTGAAGCTAAACAAAGTATTGGGCGCTAAAAAAGAAGTTGGGTTGAGCTGCTGTCAGGTAGCTTATACCGCAGGGCAAAAGCCTCAGGCTTTACAAAGAAAAAATAGGCTTTTCTAGGCTATGTAACAGGCGGTATTTAGCACGAAGTCGCAAAGGGCCGCAAAGAGGGTTAGACGATCGTACGGTTAGATGAAGGCAAATCGTCGATCTGAAAACAGGCCAAGCCTTAGCCAGCTTTTTCAAGCTGACAAGCAATCTTGGGAGCACTTTTAACCGAAAAATTCTAAATACTCAATTCGGCGTTGCCCACACCAAAAATTTTATTAAAAGGCTTGTGGAGCATTCTGAATGATACAGGTAAAACGATCTAAGTCTCAAGCAGCCCGAAGGGCGTTGAGACTTAATACTCCAAGGCACTACCCTGGATCGGTTGTCAAAGTGTGTTATAGTTTGCAATCTGCCTTCAAATTAATTCTAGGCGAGATTTCAAATTGTCGCCTTCCCTTCATCCTCAGTGGGTCTCTGCTCAACCTGAACCAGAAGAGGCAAGCTCTGCCTGCTGCTTTTTTATGAATCTTCGTCTGCACCTGCGGACTTTCGCCGTTCCACTATTTGAAGCCATCAAACTGTTGACAAAGAGCTGGCAAGCAGCTCAACGCAATTCTTGTGACACGAGTTGAAAATGAACATTAGAAGAGAGTGTGGGCCATAGAGAGATTGGCCAGAACTGGAATCGAACCAGCGACACAAGGATTTTCAGTCCTCTGCTCTACCGACTGAGCTATCTGGCCTTGTTTGGAAGAGTGAGCATACATTAGGGTGACAATTATGGCAATCAAACTACGCATTTTATAGTAGCTCCCGCAAAAAAAGAGACCGGCTGGCTTCAAGACAGTCACCAGCTTTATTTTGGTCCTTATCCGCAGCCAAGACTGCAGGTTCGTTGCAAATTAAGCCTGCTGGCAGCCTTTGCTGAGCTAAGTTTCCCTTTTTTAGTGGGGGCTGTTGACGCGTTTTTTTACGAGCAGCGACAAAAGGATAGAGGCAGCTAAAATAATGCCGATGGCGCCCAAGGTGAGCGCGATCGGTACTTTCCAGAAAGGATTGATCAGCATTTTGGTGCCGATGAAAATCAAGATTGCGGCTAATCCGTAATGTAGGTAGTGGAACAGTGCCATTAAGCCCGAGAGAGCGAAGAAGAGCGAGCGCAGCCCTAAAATGGCAAAAACATTTGAGGTGTAAACCAGTATCGGGTCCAAGGTGATGGACATGACCGCGGGTATGGAATCAATCGCAAACACGATGTCCGTAGTCTCTATATAGAGCAGGACAACGAGCAGGGGGGTGGCCATAAGCCTGTCCTGCTCGCGCACGAAAAGCTTGCGGCCATGGTAGATTTTGGTCACCGGGAAATAGCGACCCAATAGGCGCAAGATTGGATTTTTGTCGGGCTCTATCTGTTTGTCTTTTTCAAAGGCAAACTTAATTCCTGTCGCGGTCAGAAACGCGCCAAACAGGTACAGAACCCAATGTGCGGCAGAAATAAGACTCAAGCCTGCGAAAATAAAGAGAGCGCGCATCAAGACGGCTCCCAAAATTCCCCAAAATAAAACGTCGTGCTCCAGCTTTTTGGGCAGAGTGAAGTAGCGAAAGAGAAGCAGGAAAACGAATAAGTTGTCCACGCTCAATGCATATTCGATGAGGTAGCCCGTCAGAAATTTCAGTGCATCCTCAGAGCCGCGGTCAAAATAGACAAGCAATCCAAAAAAGAGCGCTAGGCTCATCCAGAAGGCAGTCCAACTCAATGCCTCTTTTACCGAAATTTCGCGCGCCGAGCGGTGAAAAACGAAAAGGTCCAGCGCTAAAAGAGCCAGGATAGACAAGTTGAAAATGAGCCAGAAGGTAGTCCCTGTAAGCATAGTACGAGGTGTAGCGGATTTTTCCATTGATTTCAAACAGAAGTCCTCCTACAATCAGGGTTTTGTAAATGATTAAGTGGAAATAAAGGTTATTCTCATGTACGCAATCATCCTAGCTGGCGGCAAGCAATATCGCGTGGAGCCAGGCGCAGTCATAGATATAGACTTGGTAGATATTAAATTGGGTTCTCAGGTCACCTTTGACAAAGTTCTCTTTGTTAGCGATGGCGAAATAACTCAGGTAGGCAAGCCGACTGTGGCCGGCTATGTTGTGACCGCCGAATTGGTGCAAGAAGAGGTATTTGGTCCGAAAGTTATCGCTTACAAATACAAGCGGCGTAAAAACCAAGCGCGCAAAGTGGGTCACCGCCAGCGCTATAGTCGTGTGCAGATCAACGAGATCTCCGCTCAAGCGAACCACAAACACAACGAAGGACAGGGAAATGGCTCATAAGAAAGGACAAGGTTCTACTCGTAACGGCCGCGACAGTCATTCACAACGCCTGGGTATTAAAAAAGCAGGCGGTGAAACTGTAAGAGCTGGCAATATTCTTGTGCGCCAGCGCGGTACTAAATGGCACCCTGGCACTAACGTGGGCCGTGGGAATGACGACACGCTCTTCGCTTTAGTTGATGGCACAGTCTCTTTTTACAAAGGTTTTCGGACGGTTGTCTCTATCGTCCCCAGCAGTAGCTAGTGTTTGTTGATCGTTTAAAAATTCAGCTCGTCGCAGGCAAGGGCGGTAACGGTGTCGTTGCCTGGCGACGGGAAAAGTTCATCCCCAAAGGTGGCCCTTTCGGTGGAAATGGCAGTCCCGGTGGGTCGGTTATTTTCGAAGCCGATCCTCAGGTATTTTCCCTCGATTGGTTCCGTCGTCGCGCCATTTTGCGCGCTGAAAACGGGGGCGTCGGCGGGGTAAATCAGCGTCAAGGCAAGACGGGTAAAGATCTTATTCTGAAAGTTCCCTGCGGTACGTTAGTAAAAGACGCGGCCACAGGTGAGGTTTTGGTCGATTTAACAGAACCGGGCCAGCGCTGGGAAGCGTGCAAAGGGGGACGTGGCGGTCGCGGTAACGCTAGCTTCCGCACCTCGACCAATCAGGCCCCTAACTATGCTACCCCCGGTAAAGAGGGCGATATCCGCAATGTTGAGCTAGAGCTTAAGCTGCTTGCCGACGTCGGTCTAGTAGGCTTTCCAAATGCTGGAAAATCGACGCTCATCGAGGCAATGGCGCACGCTAAGGTCAAGATTGCCCCTTATCCATTTACGACCCTGACGCCCAATCTTGGTTATGTGCAGTTCGACGATTACACGCATCTGCTCGTAGCAGATATTCCGGGTATCATTGAAGGCGCCCACCAGAACCGCGGCCTCGGTATTGAGTTCTTACGCCACATAGAGCGCACTAAGTTGCTGCTATTCGTGCTGGACTGCTCAGGCATCGACGGGCGCACGCCCGCAGATGATTTTCGCGTACTTTTGAATGAATTGCGTGAGTACAAAGAAGAGCTAATCCAGCGGCCTTGCCTGATCGTTCTCAATAAGATCGATACGGAAGAGGCAGCAGAGCACATCAAAGCGTTCCTTGATGCCTTTCCTAAGGTCGATAAAAAAGCTGTTGTGCGCATCTCCGCACTCAGCGGCGAAGGTATCCCAGAGCTATTGCGCCAAATGCATAAACTCGCGCTTTAGCTGAGACGGAGATTACAAACCTAAGACTCTACAGCTGTTGTGCTGGCTATATTCATGCGCGATGCGCGCTAGAATTTGTTCGTCGATGGGGCAGGGCTCTAGGCCCCACACTTTAGTCGCGTAGTTTTTGATCGTATAGTCAGAGGAAAAAGTGCCCATGGCAGCGATGTTGTGAATGCAGTAGGTAGCCCATCGGTCAGGTTGCGCGAAGAGAAGCTCTACGCTTTTTTGTGTGCTATAGTAAGCTTCTAGATCTTTCAGTACAAAGAAGCGGTCTGGCGATTGGCCATATTGGCCCATTAACAGATCGTTAAACAGACTTAAAAGCGCCTGGTGCTCGCCATCGTTGGTGGCTAGGCTGCCATCCTTTAAATGATCCAAAGCTTGGCCAATAGCTGGATTGTTGGTGTAGACATCCCATGGGTTGTAGGTGTGGGCTTGTCGCATTTGTTCAAGCTCTGAGGAGGAAGCTCCAAAGAGAAAAGGCCACCAGGAGTCGGTGACAGCTTGGCGCATTTCAATGTTAGCGCCGTCATCGGTACCGATGGTCAGCGCGCCGTTGATCGTCAGCTTCATGTTACCTGTGCCCGAAGCTTCCATGCCCGCGGTTGAGATCTGTTCGGAGAGGTCCGTAGCTGGCATAATCGCTTCTGCGCGGGAGACGTTATAGTTTTCCACAAAAACCACTTTAAGCAAGCCGTTGAGTGTTGGGTCTAAGTTGACTTTGCGTGCCACGCAGTGGATGAGGCGAATGATGTTTTTTGCAGTTTCATAGCCAGCTGCTGCCTTACCTCCAATTATGCAAGCGCGGGCCACACGCGTTGTGTGCGGCTGTGAACGAATTTCATCCCAAAGCATTAGCACATGCAGAATATTCATGAGCTGGCGCTTATATTCATGGATTCGTTTGACCTGTACATCGAACAAAGCGTTGGAGTCGAGAAGCGGCAGCTCGTCGACAAAATTTCCCTGGGCATCGCGCGACTTGTTTTGCTGGGCTAAATAGTCGACCAGCCGTTCTTTATTTTTCTGTTTGATGTCCAAGAACTCTTGCTGCGAAGATGCGTCAGAGGCATATTCCGCCAGTTTTTTGATCTGGGTGAAATCCGTGATCCAGTCTTCGCCAATGCGTTTGGAAATGAACTTTGCTAGATCGGGATTGCAGTGTAGCAGCCAGCGGCGCGGGGTGACCCCGTTGGTGATATTGACGAACCGGTTGGGGTACATCTCATAAAAATCGCGAAATACTTTTTCTTTCAGGATCTCTGTGTGTAGTGCGGCGACGCCGTTGACGCGATGGGCGCCGAAGAGGGCCAGATTCGCCATCCGCACGCGGCCATTTTCGATGATGGAGAGGCGCCGGATGCGCGGCTCATCGCCAGGAAAGCGCTTGCGTGCTTCAGTCAGAAATTCGAGGTTGAGTTTCTCAATGATTTTGTACTGCTGGGGCAGTAAATAGCTTAGCAAGTTTTGGTCCCACTGCTCCAATGCTTCGGCCAGGATGGTGTGGTTGGTGTACCCTGTGACCTCACGCGCGATCTCGATGGCGCGGCTCCATGGCAGGTCATATTGGCTGTAAAGCAGGCGGATCAGCTCTGGAATGACCAGTGCTGGGTGGGTGTCGTTGATTTGAATGCGTACTTTATCGGCGAAGGCGCGGAAGTTTTCATGATTTTCTAAATAGTGCCTGAAAATGTCCTGCAGCGAGGCTGAGACCAGTAAAAACTCCTGCTTCAAGCGGATGCGCTTACCTGTCTCGTGATGGTCACTGGGATAGAGCACATCGGTCAGGGCGCTGTTTTCAGCGGCTTGGTCGAGCCGGCCCGCGTTGTAGCGTTGTAGCTGAAAATTGCGAGGCGATTCCTTGGTCGTCCATAGCCGTAGCGTGGCTACAGAGAAGCGATGCTGCTTACTGTAGCCAATAATGGGGATGTCATACGGTAGGGCCGAGACCTCTTCGCACTCCTTACTCTGGAAAATTTCGTCGCCGTGCAGATTTTTATCCGGCAAGAGGTGTCCACAAAACTTGACCGTAACTTTGCGCAGATCCCTGCGAAATTCCCAAGGGTTTTCGCTCACCAGCCAGGTGTCAGGGGCCTCAATTTGAACCCCCTCCCAAAGTTGCTGCTCGAACGTGCCATACTGATAACGCAGCCCATACCCACGCGAGGGGTAGTTTTGTGTGGCTAACGAGTCGAGAAAACAGGAAGCTAAGCGGCCTAAGCCACCATTGCCTAGCCCCGGGTCAGTTTCGCGCGAGACGATCTCCGCAAAGCTACGGTTCATCTTGTGCAATACAAGGCGCACCAGCTCTAAAGACTGTAGGTTGGTGATGTTGTTGGCGAGCAGCCGGCCGGGAAGATATTCCATGGAGAGGTAGTAGAGCATCCGCGCGTCGCGTTGCTGGATGGTTTGAACGGTGGCCAGCCAATGGATCATCGTCTCTTCGCGCAGTGCGTAGGTGAGGCCGCGGTAGAATTCATCCTCGTTGGCATCCTGTGCCGTGCGGCCCATCGTCGTAATCAGATAATGCCTGATTTTCTGCGCTAGTATTTCCGCCTGTAGATCCATATCGATCGCCACAACGACTCCCTGTTCATCCATTCCTCATCATACGTGTATAGGTTTTTATTGAAAGAAGGAAGGGCGTTCAGGCTGTTTTTTTGAACCTAGTGATCACTCAGGTCGCATCTGGCTGGTCGGGCTTTTCGTTGATGATCTGAAAGTCTTTAATGAGTAGCTGGATACTTGACTTATTTTGAAACATACTAACCTGGGGAGTAAAAGCGATGCGCAGCTCCAGGTTTTTTTTCTTTAACAGGGGTGCTAGATGGGCTTTGCCAAAGGCGACGCCTTCCAAGACGCGGTCTCCTTGCTCTAGGTACATGCGCAGGTGATCTCTGCCAACAATTTTAGGAGACCAGGTTTGTTTAACGTCACAGTAAAGAACGGGCGCGGGGTTCTCGTTTCCGAATGGCTCGAGTAGCCGGATCGATTCCATGAAGTCGAAGGTGAGTTCGCTGAAGTTCACCTCAGCATCCAGGTAAAGTTTGGACATGATGTCTTCTTCTTTGAGATGGGCTTCGACAGCCTCGACAAAGCGGTGTGCGAAGCCTTCAATATCTTCACGTTGAATGGTCAGGCCCGCGGCGTAGTCGTGACCGCCAAAATTGAGCAGGGCATAGGCATTATTTTTTAGGACCGTCAAGAGAGGGAACTCGCGGATGGAGCGCAGCGATGCTTTGCCGACGTCGCCCTCAATGGCGATCATTACGGTGGGCCTGTTGTATAGCTTAGAGATGCGGGTGCAGACAATAGCCACAATGCCTGGATGCCACTTGTCAGAGTACATCACAATCGCCCTGCGCTGCAGGATGCTGGGGTTATCCGCGATGGTGGTTTCTACATCTTTCGACATGGCGCGTTCGATGCGCTGCCGTTCGATATTGTTTAGGTCTAGCTCCTGCGCGAGCCGCTCGGCAGATTCGGTATTTTTAAGCATAAGTAACTCGACCCCTTTCTGGGGGTCGTCGATCCGTCCGAGGCTATTCAAGCGCGGGGCTATTTTGGAAGCGATATCAAAAGTTGTGAGGTCTTGGTCGCTGATCTCACATATCTCCATCAGGCGCAAAAGTCCGACGCGTTTGCTACGGCGCAGCTGCTTGAGTCCATAGCGGACGAGAATACGGTTTTCGTCGACCAGCGCTCCCATATCGGAAACAGTGCCCAGGGCAACCAGGTCGAGAAATTGCTTTAGATCGATTTTATCGGCGGAAATCCTGCCCTCTTGGGCAAAGTGATTCATGACTGCGTGCACTAGCTTGAACGCCACCCCTGCCCCGGTCAGTTCGCGGTTAGGATAAGTGTTGTTCACTAACTTGGGATTGAGCGTGGCGACACATAAGGGGATTTGATCGGTGGGCTCGTGGTGATCGGTTACAATGACATCGACGCCTTGCTCGACCACCTGAGCGATCTCAGTGGCTGCGGTGATGCCACAGTCGACTGTGATCATGAGCTTACATCCGTGCTGCAAAGCATATTCTAGCGCATTTACGTAAAGTTTATGGCGGAGGATAGAGCGGTTAGAGAGGTAGGCAAAAGCCTTAGCACCGATTTTTTGCAGAAATTCCGTTAACAGTACGGCTCCTGTCATGCCATCTACGTCGTTATCGCCGTAAACAAGGATGGGTTCTTGGTTGTCAACAGCCTGGACGATGCGGCGGACCGCCTGCTCCATACCCACTAGGAGATAGGGGTCGTGGAGGTCTGGGAGCTGGGCGTACAGTAGGTGATTAATGGATTCCAGTTTGGAGAAGCCACGTGATACGAGGATCTGCGCGGTCACGGGATGTAACCTGAATTCGCGTATGATCTCTTTTTTTAATTCTTCGTCTTGTTTTGGAAAAATCCAAAGAGGTTCTTCAAGCTGTTGGTTGGGTCCGTGCATGCGTTCTCTCCGATCCTATTTCCCTCTTCCCTCTCCAAGTAAACAGGGCACGGGGTGGCCCAATTAATGCACCTAAATCTATAGCTGAGCCCAAAACGGCAGCCGGACGGACCAGCTGCCGTTTCTGGCGTTATTTTCTTGACTCCGCCGCTTCAAGCTGCTTTTGCTCTTCCCTATTGTGGAAATAGAGCAACATAAGGGGAGCGATGAACAAGGAGGAGAGCGTGCCAATACCAACGCCCATCAACATGACTAGCGCGAAGCCAAAGATGGTTTTACCTCCAAGCAGCACTAGCGCAAACAGGACCAGCATAGTTGTTCCGGAGGTCATCAAGGTACGGTTCAATGTAACATTGAGCGCGTGATTGATGATTTGGGCGAAGCTTAGTTTACGTAGTAAGCGCCGGTCTTCACGCAGCCTGTCAAAGACGATAATGGTGTCGTTCAACGAGTAGCCGACGATCAACATAATAGCGCCGATGACTTGTAAGTCGATTTCAATGGGCATGCCTATAATATGGAAGAGCGCAAGCAAGCCCAAGGTAGCCACCACGTCGTGGGATAAGCCAATCACTGCCGCGATAGCGAATTTAAATTCGAACCGCAGGGTGATGTAGACCAGGATAGCCAAGAGGGCCAGGCCAAGGCCGTAGGCCGCGTTGTCGCGCATAGCCTCGGAGAACTGCCCGCTCATGACCGTCCAGTTCAGGTGGAGCGAGGCAAGCTGCGAGGGTTCGATCTTGAGGCCGGCCATCTCGAGGGCTTCGGCCACAAAAGCAAGGCGCGGATTGTGTTGGTATTCGTAACTGGCACCTGGCGCTTCCACCTTATCGGGCATGCCACGCAGGGGCTGTCCATTTTCTTCTACCCCCATGCCTAAACGCAAGCGCAGCTGATTGGGGCGGCTAAGCTGCTGCACTTGAATATTACCGGCTGCGATGCCCGCATTTTCGAGTGCAGCCTTGGTTGCTGCGGCGTAGTTGGTCAAGGTGGGGTTTTCCGCTACTGTCACTGTCAGAGAGTAGCCGCCGGTAAAGTCCATACCAAAGATGGTATGACGCTGAGAAAACAACAAGCCTAGACCAATGAGGATGACGATTAGGCTGAGCACTACCGCCTTGCGGGTCTGAGCCAGGAAGTCGAAATTAGGACGTCCTACCCAGTCTACCATCTTCAATTCTTTGTTTTTGGGGTTAGCCACCCAGCCTGCGAAGAAATAGCGAGTCATAAACAGCGCGGTAAACATCGAGGCGATGATCCCGATAATCAAGGTGACCGCAAACCCTTTGATCGGGCCGGAGTCAAACTGAATAAGGATGATCGCCGCGATGATCGTGGTGATGTTTGAGTCGACAATCGCAGTAAAGGCTTTGCGGTAGCCTGCCTGAATAGCGGAGGCGACGCGCCCGGACAGGCGGAACTCTTCCCGGTAGCGCTCAAAGACGAGCACGTTCGCGTCTACGGCCATTCCGATTGTCAGGACGACACCCGCAATGCCTGGCAGAGTTAAGGCTGCGCCTAAGCTTTGTAGGACTCCCCAAAGAATGAGTAAGTTGAAGAAGACGGCCACACAGGCGACCACACCAGCAAAGCGATAGTAGCCGCACATGGCTAGAATTACTGCCGCTAGCGCGACGAATGAAGCCGCGATGCCTCTGGAGCGCTCCTCAGCGCCTAGTTCGGGGCTGACGTTTTCTTCGGAGAGAATTTGGGGTGTAAAGCTCAAGGAACCAGCTTTCAGATCGGAGGCCAGTTGGTTGACTTCGCGTTGGCTAAAGCCACCGGTAATCTGTCCCTTGTCCTTCAAGGCTCCTTGGAGAGTTGGCGAGGTGATGATTTGGTCATTTAGGATGACCGCCATACGCCAGCCATTACCGCCGGAATAATGCTCTTTGAGAGTTCCCTGGATTTTTTCTTTAGCAAACTGTGCAGTCCAAGAGTAGAGATCGGCTTGGGGGCTGCCTGAACGGCGCTCGTTAGAGGGGTACGAGGAGCGCACTTCAAACATCAGCATATTGCCTTCCCTGGGGTCGTAACCAACGCGCACGTTGTCGAGGCTGGCTCCTTCAAGCGCGTAGTTGCGGAAGACGATGACAAGCGGATGGCTATGCCCCTTCCATTGAGAAAAGTCGTTACCACGCATGACGGCCACCATGGATATGGTGTCGTCGAAAGCGCCGCTGCGCAGCTGGTCTTGCGGGCCACTGAAGCGAAGACCTTGATCATACAGGGACTGTGCCACGCGTGTGCGCAGCTCTTCATCGCCACCGAGGCGCTTCCAAGCTATTTGATTTAAGCTGGCGCTATCTTTGCGGTTAGTTACTACCGCTTCGTCCCAGACACTTTGCAAGAACCTATTGGCGTCGTCCCAGGTTTCCTGGTTAGCATCGCTAAATTTCTCGTTGACGATGTGAAAGGTCATCGAAGAAGCTTTAACAAGTTCTTCAGCCGAAATTCCCTGTGAGCCAGGAAAGTCTAAGATAATGTTATGACCTTCGACGCGGATCGTCCGTTCGGAGACGCCCATCTTGTTAATACGGGTATAAAGCTCGTTAACGACCTGGCGCAAATCAGTATCGTCGGTCACAGGACGGCCGTTCTGGTCGCGCAAACCAATACGTACTGTTTTGCCACCGGATAGATCTAGGCCCCATTTTAGCACGCGATTTTGATCGCCGCGGAAGTACTTTCTGGCGCTTAGCTTCAAGTTGGCCCAGAAGGGGTTTTCTGTTGGAGGTGGGATTAGATAGCGGTTGTTATGGTCCAGGCTGACTTGTGCAGTTTCGTAGTCATCGCGCCATTTTAGCAGATCTTCCTGTATGCGGTCTTCAATGCTATTCAAGGTAACGATGCGCTGCTCCAAGTCAGTGAAATCGAGGACTGCTAGCCGCCGGCTGCCTTTGACGTCGAGGCTTTCACGCGTAGCTTTAATTAATGCATCATAGTAGTCAGGCCGCAGGAACACATAATCCCCTGCAAATTCTGCAGGCAAACCGAGAGCCTGGGCTGGGGCACCGAGATAGCCCCGTTGTTCCATGAGCGCTTTGAGAGCTTCGACGTCGGCCAGAAATTGGTCGCTGCCGGCAGCTTTAGCGGCCTCACCATATTTTTGCGCTACAGTAACTAAGCCGCGAGCGATCACATAGATAGAGTCGGACTTAAAGCCCTCTTGCGGCTGTGAAGCCTCGGCTACAGGTGCGTAGACCACGAGACCGAGCTTCTGCTGTTGTAAAGGGAGTGCTAGGTAGTCTTTCCAAGATACGATAGGGTATACAGCGCGCTCCAGGTCTGGATGCGCGGGCGACCACTGATCTTTCAAGCGATGTAGTACCTGCTCTACCTCTTTGTTTGCTATCACGCCTAGGTCCATAGCGAGGATACTGCGGGTGTTGGTGAGGTTTGCCAGGGATACAGAAAATCCGTCAGCTACGTTGTCTAACTGCTCGTCAGTCCACTGAGCAAGACGTGCGATTTCGCTGACGATCAATTGGTTCAGTTGCTCTTTGGCGATATTTTGCGCTTCGGACTTTGTCTCACTGTTATTTGCCTGCTCGATCTCTTTGTAAAGCTGTAAACGTATAGTTTGCGCGGCCCAATCGATGACGATTGCTTGGACAAAGGGGGTGCGACCTGTGAGATCATAGGTTTGCACTTTAGAGCTACCTATGGCAGCCGTTTCTACTGCTTTTTTTACCTCGGCTGCGGCAATAGGTGCAATTGATCTGTTAAAGGCCGCTTTATGCTGACCGACCAGTGCTGTGGCTTGATCGAGAAGCTGATTTTGGCGCTGTAAAGAACGTACCTGGTGCTTATTCTCGGGATCTGCATCAGCAGCAGCGATTTGCGCTTGAACCTGGGTCTTAAGTTCTTTCATGCGCGCGAGTAGTTTTTCCGCGGTTTCTTTTTGGCCGATATCCCGAGAGTAGCTTGCATAGTAACGCTCCAGAAATGTTGAGTTCAGCAGAGCTGACGCCGTTTTTGCGTCAACGATGTCTTGAGCGATGTCTAACAGTTTTTTGCTGCGCGTTTTGGCATTGAGCTGATCGGAATCGAGCTGTTGCACCTCTTTCGCTTTCGGGCTAGGGCCCGCTAGCACTACTGCTAAGTCGGCTGCTCTATCCGAGACGAGTTGGCGGTAGAGCGCCGTGGGCTGGCCCTGTTCGTCAAACAACCAGGAGAACTTGAAGAGATGGTCTAAATCGTTTTGCTCAAAATGTACGCCGATACGGCGCTCAACCACGATACGGTACTCGCCTTTGGTCGTGTATTGGGGGCCTAAGCCTAGCTGGGCGGGTACAAATGAGATCAGGTTGCCGGCGCGCGGCAACACCTCTTTGAAAATGTCTGCGTCGCGTTGCTTGGTGAACACGACGTCGATGAAGCGGGGGTCGTCTTTACGCAGCTCTATTTTCGCTGGATTAAGCTGAAGCATATGCGTAAGTGAACGCAACCAGGCGACCGATTGTTCTTCTAGAGAATTCACCCTTTCTACAATACCCTCTGCCACTTGGTGCGCGCGTTGCGCATCGACAGGCGCCTGTAAGGGCTTTGTATAGAAAAAAATGGTCGGAAAGACGTTGTAAAGCGTCAGAGCGATTACCGCAATGATAAGATATAATTGCCAAGGTTTCTGTTTTTCCATCGCGTACTCTTCCTCGATAAAATGCAGTGATAAAGTGGAGACGATAGCAAAGCTTTGCTATTCGCACAACCTAGAAACGGCGCAGCCTCGAAGGGCGGCCCGGAGCGCATTCAGAAGGGGGCTGTTTGAATATTTGTCCCTTCAAGTGGCGGTATGCTTCCCTTTCGCGCTGTCATTTGTGCGTGCTAGTGGATTTAGGTGTATGTTGTTGCCAAATCCGGCTAAGGACAAACAAAAAGAGACAAAACAGAAACTTGTCTGCTTTGTCTCTTTTAATTTTTAACTAAGACGCGCTTTTAGAGCTTGTCTTGCTACTTTAGCGACTGCTCTCGGATTTCCCTTTAGCATTGGCCTCAGCAGCCAGTTCTAGATCCTTGTGCTTACAAGCTTCTAGGTAGAGCTTGTTCAGAGCGACAACCGCGATAATCCACGCAGAGATGATGCCCAGAACAATAATGCCTACGATAGGGAGCAGTTGTGAGATCGATCCGAACGCTAGTAGGAAAATCCAAATAGCGGCTCCTCCACCTTTACCTAGACGAGCTACTACAACGTCCACGGCCGCTTTACCCTTCACTTTCGATTCGGAATCAAGCGGAATATAGGACATCTCTTTGGTAGGGTCGAAGAGAGTGTACTTGGAAGACTTACTCATGATGTTCTGTACATAACCGAACATGACAGCCATCATCAGAGGTGTCATGCCAAGTAGCCCAGCTAAGCTTGACAGATCTTCTTTAAAGATTACGAAGGCAAAGAAACCAAAGCTCGTCAAGCCGATCACCACTGGTGTGAACAGAGCGGAGAATCTCCAGCCCATGCTTCTGATCAAGTTACCACCGACAAACAGGGACATAAAGATTGTGACCCAGCCAGTTGCTGCGGAGAATCCACCCATAAAATGATTGTACTCGTTTTTAGTGGGGTACTGCAGTCTAACCTGATCTTTCCAGGTTACTTCTATAAGGTTGATCGAAATGCCGTAGGCCATGACTAATACTGCCAAGCAAAGTAGGTAAGGAGAAGCTAGAATGAACTTGACAGCTTCGCCTACGCTCATGGTGAGTTTCTTCTTTTCTTTCTTTACTTCGCTAGGATCGTAAAAGCGAGGGTCTGGAAGAACGTAGCGGTTCATCCACCAGTAGGTAGCCATGATGGTCAAGGCGGCCAGGACAAAAACGCTCATGAGGGAGTTGAGCATGACCTGACCTGCATCTACTCCTAAGGCAACTTTTGAGCCTTCACCTGAATAGTATTGTACCAACGGGCCAGAAATGGTTAGCGCTAAGTTGAACGCGATCCCAAACAAGCTGTAAAAACGCTTGGCTTCTGTGGTACGAGTAATCTGGTTGGCAAAGCCCCAGAACATCAACGACAATACAGCACTACCCCAGAGCTCTGCCATGATATAGAAGAGTGAGTAGGTCCAGTTTGTGTACATGCCAATTAGGCCGTGCCATCCCAGCGGGAGAACAGCCTCTAGCCAAGGCGCTGACGTCGGTTGGATCGCTTCGCGATACGGGTAGATAACTGTAGGGAATAGGGCAAAAAAGACCAAAAAGGGGACCATTGCGGCATAGAATAGCTTTTCTCTGCTCAGAATGTTGCTCATCTTCAGATAAATGATCATGAAGATGATTGCGCCTGGTACGGTGCCGATCGTCTTCAGCCAGGGTACTGCTTCGGCACCGGCGCTAGTTACGATGAGCGCATCTTTTGTGTCTCGTACCACCGTGTAGTTGAAAGAGATAAAAAACGCCATGATCGCCATGGGTATCAATTTTTTCAACTCATAGCTATGAATAGGCCATAGAAGGCCTCTCACTTTTCCAAATTCTTGTTCTACTGCTTTTGACATGATTTTCTTTCCTCTAAAATATAAATGACTCGCCCCAAACAGAACGAGTTTTTCTCCAAAAGAGTCCTAGTGTAATAACAGACCGAATAAAACCCAAGGGTCTTTTTTGAACGGCAGTAGCTCCCTCTGAAAAAAAGAGACAGAATGGCTTTGAGACAGCCATCGGTCTCATCTTGTAACCAAGGCTATAAACTCGTCACAAACTAGACGTGCCGTTAGCGCCGGTCTGCCGCCGTTGTCGTGACATAAAAAAGCGCAAGAATACAATTGGCTTCTTGCGCTTATTATCAATTGGCCTTGAGACTACTATAGAGTAGCATGTGCCGGTTGATTGCTATTGGCAGTTGTCACTTGATTTTGGTGAGTAATCGTTTCCACGTAAGAATTCCATAGCTCAGGCTCAACGCGGCCGTGTCGTATGGAAGAGATCAATTCGCGTTTAGTGGCGCGTAGATCTTTTCTTGGCGTCAGTTTGCGAATCATCTCTTTATCACCTGCAGTGCGGGCCATATTCAGCATGCGCTCGAGATCTTGCTTGGAAAAAGAAACTTGATCACGACGCTTGCGGGAACCGCGTGCTGCGCGCTGTTTTGGGGGCACTGTGGAGGGTTTGTCAGCATCTATGATGTATTTTGTGATCAATTGGATGAGCTGACGTGGATTCTCACCTTTCATTTTGCGCATGGTGAAATGGTGCATGTAGCCACCGGTAGAAACGGGGAGATAGCGGCAAAGATCATTTTCTTTGCGAGCGCTCACTCGTTTGATGGCCTGGGCAATTACCTGCTCCAAATCCTTCGGTTCAATTTTGTTATTTCGTTCGTTCATTGTTCTACCTATCCCTTTGTTGTTACAAATTTTGTAAGCTCGCTTCCCAAAATCCATCGTAGAGGTTCTAGAAATAGGACCTCTACAAGCCGATTAGGATCTCGCTTTTTAATTAATTAAGGGGAATCTATGGAATTATATGATTTTCTTGCAACAAAAAATAACTCCTTGAGAAAAATGTTCAAAGGCATTGAAGTAAGGAGCTTAGAGGGCACCTAACAGCAGCCGTTTATCTGCCCAAGCTATAACCTAATTATGTATTCAAAAATATAATTTGTTGTGGATTAAAAGCTTGCACCGAATCTGAAAAATAACTCGTAAACCTTGGCTAGATTGTCATAGTATGGCGATTTCTGGGCTTATAGGCGAATGGCAAACATGGCGTTATTATCCACTTCCGGTCCGCAATCGATTATCGCCATCGCGGCTGGCAAAGGCGGTGTAGGCAAGTCGACGATAACCATTAATTTGGCGTTGGCGCTGGCTCTTCAGGGAGCTCAGGTGGGCATTTTGGATGCAGACGTTTACGGACCCTCCGTCAGAAGGATGCTCCCCGAACAGACTTTGCCTGCGCAAAAAGGGCCTACGCTGATGCCCGCTATGTGCAGCGGAATCCGGGTGATCTCTTTGGCTTTTTTTGGCAAAGAAAATCATGCGACAGCCGTGCGTGCGCCGATTGCAAACCAGCTCATTCACCAGTTCATTACACAGGTTGAGTGGGGGCCCTTAGACTACCTATTGATTGATTTTCCACCCGGAACAGGGGACATTCAGATGAGCTTGTGTCAAAAAGCCAATTTAAGCGGGGCTATCATGGTGACCACGCCTCAGGAGGTCGCTTTGATGGACGTGCGCAAGGCGATGCATTTGTTTGAGCAGGTTCAAGTTCCCATTTTGGGAATTGTGGAAAATATGAGCTACTATGTGCAGCCGAGTGGGGCAAAAGCGTATCCATTTGGCAAAGATGGTGGGCGGCGTTTGGCTGAAGAGTTTGCCGTGCCTTTGTTGGAGCAGGTGCCGCTCGATCCTTTAGTGAGTGAGTGTGGAGATTTGGGACGCTCTATTTTCGACTACCCCTCGGTAGCAAGCGCTGCTTTCGAGGAGTTGGGTCACCGATTCAAGGCGTTGCCCAAACTTCCTACTGTTAACGTACCGCAAATACATCAGCAGGATGCTTACTCCATCACGGTTTCCTGGCCAGATGGAAGAACAGGCCAGTACCGGTTGGCGCAGCTGCAGCGACAATGCCCCTGTGCTGGCTGTTGTGATGAAAATGCGGGCAGGCGAATGGTTGATCCGGTTACTATTCCCAATGATCTACAGGCCATCTCGTTCAAGCAGTTGGGGCGCTATGCTTTGCAGATCCAGTTTGCGTCGGGATGTTCCAAAGGTATTTACACCTACGAATGGTTAAGAAACTTGGGAGAGAGTAATTGATGAAGATCTTACTTACTTGTTTAGCGTTGTTATTGTTTGCCCAATGTTCGTCGACCCATCGCCATGAGGAACTGGCGCATTTACAGGATTGGATGTCTCCAAACGGGAAAGTTAAGGTTTTGGCTACCACTTCGGTAGTTGGAGATATTGTCAAAACGGTAGGTGGCCGCGAAGTCGATACATGGGTACTGATCCGCAACGGCCTGGACCCCCACTCTTACCAGCTTGTGAAAGGCGACGATGAGAAACTAACCTCGGCGCAGGTCATTTTTGCTACCGGGCTCGGTCTGGAGCATCATCCAAGCATCGCCAACCATTTAGCGGGGAACGCCCACACAGTTCTTCTGGGTGACAAAATCATGCAGGCTCATCCTGATTGGCTCATTCATGTAGGCGAAACCGCTGACCCGCATATTTGGATGGATGTGTCGATTTGGCAGCAGATAGTCCCTTTTATCGTCCAAGTCTTAAGCGAGGCAGCGCCCGAGCATGCGCAGCTTTTCCAAGCACGCGGCGACGCTCTACAACAGGAGATGACTGAAATCCATCAACATATTAAACAGGCGATGCAGGAAATTCCCGATGACAGACGCTATCTTGTCTCTAGCCACGACGCGTTTAATTATTTTGGGCGCGCTTACTTGGCTCCGCCGGCGGAAGTGAGGGATCAAACATGGATGAAGCGTGTGGCAGCGCCTGAGGGGCTTTCGCCAGAAAGTCAACTCAGCCCCACGCATATTCAAGGTATCTTAGATTATCTCAAGCTGCACGCTATCAATGTTATCTTTCCTGAGACGAACGTGAGCAAAGATTCGCTGCGCAAAATTGTGCATGCAGGCAGGGAGATAGGACTCAACATTCGCTGTTCTACAGACCCCCTATATGCTGATGCGATGGGCGATCCGGGATCTGATGGCGATACTTATATAAAGATGGTGTGGCATAATGCACGGACGATCAAGGAACACTTAACCGAGCCCTAAGAGTTATGGCCAATGCGCTTGAAATTCAGCAACTGACTGTCAATTATGACAAAACTCCTGTTTTGTGGGATATCTCGCTATCCATTCCCTCTGGTAAGCTTGTGGGCATCATCGGGCCTAACGGCGCGGGCAAGAGCACCCTCATTAAAGCCGCGATGGGGATCATTAAACCAATGTCTGGCAAGGTTGAGTTTTTTGGAGAGAGTCTAAAAAAACAACGCAGCCGCGTCGCTTACGTGCCCCAACGGGAATCGGTAGATTGGGATTTTCCGATTACTGTGCGGGAGCTAGTATTGATGGGTCGGTATGGCCGATTGGGAATGCTAAATTGGCCGAGGAAGGCAGATGTTGAAGCTGCGGAACATTACCTACAGCTGGTCGACTTGGTAGGTTTTGCCAATCGCCAGACCAGTCAGCTTTCGGGCGGTCAGCAGCAGCGCGCTTTCCTTGCGCGCGCGTTGCTTCAGGAGGCCGACTTGTATTTTATGGACGAACCTTTCGCAGGTATTGACTTAGCTTCGGAAACTGTCATTGTCAGTTTGCTCAAAAGCTTACGAGACCAGGGTAAGACCATCTTACTTGTTCACCACGACTTGAACTCAGTGGAAAACTACTTCGATTGGTTAGTGATCCTCAACATGCGTCTTGTCGCCTGTGGAGAAACGAAGGATGTGTTTGCCCCGGGCCATCTGCATCAGGCCTATGGGAAAAGTTACTGTCTCCTCGATCAAGCGATGCGCCTTTCACAAACAAAGGAAAGCGGGCTTAAATGGTAACCGTTATCCAAAGGGCAAGTAGCGTTATATGTTTCGTTCGCCGCTAATCTATTTCACGGATGCAGTTTTGCGTGCCCCAACAGTTGGTAGCATACTGATGTGCTTGTCGGCTTCGTTGATGGGTGTGATCGTGCTTTTACGTCGTCAATCTTTAGTGGGCGAAACGCTGGCGCACGCCTCGTACCCCGGCGTCATGCTGGGCGTTATTGTCGCCTCTGCCTTGGATGGCGCCTCGGAGGGCTTTCCATTTGCCTTCTGCGTGCTTAGCGCGGCAGCCTTTACTGCGTATATAGGCCTGTGGTTCTCTACGCTCTTGCAGAACCGTTATCGCATCCACGCCGATGCGGCCTTGTGTTTTGTTTTGGCCGCTTTTTTCGGCATAGGTGTTACGTTGGCTAGCCAGCTACAGTTCACGGAAACAGCTCTTTATCGCCAAGGGCAAAATTATCTTTTTGGGCAGGGTGCCACAATGACTGACTGGCATATCTATTTATATGGTGCACTGGCGCTCGCTACAGTGCTGCTGATCGCTCTGCTCTATAGAGAGTTACAGATGATCATCTTCGACCGCGCCCATGCAATCACGCAGGGACTGGCGGTCCGGCGCATCGAAGCCCTTATCTCCGTTTTGATTGTACTGGCGGTGGTGATTGGCCTGCGATCCGTCGGGGTGGTGCTGATGTCAGCCATGTTGATTGCGCCAGCTGCTGCCGCCAGGCAATACACCAATAAACTCTATATAATGCTGGCGCTAGCCGCTCTGTTTGGAGTTTTGAGCGGATTTTTCGGCAATTACCTCGCGGTAGAGTTGTCACAGCAGTCATTCGCTTTGCCAACAGGGCCCACCATCGTAATCGTCGCTTCGGCTATCTGCTTACTTTCCCTTCTGTTAGCGCCCGCCCGAGGCCTCTTGCAACGACTGCTGAGAGTGACGTTTTTTCGCTTCCAATGTATTTGTGAAAACGTATTGAAAACAATTTGGCATACCTCCGCAGATGGGCCTGTCAGTCTTGCACAGATTGCCAAGTTTCAGAGCGTTTCAAAAATTTATCTAAGATGGGTTTTGCTCTATTTACGCCGAGCCGGCTGGATTGATTCGTTAGGCTACCAGGTGTACCGCCTAACTCGCGACGGACAGCATCGCGCAGCTAAAATTATACGTCTACATCGCCTCTGGGAGGTCTATTTGGCAGATCATTTGGGCGTGGGAGTAGAAAAAGTACACCGCAATGCGGAGGAAATGGAGCACATCCTCACCCCCGAGATTGAAGAACAACTGACTCAGCTGCTAAATAATCCTCAGCGGGATCCCCACCGTCAACCCATCCCGCCCAAGGCTATGTTGTGAGTAACCCTTATTACGGCCAAAATTTTATAGGTTTTTTTGTAGTGCTCCTCCAACGTCTCGCAGGCTTACTCACAGGTCAATTGCCATTCACTACAGACGAGTTGCAAATGGCCGTATTAATCGGCGTAAGCGTATCCACAGCCCTTGTCGGTACTTTCCTCGTTTTGCGCCGCACAACCATGTTGGCTAACTCTTTATCACACTCGATTTTACTGGGTATTGTGTTGACTTTCCTGCTGTCAAAAAGCTTTGGAGCCATCATCGACGTCACGCATACTGGGGCCGCCCTGAATTTTCAACTGCTTTTTGTAGCTGCTATAGGGACAGGATTCGTGACCTCTTTCTTAACCGAATTTTTGATAAAAACGGTCAAATTACAAGAAGATGCCAGCATTGGGTTGGTCTTTAATAGCTTTTTCTCTCTTGGGATCATCCTCGTTACGCTCTACACAAGAAATATGCACTTGGGGACAGAAGCAGTCATGGGAAATGCAGACGCGTTGCATCCGAACGACTTTCGGCTAGTCTGTTTGATTGCAGCCATGAATCTTTTGTTCTTTCTGTTTCTCTACAGAGGCTATAGAATCACTACTTTTGACCCCCAGCTAGCTACAGCGTTGGGATACCGGCCTACTCTGTACAACTACCTACTAATGTTTCAGGTCTCTATTACCTGCGTAGGGGCCTTTCGCGCGGTCGGCGTCTTGCTTGTGCTAGCTTTGCTGACAGGCCCGCCTCTAATTGCGCGTCGCTTTACGCATCATTTACAAACGGTCTTGTGGCTCGCCGTATGCATATCCGCCTTGGCCTCAGTATTAGCCGTAGCCGTCACACGTCACCTACTAAGCGTGTACGGCTTGCCCCTATCTACCTCTGGAGTAGTTGTCTGTTTGATTTTAGCATTTTTCGTGCTTTCACTCTTGTTTGCCCCGCAAACAGGCGAGCTAGCGAAATGGCGCATGCGGACGAAACCACACAGCAAAAAGCATTTTGGCAATTCGGTGTAGGAATTTGCCCCGCTAGCACCCAGAGAATTTAATCTTAGGGTAGACGGCCTTAACGGCCTGTAGGCCTGCTTCGGTAATTTTTTTGCGATGGGCCAAGTTGACATCGGAGAGTAAGCATCTAATAGCGGTTCCCGTTAAAAAATTATGTCCTCTACGGGTATCCTTTGGTAGCATCGTAGAAAAATCTTTTCGTAAACTTTTCATTGGTTTTTGGTGTTATGGCTTCTATACGATCACTAAAACAGTATTTATCCATTGAAGGACTGCTGTCATCAGTTCCTAGGGCCTTTTGCGCTATTGAAGACTCTCCTAATCATCCGGAAAAAGATCCTCGAGGAAAAAATGCCTTATAGCGCTTGCTGACTGCTTAATGTCTGGCTTGGCCATGTTCAGCTTAAAGATTCCCTCGCTCCTACAGTTCAGCGACGAACGTGAAACTGAGTGTATCAAGCATAATCTGCGCACTCTTTATCAGGTGGCTCAAGAGCCCTGTGATACCTACATGAGAGAGCGATTAGATAAGGTCGACCCCAGACAGATAAGGAAGGCCTTTACCTCCATTTTTGCGATCG
>CAYUJS010000014.1:39967-40521 GCA_964445105.1 uncultured bacterium | reverse complement strand
GGTCCGGTGATCTGGTTTTGTGAGCGGAATGGTTAGAATTAGTCCAAACTCCAGTTTAGATCTCTCTAACTTAAAGTCCCGAGGCGGCGAGCAGCGGCTCCATTCAAGCTGGTTTTGTGAGCAGAATGGTTAGAATTAGTCCAAACTCCAGATCTTACGCCGCTCACCGATAAAGAGCTTAAAGAGTGAATCATAGAGCGCTATCGGCGCTGATTGCTTGTTTTAGAGCGCTTCGTTAAGCCGTAAAGAGAGCAGAGATTTTTGCGCGCACCTGAACGGCTGCTGTTTTTTACATGCATCTCCGCAGTCCTGACAGCACAGACTCTGATAGATAACCTTCTTCCCGCCTCCTTCGAGGCTTAATACAGCATTCACAAAAGTGGTGAAGATCCACTGGTACTTTTCTTCGCCGATCGAACCTCCTCCGAAAGCTTCTATGCGCGCTCAAACTTGCCTTGAGGGCGGGTTTCAGCACTAGCTGAACCGCTTCAAGCGCAGATAGTTTTGCTGGCGGCGGGTTAAGAACTGGTAGCTCTCAGTCGGAGACTCCGCTG
>CAYUJS010000014.1:0-39957 GCA_964445105.1 uncultured bacterium | reverse complement strand
TCGAGAATCGGTTTTCAGCACCGACTGGTTTGCATAGCTTGAACTGAAAAATGTTTAATTTAGCCCTCGCTTGAAGGCTGCGCACAATTCCTGATAGAGCCGCTCGCGGGCAAAAGCAACCGGGCGCCTCGAGACGATTTTTTTGCTGAGCCTTCTGCTCTTTCGCTTGCTCTACTGGGCAGCCTGGCTCGGCCGGGCCATCGCCATTTTCTGTCCATCAAAGCAGCAAGTCGCTACTATCTTCTTCGAATTAATACGGACTCCCACAGCTTACAGGTGAATAGGTGCTCGTTTTTGTTGGATTCTATCTGTTTTTATTGCTTCTGGTTGGTTTTTTTTGCCAAGGAAGAGTGAAGCACCTAGAGGATTACTATTTAGCTGGGCGTAAGCTTTCTGTATTCTGGGCTGTTCCCACCATCACTGCAACTTGGTTTGGCGCTGGCTCTATTTTAGGGGTGTCTACAGTAGTCTATGCAAGCGGCATGGCGCCTATTCTACCCGATCCTTTCGGTTGTGCGCTCGCCCTTGTTATCTGCGCCCTATTTTACGCGGGCCGTGTATACAAAGCCAAGCTTCAGACCATCAACGAGGTGATGCGCGGCGCTTATGGCGTTACGGTGGAGCGTCTTTGTGCGATCGCCACGGTCCCCTTCTACATAGGCACCGTAGCCGCGCAGCTGGTAGCCATCGGTTTTCTTATCCATAGCTTTTCTGATTTTTCCCTTTCCGCGAGTATCTGCGTCGCTGGGCTTACTGTGGGTGGCTACACCATGCTCGGAGGGCTTTGGGCGGTAGTAATGACTGACTTTCTGCAGCTTCTTTTTGTCACCGCGGGACTGATCTCACTTCTATTTCCGATTTTTTCCAATCCTGAGCATCTCTCTGTTTCCCTCAACAAGCTCTTCGATGGGTTCAGTGAACTTGCTCCGGTTGCACACGCCAAACATGGCTACCTTACCTATATCGGCATGCTGACCATGACGGGGCTAGGCGCTTTAATGGGGCAAGATCTGATGCAGCGCGTCTTCGCTTGCACGAGCGCAAAAACTGCAAAGATCAGCCTTTGGTTATCGGCCGCGCTTTACCTGTTTCTTGGTTTTGGCGTGATTTTGGTGGGCTATTATAGCCGCCTGGTCGTCAATTTAGAGGGAAGCTCAGAAAATGTAATCTTCGCTCTTGTGCGGCAAAATGCCAGCCCGCTGACTATGCTGCTGTTTATTTTTGGCATGCTCTCTGCCACGATGAGCACTGCCGACAGTTACTTGCTGGCGGGCAGTTCAATCATCTGTCAGGGGCTTTTTGATCTCAAAGAGAGCCGCTGGCCTTTACTAGCTGCAAGGTTAAGCAATGTAATTTTATGCGCCATAGCTGCCGCTCTGGCTTTGTTTACACAAAACATTTACGGCTTGATGGTCCACTCAGGCGCCTTTTTGTTTGTGTCGCTGTTCGTGCCTGTTACCGGAGCACTTTATCTGAAAAACCCTCCCAGATCTGCGGGATGGATTTCTCTGTTCGCCGGATTTGTCGGTTGGACCGGGTACATTTTGTACCATCATCAAGAGTGGTCTGTAGACCCCGACGGGCTCGCCTACGCAGCGGCTTTGATCGGAGCCAACCTCTCCGCTTTGAGCTATGTCGTGACCTGCGCCTACTCGAAGAGAACCCCCCAACCTAATAGTCTAAAAAAAGTTCGCGACTGTCGCCTCCATTAGACGTCTTTAGTAAAGCCTGTCCGAAACCAGACATATTTAATTTTTAATTTGCAAAAAATTCGCAAAATTTGCTATTGATTGGTTTGTTGCGCCGGGCTGCACCCTGTAATTGTCGTCACCGCTATAAAACCTACGGATTTTACCCAAAAAGGAAACCAAAAATGCTCCCAACTTCCCCTCTTCTCTTACCAGCTGACTGGAATAATCTTTTTACTCAAACCGACTATGAAAAATTCAAAAAAAAGGACCGCTCGCTTCCCAAGTCCGTAAAATCAAATTTAGAAGCGCATAGCCTTAAATATATGATTGCTTTAAGCTGTTCTAAAAGTGGAGTTCTCAACCAAATTCAGAGCCTTCAGGCGAGACATTCCAATCAAATAGACTCTTCATTTGGAATGTACCAGTTTACAGCGCTCCACATCGCAGTGATGAAGGGGCATAAAGAAATCGTTGGCGCCCTCATTGAGGCCGGTGCTAATTTCAGTGCAAAAGATAGCTACGGTTGGACTCCGCTCCATCACGCAGCACTGATCTCCAACGAGGTAGCTAACGTCTTCCGAGCTAAGATTCATCCAGATTATCCAGAACGATGGTCAAGACTAAAGGAAGAGGTTAACCATAAAAATGGCACCCCCGAAGACTTAGCATGCCTTTCAGGCAAAGCGCAAGTCCATCACGCAGTCACGTACCGCGCCCATGGCGGGGCAGTGGAAACAATCCAAGTAAATGAGCTTGCAGGCTTGTTGGGCATCCGGTACGTCGATCAGTGCGTGTGGCCTGCAAATCTGCTACCTTTTCTGTGGACTTCCCCCAACAGAGCACCGGAGCGCGGGGGATACAGCTTTCATCAGCATCAGATCAGAGAGCAGTATCGCTTGTTAAGAGATGTCCCCGCTCCGATCACGATAGAAGAAACGGCGCCTGGCGTCGACGGCGATTCTCCTCCAACAAGGCACGTGATCGCTAGGGGAACGCTAAATGCATTCAAATTGCTCGGAGAGTATACGGGTGACATCAGGCAAATACCAAAAATTGGGGGCAGAGAGATCACATATTCTTTTGTTCTGGAGGACAACGCTGCTTCGAACTACACCGTTTCCGTGGACGCAGAAAAAGCCGGTAACTGGACTAGGTATATGAACGAAGGGTTTCCAAATATCGTTCCTTTGAACTTATACAACGCTGCAGGCCAAACCTCCCGCATAGTTTTTTTTGTAGCGGACCCAGCTGGAATTCAGGACGGCGTCCCTCTTTGTTATGACTATACTTGTTGCTACCATACCCTCAAGTGGGGGAAGCCCTACGAGATAACGGGAAAAGGGGCAATGAGGCTTTTTTTTCAAGGTTTTGAGGATTACTTAAAAGGATTAGGGGAACTATTCGAACTAGCGCAAGCCAACGAAAGGCAACAAGAAGCAGCGCAAGACTCTCCCTATTGGGTACAATTTAAAGCTCTGGAAACCAGGCTACTATACCCCTTCCAAACTCCAACCGCCTTGATGGATCTTGTATTTTCGCGGACCATCAATCCAACTGAATGGCAAAACTTTGTCCGCGAGCAGGGAATTTTATCCGACTCGCTTACAGGGGTCGTTAATGACCCCTCAGACCACTACAAAAAATGGCAAGACCTTCTAGGGCAGCTTGCCAGGTTCGAAGGTAATGCAGTGGCCCCACCACAGAATCTGCAAAACGAGATTATGCCAGGGATAAGAACACGGTTTCTTGAGCGCATAGAAGCTTACAGCGCCGACAGGATGATGGAAGTTCTAACGGGATTTAACAATTTTATAGAGAGTTTAAGCCCTGCGAATATTACAACATTTTGCGTTACAGTCGAGGACACGCTCAATTATTTTAATCAGCAGACGGGGATCAACGAATTAGCCGCAAACTAAAAAACTCGCTGCTACGACAAGCTGGTGAACACTAGAGAAAAGGCAAATCGGCTTCTGTTGGGAAATAGCCAACCGCGGCAGCTCTTGCACGCCGAAGTAAGTAAAAAGGGAACGGCTGAAGGGCCATCATCACCTCTGCTTTCTGCGCCTCAAAGGCCGGCTTCAATATTTGGCGCGAAAGAAGGGATCAAACCCCTTTCTTTCGCCCTTTTTCTTCTCTCTCTTGCGTTTAGTTCCTCAAGAAGACTCACGCAAGATCTTTTCATAGTAGGCTTCATACTGTGGGACGATTTTAGCGGTGGAGAATAGCTTTTCGGCCCGTTTTTTACCGGCTTCTCCCAGTCTTTGGGCAAGCTCTGGCTGGGTCAGGATTTCAAGCGCGTGGGCTGCCATGGCATTGAGATCTCCGCAGGGAGCCAAATAGCCGGTGATGCCATCTTGGACTACTTCGGGTAGGCCCCCTACTTTTGAAGCGATTACAGGCACGCCATAAGCCATTGCTTCCAAAGCGGCTAGTCCGAAAGACTCCTGGCTGCTTGGCAGGAGAAACAAGTCGGCGTTTGCCACAACTTCATCCGCGCGTAGGCTTGGCCCGTAAAATAGCACAGCTTTGCCCAGCCCTTTGCTTGCGACGAGCTCTCTAGCCTCTTCCAGACCGGGCCCACCTCCGACCAAGGCCAGCCTACAGGCGATCTTCTGGTGTACTTTTTCAAAGATGTGGATCACATCGGGTATGCGCTTCAAGGGTCTGAAGTTGGAGGCATGCACGATGAGCTTGGTAGGATGGCTTTTCTTTTTCATCGGCCGCGGCGAAAAAAAGTTA
Source organism: uncultured bacterium (assembly GCA_964445105.1). Taxonomy (GTDB): domain Bacteria; phylum Chlamydiota; class Chlamydiia; order Chlamydiales; family JAJFMA01; genus CAWBNS01. The sequence continues at coordinate 35,524 of CAYUJS010000014.1, read as the reverse complement.
TGGATGACCTGGACCTCTTTTTTTGACCCGAATAACTTGGCTGTCTGCTTTTTTAAATCGCGGCTCACGGCAGTCACCCCGCAGCTCTGTTCGATACTAAATTTTACCGCCTCGTGGTAGGCCGGATCGCGGCCAACTAGGGTGACATCCGTGCCGTGTAAGGTGGTGATCACGGCGGGATAGCGGGTGCGCAGCAGGTTCTTGGCAAGGAGGGCACTTGTGGCGTGAGGGATCGCATAGTGCACATGAAAAAGATCCAGGTTATGGATGCGCGCAACCTCTGCCATTTTGACGGCCAAGGTCAGCGCGTAGTCTGGATAACGAAACAGGTCGTAGTGCACCATTTCGACCTGATGAAAAAAAATATTGGGCTGCTCGAGGCGCAAACGGAAGGGCAATTCATAGGTAATAAAGTGTACCTGATGCCCTCGCTCAGCCAGCGCCTGACCCAATTCCGTGGCGATGACTCCGCTCCCTCCATGCGAAGGGTAGCAAACCATACCGATACGTAGTTTTTTCTTACGTGACAAAAGTAACCTCTCTGATCCAGGCGAGAGTCTACGAGCTATTCATAAATTCCGGCTAGGCCTAAAAACCGCGGTCAGCCCGGGCGTAAGATTTTGAGAAGACAGACAGATTACGTTTTGGACCGGTGACTAACCGCTGTTTTTAGCTAGAATAAAAAAGTTGTTTCAAATCTATGTTTAGAATACAATCAGCGCGCCGTAAATGATCTATTAAACCCATAATTGCGAGGGCGGGCATCGCCGAGATGCTGATCTTTGTATGTTTCTATCTCATACTCCTCCTCGTGGTGGGCCTCGTTTCCCGTCGACGTGTCAATCATCTTGATGATTATTATCTTGCTGGCCGCTCCTTATCCATGCGTTGGGCCGTACCGACCATTGTAGCGACCTGGTTTGGAGTTGCCTCTGTTTTAGGCGTGGCCGCCACGGTTTACTCCGATGGAGTCGAGGCCGTTATCCCCGATCCTTTTGGAGCCGCGCTCGCTCTGTTTGTCTGTGCATTGTTCTACGCCAGTCGCCTCTACAGGGCTAATCTCGTCACTATCAACGAGTTAATCAAAAGAGCCTATGGCTCAAGGCTTGAGCGTCTCTGTTCAATTGCCACGCTACCTTTCTATATTGGTACCGTGGCCGCGCAGCTGGTAGCCATCGGTTATTTAATCCATAGCTTTACTGATCAATCGCTCCACGTAAGCATAGTACTAGCGGGCTTGGCTGCCGCGGGCTACACTATGTTGGGGGGTATGTGGGCGGTGGTTATTATCGACATCGTCCAGCTGGCGTTCCTTGTCTTAGGGCTCGGCGCACTGCTTTTGCCTCCTCTTTTTACCGACTCGGCACATCTTAAAACTGCCATGGAATCCATGTGGAGCGGCTTAGGCCAGCTCGCTCCGCGCAGCCACGAAGTACACAGCTACTTTACTTACGTGGGCCAAGTCACCATGACCGGCCTAGGTGGGCTGATGGGGCAAGATTTAATGCAGCGTATTTTTGCCTGTAAGAATGTCAAAGTGGCCAAACGCAGCCTCTGGATATCCTCTATCCTCTACTTAACTCTTGGTCTATCGGTGGTACTGGTCGGCTACTACGCTCGCACCGTCTTTGCGGATGCCGACTCCAACGACATTATTTTCGCTTTAGCGCGCCGCACGGTCAGCCCTACTGTGCTCCTGCTGTTCATCCTGTGCATGCTGTCGGCCACCATGAGCTCGGCCAATGGGTACTTGCTGGCAGGAAGCTCGATCGTCTGCCACGGCCTCTTCCGTTTGCAAGAAAAAGGCAAAAGCCGGCTTTTGCTACGCGCCAGATTATGCGGGTTCGGCATCTGTTTGACCGCCACCCTGCTGGCTTTGATTACACAAAATATCTACGCTTTGATGATTCATTCTGGCGCCTTCCTGTTCGTTTCCCTGTTTGTACCTGTTTCTGGCGCGCTATTTCTGAAGAAGCCGCCGCGCATTGCCGGCTGGGTCTCGTTGGTAATGGGCCTCTCCTCTTGGGCGGGGTACATTATTTTTCACTACAAACAGTGGACAAATGACCTAGACGGGCTGCTCTATGCGGCAGCTCTCGTCGGTGCCCTCATGTCTGCGCTTGGCTACCTAGCAGTCGTTTTGAAGAGAAGCCGATGAGTAGGCGCAGCTGGCTGTATGGGTTAGCGCCGCTGTTGCTCGTCTGTTTTTGCGCCGTGACATGGGTCGGCATACGCCCCCGTATCGCTTTGTGGCGTGTAGAGGGGCAGGTGCGTGAATTACTGGGCGGCGCGCTGCTGCATGAGGGTTTAGTATCCGAAGGCCAAGGGTTCTTACTGCTGCAGCCTTCCGTCCTCGGCCCAAACGCTATGCAGGCCGATGCCCTGCGTATTTCTGCCAACGGGTCTAAGATCGCCATCATTCACCCTGTCCTTGTAAGCACAGCATTAGGCGCACAGCTCGGCCCGCTCAAGCTACCTTTTAGCTGGTCAATCGTCGATGGCCATTTGTATTGGAGCAACAGTATCTGCGCTGAGGGCCCGCCGCAGCCAAGGAGCGGCTTATTTTTGGTGAACGGCTCGGGAGACGCAATAAAGTCCGAGCTAAGCCTTATCTCTGAGCGCGATGGCGTGCTGAAGGTCGTTCGGAATGGCGATCGTATGCGCATGGATTTTAAAAACGCCAATGTCGCGCTGTTGAATGATTGGTTTCCAGCGCAGCTGGCGCTGCGGCCTCTTGCAGGCCGCCTCAATGGGCAGTTAACAATCAGCCACACCCCTGCTGATGGATGGCGCGTGCAGTCGGGATCGCTCGTCCTCAACGAGGCTGCTTTACAGCTTGCGGATTCGGGCTGGCTATGGCAGGGCTCAGAGACCAGCATTTCGCTTGGTGGGGAGCGATTAATCATCAAAGCTGAGACGTCAGGGAAGCTTATCGATCCGTCCGGCGGGGTGGCTTGGGCCTGTGCTGATTGCCAATTATACCTTGAAGAGAGCTCTGAAGGGCATTTAACAGTTTCTGGCCAGGGGGAAGAGGTTTCCTCAGGAGTAGCGCGCATCTTTCATGTCTCTGCTAAGGGGCAGCGCACAGCGTTTTTGGGGCAATGGGCGCAAGTGTCTTTGCGCATACACCAGCCAGAAAGGCCAGTCAGTGAGTTTGCGCTGCTGCACAAAGACGCTCATTGGCATTTCGCAGCCACGCAACTACAAGCAACCGAATTGAACATCGCCAAGGAATACTTTGTCAAAGACCATCCCTGGCTAGCGGATTGGACGCCAATAGCGGGCAGCGCTGATTTGAAGGTAGGCCCTCCAGGCCAATGCCTGCAATTGCAGGCACGCGATCTAGGGCTACGCCACCGCTGGGGGCGCATCGAGATGAGCCTAGCGACCATCAGCTTGACCGACCTGTTAAAAGTAGAGGGTGGAACGATCACTATTGACAACGCCCTTTGGAGTCAGCACATACAGGGCGAGTGGTCGCCTAAAGGCTTAGGGAGTTTTTACGGACCCGAGTGGAGCCTCACAAAAAAATCAGCCAATCAACCTGCTCGCCTGCGCTGGTCAGGCCCGCTTAGACAGCTCTTGGGCTATTGGAAGATAGATTCTCTGCATGCCGTGGAGCTAGATACGGAGGTGGCGCTTGCGAGGGACTGTCTGACATTTACAGGCAGCGCGCTGGCTCGCGATCAATCGGGCACCTTGCAGGAAAGCGCCCAGTTCGATCTTGCGTGGTCTCTAGGAGATCCTATCCCGCTGCTGCGCGGCACCGCTTGTGTTGATCAATTACCTCTAGAGCAGTATATGAAGGCTTTTTTTCCTGTTTCTGGACGAACGCAATTGCAGGCGCATTTCACCGGTACAACCGCGGTGGTAGATTTCTCTGTGGGCGGATTTGTGCTTTCGCATCCGCATTTTCAGTTTGAGACAGACTCGCTAAACGGTCCTAACGAAATCGGGCATGTAGCTGACCTGCCTGGGCATCTTGTGGCAGATTGGGCCGTGCCCTCGCTGCAGGCGACCATACCGATCTACGGAGGACGGTGGCTCGATCGACAAACGGGCCTCGAAGTGACGGGCCTAACGACAAATCTGGTCTTGCAAGGCAAAAATTTCTCGGGACGTCGTTTAGAGGGCTATGTAGATGGCCTCTATTTTGCTGGTTCAATGACTGGTACCGCCGGCTTAGAAAGCCATATTGATCTCACGTTGGAGACTTTACACGGGACAATCGCGCAGGTGCGCAGCTTGTTAAGTCATGCCAATGGTAAAAAAAACATCCTAGGCAAATTGCCTTTGGATGGCAAAATTTCGCTTGGCCACGACGGCAGCTGGGTCCGTTTAGGAATAGGTCAGCAAGGCATGCAGGCCTCCGCCGTCTTGTGTGGCACAATTTTCGATGGCTGCGTCAACGTGCGCCTGGGCGAGATGGCCATCCAAGATGTCGGCGCGCGCTTTACCTACCAATATCCTACGCAAGCGCTTTTCGTCGACCGGATCCTGGGCACTGTGCTTGTCGGCAGCGGCGAGGCAATCGAAGAGTACCAGTTGGCAGGCGATCACCTCAGTTGCATGCATCCGGAAGCGCGCGACATCGAGTTTGATCTATGGATAGGGGACAAAGCGCGCGACATTGTCCGCGTGGTGGCCTCTACTGAAGCAGTACAAGATGGGCTTCTATTTCACTTTGACCGCTCTAAGACGCATTTGGGGCAGATCCACCCCTCTGTGTTGGAGCTATCATTACGCGATGTAACGCAGGTAGATAACTTTCATTTAGCGTTCTCCTGCCCGCTGGCGCACGTGTGGCGGGATATAAAACGGGTCGGCCATACCGGGTTGTTCCCCATTCCGCTGCGTTTGCTAAAAGAGATGGACGGGCTTAAATCAGTCAGCGGTCAGCTTCACGGCCGCGTGGATTACGAGCGCACTTCAGGGCTTTTCCGCTATGCTTTCGAGGCTAACCAGCTCGCGGTGAATGGAAAAAATCTTAGCAAGGGAGCATTCGTTGGTACAGTACAGGGCAATTTTTGGTCGATCGAGCAAGCTAGGCTAGGTGATTTTGCCTTGTCCGCGGATGTGTTAAAAGAGACTAATAGGTGGCGGGTGAATTTTTTAGGCGCTCGTTTGGGGGGTGTTTTACTAGCTGGGTTGCAAGGCGATTATTCCCCTACAACGGGTATCTTTTCTGGTCAGGTAAATTTATTTGAATTGAATCTGGCTAAGTTGCGCGACTGGAAGGTCACGCGCGCCATGGCGCGCAGAACATCTATCAAAGGCAATCTTAAAGGCGCTGGGTCTATCGTGGTGACAGCTCCTTTATCCAATTTACGGCCCTGGCATACAGCCATTGAGCTAGATACCGCTGTCAAGGGTTTGCGTATTGACAATATCGCCTTTAAAGACATTGAAGGTTTGAAGATGTCGCTCTCTGAAAAGGGTTTATCATTCAAAAATGGTCACACCGCTATTCTTGATCAGCAGGTTCAGCTACGCTGGGCGGAACTCAAGATCAATCCGTTGAGCGGCGAATATGCAGCGGACAGATTATTTTTCCACCTGCCCACCAAATCTATCCCGTGGCTTTTTAGAATTCTACATAAATGGCAGCCACGCGATTGGAGCGCCGTACAGGCCCTGTTAAGTGGTTGGGAGCCCGCTTTAGAAGGCGAGCTCAAATTCACCTCCGCCTCCTCTTTAACCAGCGCAACTGTCCAATTGCAAGAGGGCAGCTATCGTATCGGCGGACGGTCCTACTCGCTAAAAGACACGTCGATCGAATACAGCCCCTACGAGTTTGGCATTACCTCAAAAATCGACTGGGCTGAGCGCACACTTTGGATCTGTCTGATGAGCGAAACTCCCAGGCTGAATCAAGGACGCTTGATGCTTTCAGAGGAATCGCCCTTTGTCTGGAAAAACCGCAAGTACACCCCACTGACACTTCTCTGGAGAAGGCTCCCTGCGGGTACGCTGTCCGTTTCCGATCTTAAGGGCTCGTTGTGGGGAGTTTCGGTGGACCTGCGCCCCAAAGAAGGGCGCATTGGTGAGGAAGGATTGCATTTTAGTGGGCGCGTACAAGCTAATCTCAATGATCTGCACGGCTTGCTACCCGATGAGCTAGCTAAAGGGTTCCAGCAGGCGCAAGTCAACTCAACCGTCGGCGTGAGCGGAGACTGGAAATTTTCGACCGATACCGCTGAATGGTTTTCCGTAGAGGGCGCGCTGACAGCCCACAACACACAAGCAATGGGCTACCAGTGGGATTTGCTAGAGGCCTCGGTCAAAGCCTCGCCCTCTAACATAGCCATGAAGCAGGTACGATTTTCTGATCAGGCGGGTAGCGGGCTGATCCCAGAAGCGTCAGCCATGCGTCTGCAAGATGGCAGATGGCTGCTATCTGTGCCGAAATTAGATCTGACGAACCTAACATTAAATAAGATCCAGCGTACTGGGCAAGCGCGCCGAGAAACTAAAAAAGCGCTACACTTTTCGCAACTCCATCTGAGCGGGGTAGAGGGCACCTTAGGCGACCGTTTTGGTTGGCACGGGGAGGGTTCGGTAGATTTTACCTACCAGGCGACGGAACCAGCGACGGTGTTCAGTAGAATCTCTATCGGATCGGACGTGGCCTACCCGGCGATGGGTAGCATAGACTTTCAGGTGCACAACGGGGCCATTCACCTCACTCGACTCAAAGATGTATTCAACGAAGGAAAGATGGTCAAATTTCACCTGGCCGAGCGCGCCACGCCCTCGACCATAGGCTTGGATGGATCCTTAAATATAGCGGTACAGGTTAAGCCACGCCATATATTGCTGAAGATGATGGATAAGCTGACCTTGGAAATCGCCGGCACGCTGAAAGAGCCCGTATGCTCCGTGCGGTAATGCAATCATTGGCCTGGCTCGTCTATCAGCCCGCATGCATCCATTGCGATCAGCCATTAGCCGAGAGCTGTCGGTTAGCCTGTGACACATGCAGCGAGCTGCTGGAGCTATTGGATCCCACGTCGCGCTGCCGCCACTGCTTCGGCCAGTCACCAACCGATGCGTGCGCAGAATGCTTTGGAAAGCCGGTGCCGTGGCATGGAATCGCCTCGGCATTCGACTATACAGGCCCGGCCGCTAGCCTGATTAGGGGGCTCAAATATCGCAATCGCCCCTATTTGGCTAAGCCTGCGGCCGCCTTTATAGCCGCGCAATTTACGCGGCTAGACTGGCCAATGCCAGACCTACTGGTGCCCGTGCCGATGCCTCGACTACGAAAAATGGCGCGAGGCTATAATCAAGCCGAGCTGCTGGCCACTGAACTTGGTCTATTTTTAAAGCGACCAGTAGTCAAGGCCCTCAAACGCACAGTGGGGGCTTTTAGCCAAGCTGGGTTATCTATCGAACAGCGCCAGAATCTACCTGCCGCCCACTTTGCGCTTTGCCATCAGGCAGTGTATGGACGGACAGCACTGCTGATTGACGATGTGACGACGACGGGGTCTACTTTACATGCCTGCGCGGAAGCGCTTTTAACAGGTGGGCCCGCGAGTCTCTACGCCTTGACGGTATGTCGGACTCCGGGTTAGATTGGCCTTATGGTAGATATTTTAGCATTCGGGGCGCATCCCGACGACATCGAATTTGGCTGTGGCGGTATCCTCGCTAAGGCAATTGCTGAGGGGCACTCGGTTGCTATGGTCGATCTCACACTAGGCGAGCGGGGGACTAATGGGACGCCAGAAATTCGCCGCCAAGAAGCTCTCGACGCAGCAGCCGTGCTTGGTGTAGAGCGCGTTTTACTAGATTTTCCCGACTGTGGTACGCAGGATAATTATGAGAGCCGCGAGAAATTAGCGGCAGTCATTCGTCATTTCAAACCCAAGTTAGTCATTGGCCCTTACTGGAAGGGCGAGGGCCAGCACCCTGACCACATCGCTTTAGGCGCCATGCTGCGTAACGCCTGCCGCTATGCGCGCTTTGCTAAAGTCTTGCCTGAGCAGTCTATCCATCGGCCAGATGGCATCTTACACTACCCGCACCCGCTGTTTGGACAGCCTGATTTTTTGATCGATGTTTCGGACCACATCGACATATGGACGCGCATGATGGAATGCCATCGCTCACAAATGAAAACGTTCGCCTTTGTGGAGTGGGTACTCAGCCTCGCTTCGGCAGCTGGGGTATTGATCGGTAAAAGATACGCGCAGCCCTTGGTCAAGGGCAACCCGATAGTAGTAGATGACATCATGAACGTAGCTGTAGGCACAAGAGATCTTTAGACCAGTCAACCTGATCAAAAGAAAGAAAACCTGCAGCTCCCGCTAAAAGAAGAAACCGGCTGAGTGAGGGCTGACAGTAGGCTCAGTTTGCGACGAATTCGTAGCCGAAGCTACGGGTGAAAAGCAGGATGAGGCTGATGGCCGCCCCGGAGCCAGTCTGTTTCCTTTTTTTAGCGGCAAATGCTGAAAAAAAGCCATCAGCCTCATTCTGCTCCTTATCTGTAGGCTAGACTGCGAGTTCGCTGCGAAATAAACCCGCTGTCAGATCTCGTTGAGCCGGTTTTTTCCTTTTAGCGGAGGTTGCTATCCGTAACTGTCCTTTAAAAATAAATTCTTTTTAAAAACGTGCTTGATTTTTCCGTTTGATCGGGTAAAATCGGTCATTCAATCTAAAAACGGCAGTTGCACCTTGTCCTGGTGATCCATTGCCGTTTTTATCTTCCACAGGGGAGCCAAAGAAGATCCATGCTACGAAAGTTTCTCGATCACCAACTGGCCATGACGGAGGAGGGCAAGTCCTTACACCTGATACGCCCTTTAGTCAGTGCCGTAGATACCTTTTTATACGAGCCGCCTAATGTGACCAAGCAGGGCCCGCACATCCGCGATAGCATCGATCTAAAACGTTGGATGATGATCGTCGTAATCTCCTTGCTCCCCGCGGTATTCATGGCCATTTGGAATTCCGGCCTGCAAGCACTCGTTTATGCCAGCGGCGATTTCCAGCTGATGAATAAATACCTCACCGCCTCGCAATCCTGGGCCGCCTACTCGGCTTTTGTCAGTGAGGATATGCGCTGGGTGAGCATCCTCAAGTTAGGTTTAGGGGCTTTTCTGCCTGTCGTACTGATTTCCTACGTGGTGGGCGGACTATGGGAAGCGCTGTTTGCCATCGTACGCAAACATGAAATCGCAGAAGGTTTCCTGGTCACCGGTCTGCTCTATCCACTGATCCTACCGCCTACCATCCCCTACTGGATGGTAGCTGTAGGCGTCAGTGTGGGCGTTGTCTGCGGTAAAGAGCTATTTGGTGGCACGGGGATGAATATCATGAACCCCGCTCTTGTCTGCCGCGCTTTCCTGTTCTTTGGCTTTCCTGGTCGTATGTCGGGCTACGTGTGGGCTGGGACCGACGCTAAAGTCGTGCGCGATAGCTTAGTAAAAATGAATGCCGACGCCCATTTATCCTCTATCGACGCCTACACACAAGCGACCCCCTTAGCCCTCTATAATGTCAGCCCGGAGATCAAGCGTATCCATGTCGACGGCATCGCCACCAACGCGGTCGGCACAAACGTAGGCTCTATCGAGACCATTGAAAAGCAGTTTCATCAATGGTCTAGCAGCCAAGACGCTGTCCTAGGTAATTTGTCCGCTGATCAACTGAGGGATTTCGTCACCTCGCCTCTGGCCGGCGGAGGCCTTGGGCTTTCGCCAGGTGCCTACGAAGATGCTTACGGCTTTGCCAATCTACAGTATGGCTTGGGCCAGTATAACGACGGCACCTTTTTCTTTGGCAATATGCTCGGCAGCATGGGCGAAACTTCCGTGCTGGCCTGTTTGCTAGGCGCAGCCTTTCTCATTTATACTGGCGTAGGCTCTTGGCGCACCATGCTCGCTGTAGGTCTGGGCGCGTTACTTACAGCCGCTTTTTTCCAGCTAATCGGCCACTTTGCAGGGCCGGACAGCGGAGCCTGGAACGCCGCTGCCTTGGGATTTCCCGCCTACAAACACCTACTCATCGGAGGTCTGGCCTTTGGCCTGGTGTTTATGGCGACAGACCCAGTCTCTTCGCCGGCTACCGATCTCGGAAAGTGGATCTACGGCCTGTTGATCGGGCTGGTGGCCATCACTATACGCGCTATTAATCCGGCTTTTCCAGAAGGCGTAATGTTAGCTATCTTGATGGGCAACGTCTTTGCTCCATTGATCGACCACTACAGCGTCCGCTTTTTCCGGAGGTCGCGCCGTGCAGTCCTCTAAATACACTCTCACCTTCATGGTGGCTCTCAGCTTTGTTTGCGCAGTTATTTTGGCTACACTGGCAAGCGTTCTAGCCGAACCACAAGAGGTCGCTAAAGAGCTCTACCGCAGCAAACAGATGCTTGTCGCAGCACAGCTCTACAACCAGGATCTTGGCAACTTCACCATCCAGAATGAACAGGGACAGACGGTCCCTGCCCAGTTCAAGAAGGGCAAGCTTATCCCTACTGGCCAGATCATATCCGCCACACAAGAGCAAATCCTCGAACTTTGTCGCCAGCGCTTTGTCCCTCTGCTCGTGACAGACAAGGGAGAACTGGTCACCTTCGAAGAAGCGCAGCTGGAGCCCAGCAACTACCTAAACAGCAACCGTAAAACCGGTTACTACCGCTTGCCCTACAAATTAATCTATGCAATCTATAGCGAGGGCCCAGAGCATGCTGACCGCCTAGCGACTGGCTACATCGTGCCCGTTAATGGTTACGGCCTTTGGGATGCGATCTATGGTTATCTAGCTCTGAAGCCAGACGGCGTAACCGTGATTGGCATTTCCTGGTATGACCACAAGGAAACACCGGGTTTAGGGGCTGAAATAGCCGCCGCTTCTTGGCAAAAGCAGTTTCCTGGCAAAAAAATTGTGCAGGAATCGGCTGATGGGACCAGCGACATCGCAAAGAATCCGATCGGCCTCGTGGTGGTCAAAGGGCGTGTCTCCGAAGTACTCGGCGATTCACCCAAAGCCAAAAGCGCCGTGGATGGCATCGCGGGCTCCACCTTAACCGGCAATGGAGTGACAGAGGCCTACAGGGACGTTTTGCAAGCCTATCGCCCCTTCTTCATCAAAGTGAACAAAAACAACAGGTAAGGACCCACTATGGCAGAACGCAAACCGCCTTTGCACACCTACTTCACTAGTCAGCTCTGGTCGAGTAATCAAGTTTTGGTGGCCATCCTGGGTATCTGCTCGGCGCTAGCGATCACCAATAAGTTGCAGATTGCCATCGCCATGGGGCTCTCGGTCATGTTTGCTACGGGTTTCTCGTGCTTATTCGTTTCGCTGCTCCGCAAACAAACACCTGATAGCGTACGCATGATCACACAGCTAGCAATCATCTCTGTCTTTGTGATCATCATCGATAACTTTCTGCGCGCCTATTTTTTCGACATCTCTCAGGTTTTAAGCGTATTCACAGGACTCATTATCACCAACTGCATCGTGATGGGCCGTACCGAAAGTATGGCTAAAAATGTCACCCCGCTCCCCGCTCTAATCGACGGACTCGGGGCCGGTGCAGGCTATGGCATGGTACTGACTATTGTGGCTGTGATCAGGGAAACCCTCGGTTTTGGCACCCTAGGGGGCTACCAAGTGATCCCCCTCTCTTGGTACGCTACCGCCGACCATCCTTATGGCTACGAAAACTTTGCTTTGATGGTGACTCCGCCGGCCGCGTTCTTTATCATCGGGGGGCTTGTGTGGCTCTCTAAATCCCTGCAGAAACCAACCTAGGAGAGCTGATCGTGTTAATGGGCAATTATGAGACGATCAACCTATTTGGGCTTGTCATCCAATCTATCTTCATCGAGAACTTTCTCTTGGCTAACTTCCTGGGAATGTGCACCTACCTTGCCTGCTCAAACAAGCTCTCTACCGCCAGCGGCCTCGGGGTCGCGGTAGTGATCGTATTGACTGTCTCAGGCGTGCTAAATTGGTTGGTTCATGCGTTCGTCACCGGGCCCAACGCCCTCACCTGGCTTAGCCATCTTGGCATCGATGCTACCGGCGTAAACCTCAATTTCCTAGAATTCCTGCTCTTCATTGCGGTCATCGCCGGCTTTGTGCAGGTGCTGGAGATCATCATCGAACGCTTTTCACCCTCTCTATATATGTCTTTAGGGATGTACTTACCCCTAATTACGGTGAATTGCGCCATCTTAGGCGCGTGTCTGTTTGCCGTGACACGCGAATATCCGTTTCTGCCCAACATGGTCTACGTAGCAGGCTCTGGTTTTGGCTGGTGGCTCGCCATCGCGTTGATCGCGGCCATTCGCGAGAAATTACGCATCTCAGATATCCCCAAAGGCCTGCAAGGCATGGGAATTACCTTCATCATGACAGGCCTCATGGCCATGGCCTTCATGGGCTTCACCGGCATCAAACTGGCCACCCCCTCCGCGGCTAAATCAATCGCTGCCAGCAACCAGCAGCTAACGCCAGAAAGCGAGCGCTGACAGCAAACTTCCACTCTTGGCTAGGCTTAAGGCTGACGCCCCACAGAGAGGTCTTGAGGTCTACCTCCAAAGATATTGTTCGTCTGAAGCAACTTCTTGTTTCTGCAGAACCAAGCCTAAGGCGGCCAGCTAGAAATCTACACACCCCTAACAGTATCGTCTTCAATTTCAAGATAAAAAAACGGCCATCTAACCAAGTTATAGTGACGAACCTGCGACCTCTCAAAGGGGAACCACTGGGTTTGGGCTAGGGCACAGGTTTGAATTACGCCCCTACGAAGAAAGCGGAACTAATACCAGCTAAAAAATTGGCCTTGGGTTTGATGAAACCTAATGGTATCGCCCTGGTAGGTAGCGCAGTATAAGTGGCCACTGCGCAGCTGATAGCCTAATACCCGTTCAGAAGCAGCCTACCCTGCGGCTTCGCTCAACTATGATAATTACCTTTTCGTAGTCACTGAGAATCAGCAACCAGAATTCAGGATTCCTGCGAACAATCAATCTTGGAGTAAATCTCGGCAAAAGAATTTTGTGCGGAATAACCCAGATCACGCCACAGCTAAGATTAGCAGTTGCATTACTGTTACCCTAGATCCTACCTTTGAGGTAGGGGGCAAAGGCACGTCAACCACCAGATCCGTCTAGTGCTGCACAAATTCACACCACTTTCACAAAGCCGCCAACTAACTGCTTAGTTATCCGTTCACGGGGTTAGGGGACTCAAGGGCACGTTTAACTTCCTGCCCGTGAACCATAAATACCTGCTTGTCATAAAGTACTCTTTATTTTAAAACCGCGGTTTTACGAATGCGATCTGCGCAATACTACCGACTCATCAAAAACAAGCTTGGCAAATCAAAGCCCTTAAGGCTCAAGTAGAGAGGCCCTTGCTCGAAAATCAAGTCTTCAGGAAACAATTTACGAGCATCCATGAAAATAAAATTTTTGGATTTATCTGGAAAGGTGTTGCGAGGCACCCGCCAAGATCAAGAATAATATTTCCTGAAAACGCAAGCCCATAGTAGATTATTGTATGAAGAGGTGAAGCGCCGAAGAGCTGCGGCTTGGTCAAATATGTGCGGCGGTTCAGGGCTGGCCATCTAAACCTAAAGCAACCGAGAGGATAGGATTGTGGATGTTGCTTCAGGTTATGACCACGACTTGTTAATGCCACCGGGAAGAAGGCTTTATCCGCTTTGGGTTCCGCCACCGCACAGACCGTCGATAGTACTAACTCGAGACTTTAGCAGCTTCCCTTTTAGATTGATGGACCTCACAGAAGAAGAACTTAATGATAGCCGCTTTCGCAATTGTTTAAAATTTTGGGCAACGTGTGAGTATACGGCTTACATACCTTCGCAGTTCCAGAACTACATCCAGCCTCAGCACATTTACGTAGAAAGTGAAGCCGTAGCAATGGCTGAGGCTCGCAGATGCTTTTGGGGAAAAACTTCTGATGTAGAAAAAGCCCGCTATCGAACAACACACTCAGCGGAGTATAGAGAGCTAGATAAACTTTGGGATGAACTAAACTCCAAGTACAATAGGGCTCATGAATCGTCTTACGCAATGATTGCGGGGAGTGCTTTTGTAAATGAACTTAGAAAAGTAGAAGCTGGCGGGGCAATACATTATCGCGCGCTAAAAACCAAGGACATAGTGGTGATGGGAGTAATATTGTCGCTGTTATTTCTTATTTGGGCATGGCATGGCAAAAAATTTTAGCCCTTATTTTTCCTACAGAGCCTAATTAAATTTTTAGACTTCTCTCTCAGCTAGTAACAGCGGCACTCAATCCCTAGTCCTGTATTCCTAAGTAGCAAAATAGCAAAAAAAGCTCTGTAGCTACCGTGTTAAAAGTCTATGACCGAAAATCTGCCGTTTGCATCAAATTATCAGCTACTCTTCTAGATACCGATTTGTCCCACCTAAAAAGGTGTTTTTTGACTGCTACTTGATCGCAGGCGGCGATGTCTCCGAAGAGCTGAAGCTTTCTTCTGGGCTAACCTGCTCAGTACTCCGAAAACATACCTGACCGCCAACGCTTGGCTTGTCTTGGTTTACAATTTCAGTAAACGAAAACTTCCCGAAGCCGTTAGTGGACTGGTAATGCTCTATTTTTTTCGTTTATGATCTCAATAAAGGCAAATCCAAGAGGAAGCGCTACTGGCAAGCAAGGGTTGTCTGCGAGATCAGAATCTTGGCAGCATCGCAAGGCGGAAGGACTAGATAGCTACCCCGACATTTGTCAACGTGCTCAAACGGCCCTCCCGCCGTTTTGAGAACCGTTAATTCGTCAAATCTGGCTGGGATGGGCAACTAAGTACTAGTTCCTCGCCATAGAGCTATGGACGCCCTCTCCTTGTTTAACGGTCAAGGGCTTTTATGCGGTACAGTTTTCGAGTCTCTCGCACTCTCGCCATTTGAACGACATGGGGCCATTTATTCACGCAGACAGCCCAGCTTTTAGTACTATAAGCGGCGCAGGCGACGTTTACACAAAAATGGTTTTTTAACCGTTTCCCACGCTTAACTGGCCGAGAAGGCGGCAAGCTAATCCCCCAAACCATCGCCGAGAATGCCCTTGCGCGCTCAGATTTTTTATTGGGAAAAGGGTTTAGGCGCTGGAAGCGGTTTAAAGAGCAGAGAGTTTTGCTAACGGCGGGCTACCTATCATAGCCGAATTTGTTTTGCTCTCCTGTGCGCTACTTCGGCTGCTGACTTCAGTAGACCTGTTTAAGGTTTTGCGATAAAATATACGGCATGACAAAACAGACCTTAGATCTTTTTCTACACAACGCTCAGCTTAAACAGGCTGCAGAAGCACTCGCAGAGGGTAAAACACTCTTATCTGAAGGGCTATGGGATTCGCCTATCGCCTTGCTTGCCACTCTTGCTGCAAACGTCACCGCCAAACATATCCTCGTTCTCACCAGCGCCAGTCAGGACGAATCACGCCTATTTCATGACTTTCCTTTTTTCGGTCAGTTGCCAGTCTCTGAGTTTCCCGCTTGGGAGACACTACCGGGAGAAAATGTCCCCCCCAGTCCCGATATCGTAGGTGAACGCTACCGCATCCTGCATCAGGCGGCTACCTCCCAAAAGCCGCAGATCATCATCTCAAATCTGCAAGCTTGCTTACAGAAGCTCATTGCCCCCAAAAAATTCGGTTCTCTTTACTTGACCTTGCGCAAGGATAGCGCAATAGGCTTTGACACGCTTATTGATCGGCTTCTGGCCATGGGCTACCAGCGTCAACCCATAGCGTCTGATAAGGGAACGTTCGCCGTTCGCGGTGGGCTGATCGATCTCTACCCCGTCTCCTCGCCCGACCCTTTCCGCCTGGATTTTTGGGAGGACAAGATCGAATCGATTCGCACCTACGATCCTGTCGGTCAAAAATCTGTAGGAGAAGCTGAGGAAATCGAAGTTACACCGGCGCAAGAACTAGAGTTTTTAAACGAGACGACGGAGCTGACGACCATCATCGATTACCTCAAGGGCCATGTCGTGGTAGTTTTCGATAACCTGCTGGAGTTAGAGAATCGCTATGCAGCTCTTATGGCTCTTTACGGCAAACCATCGCCACTTTTCAGCACGATCGACGCTTTTTTTACCCAGCTCAAGCCCTTGCAGAAGATCTTTATTTCCCCGACAGCTATCGAGCGGCTCAGCGAAGTGCATACGCTGACCAAGGAGGGTAAAAACTACTACTCCAGCAACGCTGCTCCGCATCCTATCGCCTTTGAAATGTTTGGTCAGCCACAAGAAGCGTGGCGCTGGTATCATCCATTCTTACCTGTGAAGAATAACGGGCTTAAAGGCGATGAATTTCTCACACAATTGCTACAAGACTTGGATCCTGAAACGCATCTGACCATTCTGTGCGGCTCGGAAGCAGAAGAGTCTGCTTTACAAACGCGCCTCAAAGACCTTCAGCTACCTCTACCCACCGACACTCATTTCGAACGCGGTTATCTTTCTGGTGGTTTTAGGCTGCCCGAGATCAAGGCTTTGGTGCTACCCTCTACCGAATTGACAAAGCGCTACAAAATTCGCCGCCAAAAAATGCGCAGCACCTACCACACTCCACCGAGTGACACCTACGACCTGCAGCCGGGCGATGCGGTGGTGCATATCAATAACGGGATCGGCAAATTTCTCGGTCTGGAGCGCCGTCCGAATCATGTGGGCGTGGAGACCGAATTTTATATGCTAGAATATGCCGAAAATGCGCGCCTTTATGTGCCTTTAAATCAATCGCACCTAGTCAGCAAATACGTAGGCGCGCGGGAAGAGGCGCCCAAGCTGCATCAGCTAGGCGGCAAGCGCTGGAAGCGTACTAAAGAGCAAACACAGCGCGCTGTCCTCACATACGCAAACGATCTACTGGCAGTATACGCGCAACGCGAAGTGAAAGGCGGATTTTCCTACCCAGAAGACAGCCATGACGTACTTTCTTTTGAGGAAGAATTTCCGTTTGTAGAGACAGAAGATCAACTGCGCGCCGTGGCAGATATCAAGCAAGATATGGTTTCAGGACGAGCCATGGATCGACTAATCTGTGGCGATGTGGGCTACGGCAAAACTGAAGTCGCCATGCGCGCGGTCTTCAAGGCTGTATGCGATGGAGGAAAGCAAGTGGCTGTCCTCGTACCCACAACCGTTTTAGCGATGCAGCATTACGAAAATTTCTGCGATCGCATGCGCAGTTTTCCCGTACGCATCGGCGTGCTTTCGCGCTTTCAATCCGCTAAAGAAATCCAAGAAACTATCAAAGGTGCGGCAGAAGGATCTATTGACATCCTGATCGGCACGCACCGCATCTTCAGCAGCGACGTCAAGTTCAATAATCTTGGCCTCATTGTGATCGATGAAGAACAGCGTTTTGGCGTGCGTGCAAAAGAGCACCTTAAGAAAATTAAAGTGGAGGTAGATTGCCTCACGATGACGGCCACACCTATCCCACGGACACTCTACATGTCTCTCATAGGCGTGCGAGATATGTCTGTAATCAATACGCCACCCCAAGATCGTCTGCCTATCAAAACGATCATCGCTGAAAGCAGCGATGAGGTCTTGCGGCAAGCACTTTTGCGCGAACTAGCCCGTGACGGACAGGCCTTCGTTATTCACAACCGCGTCGAAACAATTTTCGAATTTGCGGCTAAGCTTAAAGCGCTTCTTCCCCAGGCGCGTTTGGCTGTTGGTCATGGTCAAATGCACGCCGACGAGATCGATGCAGTCTTCCATGCCTTCAAAAGTGGCCACGCTGATATCTTGGTGTCGACTACCATCGTCGAGAACGGCATCGACATTCCCAACGCCAACACCATTTTAATCGACCGTGCAGAACGCTTTGGATTGGCGGAGCTATATCAGCTGCGCGGCAGAGTAGGCCGCTGGAACCGCCGCGCCTACGCCTATTTCCTGGTGCCGCGCCTGCACTCTTTACCTGAGTTAAGTATGAAGCGCCTAAATGCATTGCGAGAAGCGGGCGGGTATGGCGGCGGCATGAAGATCGCTATGCATGACCTAGAAATTCGAGGTGCGGGTAATATTCTGGGAACAGAGCAGTCCGGACATGTGGCTGCTATTGGCTTCCATCTGTACTGCAAGATGCTGAAACGCACCATACAGACCTTGCAAGGGCAACAGCTTAGCATTTTAGCAGATACCCGCGTCGAATTGCCGGTAGATGCACGCCTGCCAGAAGAGTATGTCAACGAAGTGTCCTTGCGCATGGAGCTTTATCAACGGTTGGGTGAAACGGTATCGTTAGAAGATGTAGAAGAAATCTGGCGCGAGATCAAAGACCGCTTCGGCCCGCCCCCTGAACCTGTGAAATGGCTACACCACTTGACACGCTTGCGCGTGTTCGCCGCGCAGCACGGCTTCACACTGCTCAAAATGGAAAAGTTTTCGCTCACGGTTGAGTACCAGAGCGGCGAGAAAATCGTATCCAAAAAAATTCCCATGAAGCTTCTGCAGCAACCCGGTGAAATGGAAGCGCAAGTCATCAAGGCACTAAAAACAGAGTTTCAAGGAAGCTTTAGAACCTTGCCGGGGCGGAGTAAATCGGACTGCAATTGATTTTTCTCTTTAAGCGCTTCGATGCTAACTTTGCATTTGCGCGCAATCTTCCATAGAGAATCTCCTTCCTGTATTACATAGGCGCGCTCCGCAGCTGGTTTTGGAGGCGGTGGTGCCACTTTCTCTTCGGGGACCGCGTAGGTCGCCAAAAAATTCTCCAGGGTGGTCGGTTGCTGAAACACGCTCCAATCGCTTTTTAGCACCGTCTCTAGCAGTAAAGAACGATCGACAGGATGGTTTGAACGGGCAAAAAGACGTTGTACGTGCAAAAATTCGGGTGTCTGAAAAAAGGCTTCCACCAAACTGCGATCTTTCTCATGCCCGCTCTTAAGCGCTAAAAACAGCCCCTGTGTAGTTAACGGCCACCTTTCGATCTCAGCAAACTGAATGATACGCGCAAACTGCTCGTTGTTTAGTCCTGCGTAGATCGGCACCTGCACCCCTTGCACAACCACAGGCTTAGAAAGCGGCAGCTCTTTTTCAGATAGTACCTGAGGTAAATTGAAGTAATAAAAACTCACTAGACAGCCGAGCGCCAGATCGCGTTCAGCTAGATTCTCATCCAAGCGTCTGCGACTGGATAGCACACCTACGAGCTCGTCGAAAGGCATCACGAGCAGGCGGTTGATGGCCTCATCCCTCGAATGTAGATCCATAACGACTTCGTCTGTACGCGGCCAGCGATGAATCAGCATATCGTTGCGCCAGCGCAGGAAACCGTCGCCCAGTACTCCGTAGAGTAACAGCGCGAGCAATAGGATGTTTAGACCGCCGCTCACTACTAAAGCTTGCGTAAAACGACGCATCTGTTTCAAAGGCTCTGTCATGGCAGGCTGCTCACCCGGTTTTCAAGAGCATCTAGCTCCTGCTGGATTCCAGCTGGCAGCCGATCCCCAAACTTTTTGAAGTAGCTGCGCAGGTCTTCTATCTCCCGCAGCCAATCCCCTCGGTCGACCATAAATAATTCTCGCAACTCGTCAGCAGAAAGCATTAGACCCGCCACATTCAACGCCCCTTCTTCGGGTACATACCCGATCGCCGTTTGCCGCGCCGGCCCTTTCCCATTGGCCCTGTCAAAAATCCAGCTCAAAACACGACTGTTTTCCCCAAAACCCGGCCAGATATACTCGCCAGCGCTATTTTTGCGAAACCAGTTCACATAATAAATACGTGGCAGACACGCAGGCTCAGCGCTGGCGCCAATTGTCAGCCAATGCTGGAAGTAATCGCCCATGTTGTACCCACAAAAGGGCAGCATCGCAAACGGATCGTGCCTGAGCTGACCGACCTGCCCGGCAGCCGCAGCGGTCGTCTCCGAGGAGACGTTGGCCCCTAAGAAAACCCCGTGCTGCCAACTTAAAGATTCCATCACTAGCGGCATCACGCCTGAGCGCCGCCCTCCAAAGAGGATCGCTGAAATGGGTACCCCCTTAGGATCTTCCCAAGCCGGATCCATCACCGCAGATTGCGACGCATGCACAGTAAACCGCGCATTTGGGTGCGCCGCCTTCTCTTCAGAGCTTGGCGTCCAATCCTGTCCACGCCATGAAAGTAGGTGCCCAGGTGGTTTGGCAGTCATTCCCTCCCACCAGACATCTTGTTCATCTGTCAGAGCCACATTTGTAAATAACGTATTTTCTCGTATCGCCGCCATCGCATGAGGATTTGATCGCTCAGATGTCCCTGGAGCCACCCCAAAAAAACCCGCTTCTGGATTGATTGCGTACAATCGGCCATCTTCGCTAAACTTCATCCAGGCGATATCGTCGCCCACACACTCTACACGCCACCCCGGCAGGGTGGGCTTTAGCATGGCCAAATTTGTCTTGCCGCAAGCACTAGGGAACGCTGCCGCAAAGTAACGCTTCTGGCCCTCGGGATTAGTCACCCCCATGATCAGCATATGCTCGGCTAACCAGCCATGATCGCGCGCCATCACAGAGGCGATACGCAAAGCAAAACATTTTTTACCCAGCAACGCATTTCCCCCATAGCCGCTGCCAAACGACATGACCTCAAGCGTCTCAGGAAAGTGCACGATATATTTATTTTGCGCGTTACAGGGCCAAGGCACGTCCTTCTGCCCCTCTTCCAAAGGCGCCCCTACGGAGTGCATACAAGGCACAAAAAAGCCCTGCTGTAGTAGATCCAAAACCTTGGAGCCCATGCGCGTCACCAGTTGCATAGAACAAACGACATAGGGCGAGTCGGTGATCTGCACCCCAATCTGCGCAATAGGGGAACCAAGTGGGCCCATGCTAAAGGGGATGACGTACATCGTGCGGCCACGCATACAGCCCTTAAATAGGCCCTGCAGCAGCCTGCGCATCTCTTCTGGTTCTTGCCAGTTATTGGTGGGGCCGGCCTCTTCTTGCAACCGCGAGCAGATAAATGTACGGTTCTCTACGCGCGCTACATCCGAGGGGTCTGAACGGCATAAAAAACTATGGGGGCGGCTGAGGGGAATTAACGTCCCACTGGAGACCATCTGCTCACAGAGAAAATCATATTCTTCTTTAGAACCGGTACAAAGGTGAACGCGCACTGGTTGGCAAAGCTGAGCAGCCTCGCGAACCCATTGGTTCAAGCGCTCATTCCTGGTGAGGTCAACCATTTATAGCTCCGAAGAATTTAGGATTCAGGACTCAAAACCTAATCCCGACTCCCCCTAGCCTAGCGCGTGCTTCCGCCTTTTAAACTTATCAAGATATTCCAGCGCCTTGCCTGTCCCTAGACATACGGCAAGTAACGGATTGGGAGCAATGATGACAGGAAGACCCGTCTCTTTGATGAGCGCCTTATCTAAGCCCTTGATCAACGCACCCCCACCAGCAACCACCATACCGCGTTCCACTAGATCTGCAGCCAACTCAGGAGGACATTTCTCTAGCGTCAGCTTTACACTTTCAATGATCTGCTGAATTGGCTCTGCAAGACACTCACGGATTTCCACGGAGTTGATGCGCTTAGTAACAGGCAGACCAGCGACCTGGTCGCGACCGCGCACTTCCATCTCCAGCTCATTGTCGCCGAGAGAATAAGCCGAACCGATCGTCATTTTAATCTCCTCAGCTGTGCGGGGTCCGATCATGAGGTTGTACGTACGTCGCATGTAATTGATGATGCACTCATCGAACTCATCACCCGCTATGCGCAGCGAACGCGATTCCACAATACCGCCCAAAGAAATAATCGCAATCTCGGTGGTACCGCCGCCGATATCGATAATCATATTAGCCGCAGGCTCGTGCACAGGCAAATCGACACCGATCGCTGCTGCCATTGGTTCCTCAATCAAGATTACCTCTTGCGCGCCAGCGTGTAGCGCCGAATCTTCTACCGCGCGCTTTTCCACGCCAGTGATGCCAGAGGGAACAGCAATTAAAATCTTAGGCCGAAATAAGCTCCTCGAAGGCGAAACTTTCTTAATGATCGCTTTCAACATCCCTTCAGCGATCTCAAAGTCGGCAATCACGCCATCTTTCATGGGACGTACAGCGTGAATCTTACGCGGCGTTTTGCCTAGCATAGCCTTCGCAGTGTGACCGACAGCTAATACCTCGTTCGTGTTCGAATCCACTGCCACCACGGACGGCTCAGCCAAAACAATCCCCTTGCCACGCACGAACACCAACGTATTGGCCGTGCCCAGGTCGATCCCCAGATCATGAGAAAAAACGCCACGGAATTGGCTTAGCTTACGGAACGCGGACCTCGCCATCTCCTGCGCCACGCGGCCGAAACTTTGATTATTACTATTTTTATTCATTTTTTAGGGCCTTTTGTGGAGTCAGCAATCAGAATTCAGGATTTCGGCGAAATAATCAATAGTTGTCGTCATCTAAGGCGCTTTTTCTGTCTGTAGTAAACTGCCTATGGCAACCACAACTGCGCCAGTCCACAAGCGTGGCAAGGTGTTTGCATTGTTCTGCTACCCTTTTTTCAGGTTTATAGCCTAGCTTGCAAGCGAATCCGTTGCCTTTCCAAAAAGCCAACCCTAGAATATTGCCTAACCTTGTAGACCAAGGGATTCTCCCGTCCCAGCTTAATTTCCAACATGACCTCAAGCTTTTTCTTGAGTTCCTCAAACTTAGTTCCCTGAGGATGGAGCTGGAGACAGGCTAAAATTTGATCTACATTTCGGGCTAGCCGCAAGCCATTATTTTTCAGCGCTAAATTTATTTTAAGGGCTAGTATATAGATTTCAAAGGCTTGTTTTTGCCTGGAAAGGGCGAGTAGACAATCCGCTATATCGCTTAGATTATTTGCTATGCTCGGGTGCTGCGCGTCCGTGCCAAATAACTCCCTGCGAATTTTTAGGGATTGCTGCTGAAACGCTAACGCTTCCGGATAGTTTTTTAACAGAAATTGACACCTCCCCACTTTTTTAAAGCTGGTCGCTGTCGATCTATGCCTGTCACCGAAGAGCTGCTGACGGTATTTTAACGCTTCGCTATAGTAGCGCAGCGCCTCGGCATACTGCTTAAGGGCAAGGTGACAACGCGCCATCTTATTACGAATGGTCGCATCTGCCTGCCTAGGGCTTTGCTGGCCGCGAAGTTTCTCCAGCAGCTCAAGCCCCATATCGGTGTAGTGCAGCGCCTTGAGGTTTTCACCGAGCTCCAGATAGCATTTTCCTATTTTCTGATAGCTCTTTGCAACGGCTGCCGATTCAGAGCTAACCCCCGATCTGAGGCCAAGGGCTTTTTCCACGTTTTGCAACGCCTCTTCGGCTTTTTCCCGATTTTTAAAACGTAGGAGAGTCCGCGCAATCTTGTTATAGCTGCCCGCTTGCCCATGAGAGAAGGCTTCACGTTCTTCAAGACATGGGTTGCTAAGTCGATGAAACACTTTTTCTCGAAGTTTTTGTCCCGATCCATAAGCGTCTAAAGCCGCCTCGTAAAAACCGAGAGCAAGCAAGCAATTGCCTTTTTGGCTGTAAGCGCGGCAAAGGAAATCCACCCGCTCCGGGCCCTCATGATCTGTCATGAGCCCAATGGCTCTATCTTGTTTGGCCAAAGCTTTTCTCGGCTCACCAAGAGCCAGCAAACAACGCCCAAGCTGACTCAAAGCTAGAGCTAACTCTTCTTTACCCAGTTCTTTAGCGATTTTTTTAGCATCCTTGCAATAAAACAAACTCTCCCTAGGATCCCCTCTAACGCCTTCCAGCCAGCTGGCTAGCCCCAAAAGAAGATTAAAACGGTTTGCTGGATGGGCCTCTTTCCAAATTGAGTATTTCATCAGCTGGTTGACGTGATTCAGCCCCTCATTAAGTATCTGCTGATCGGGGGACTCGCCCTGAAACTCTGGAACAAGCCAATGCGCCAGCAGGGAAACGGCCTCGTGGTAGTACCTCTCTGTGCAATTTTCATCGCCCTGTAGGTCCTTAAGGATTTTCTGTACGCCGGGAAGCAGAGAAATTGCCTTTTTTTCTCCTCCACGCCGAGCAAAAAAGCGACTAACTAGCGAATCTACCATAGCACTTGAATCGCGGTCCTGTTTTGCAAGCTTCAGCCATTTTTTCACCAAACTGATGGAGATACGATCAAAATAAAAATAGGCACATGTGCTGAGAAAATCGTAAGCGATAGGATCTTCTATCTTTAAGAGATTTAAAGCCGCAGCTTGGGCTGAAGAGGGGTCGACGTAATCGCTAACAGCACAGCTAGTCCTGCGGATATAGTCAGCGGCAATACCGATTTGCCGCGGATTATAGCCCAAAGCGCTAGCAAGCGCTTCTAGCTCCGCATCGGAACCTTGCTCTGGTCGGATTCTAATCCTAAAGGCATGCAGCGCCTCGGCTCTAGTAAGCGGGGGAACATCGATGAGTAGTGCGGAGTTGATGTTAAGGTTCTCGGAGGTAGTGATGATGACAATACCCCCTTTTTTAGGCAGAGCTAGCTCTCTATTAGCGTTAGCATTGCTTAGAATCAGCAGCCATGGTTTGTCGAACGCCCCCTGGCTTAGCCAGCGATTGACGGTGCCGACATCCAGGCCAGCCTGCTTAAAATCTTCCTTCGCGAGGTCAAAGTAGTCCCTTAGATAACCCTCGTCTGTTTCACAGGAAATCTTCCGGATAATGGAAAATTCGTCTTGAAAGCGCTGTGCAAAAGCATAGGCCAATTCTTGTTTCCCGAAACCTTCAGGCCCACGCAGCACACAAACCACGGTCCGCCTCAGGAAAGTCTGGTTTTGGCGGCACATATTCATGGCATCGAGAAGAGACTCGCGAACCGGAAAAATCTCATCGTTTTCTTTAACTTGCGAAAGCTCTGGGCGGAATTTGCTCATAGCTTCGGGCAATGCGACCCGTTCCTCAGAAGCTCGGTATCGCGCTTGCAAAAAGTCTAATGTGCTTTTTTTCCCCGAGAGAATGAGCTCTTCTTTTTGGGCAGCCGACAGCATGAAGCTGAGGAGGCGAACGCTCTTCACGTCAATTTTAATAGTCCGATAGCTGTCATCTAACGTGCTCTCTTCATTCTTGCCACTACCCTTGCGGTATAAGGCCTCCGCTTGGTAGTACGTATTACCCAGGTTGATCAGGTGTGTTATAAAGGATTGCTGTTGAGGCTGGTTAGTTTCGAGCGGAGGAGGGGCTGAAGTCGATGAATAAAAGCAAAACCCCAAAGTACGCCTATTAGGCTGACCGTTTGCGTCAAAAATATCTATAGGGAAATTGCGAAGAAGGCCACCGTCAACAAATGAACCATATTCTGGTCTATTGAGGCGCGCACCACCTTCCTTTACGTGAATAGTGTGTGGCTCGTAGGCCCCTGGAATACGTGTGGATAAGCTAACCAAATCAGAAACAATATAGTTGCGCTGTTCCTCGGCTTTGGAACTGAAGTGCATGATCTTAGGAGAGCTTGTGCGCGTGCCAAATACATGGAGATGCCGTGCTCTGTCCTGATACACGAGAGTGCGTAACTCTCCCATGGTTAAGTGATGAATCCCCGTCTTTTTGTAGATCAACTCTTCGATCCATTCGCGCGCTACCTCACCTGAGCATATTCCTTTCTGCGCCATAAACTTACCCAGATTACCGACAGCACCCCAAATCCGCGCTGGGCTCAGTAGTAAACCCGCAGCTCCCTTCGCAGCTTGATAACCGACCTTTAAAGCACCACTGCCCCGACTGTACTCATTCAACGTAGGTGATTCTAAAAATTCAATAATATTCTGGTTCACCATGAGCTCGTAAACTTCTCTTCCGGTATACCTGAGCGCAACAAGCAGGGCAGTGATCGCCCCAGCAGAAGTACCTGCTACCTCGCGGACGCTACCTAATTCTCCTAGCTCATCCAGCTGCAGCAAGACGCCCGCGTAAGCTAATCCTTTAGGGCCTCCACCTTCAAAAACCAGGTACTCAATTGGCTCAGGAAAAGAGCCCTCCTGTGCTTTGTGCTGAAAAATCCCCCTGCAATGACGAGTTTTCTCGTCCCTCGCAGAATGGCTCAGATAATCAATGGGTCTATTCTTTAGGTTATTTTCACTCCTGCTGTTCGCGCCTAGACTGAGGAGTAGCTCGATGGCTCCAGCTTGGCGGTGGATCGCCGCATAGTGCAACGGACAGCCCAGCCGATCCTTAACCTCCAGGTCTGCCCCAGCTTCTTTTAACGCCTCAATAGCCTCGACATTGCCTAGACAAGCGGCCAAGCTGAGTGGAGAGCGCCCTTGTCCATCCTTCTTATGAAAAAGATCTTCACCCTTATTCGGAGCCAAGCGGGAAGTGCCCGCATAACGACAGATATACCCGCTTAGCAAGTGCCTCAGCACACCAATCTTTCCAAATTGAACAGCCACGTGCAGCACGCTACCAATATCCCTCCCACAATCCATTTCGAGCAGCAGAGGACGCAATTTTAGGATTTCATCGACACATTTATTCTTCTGGTGCACCACAGCAAACCCCAGCGCGCTAAGCTCGACATATAGCGAACCATCGCGTGCAGGAGAACTGTCGATCCTACAATACCTCTCGCCATCAACCCCTTTCTGCAGAAGTAGACTAACCAACGAATCGTGGCCCTCGCGAATTGCCAAGTGTAGAGGGGTTTCTCCAAATCTATTTGGGACATGGGGGACATAGCCAAGAAGGCCTTTAACGCTCCAAATATTTCCGCACTCCGCTGCAAAATGAAGAGCTGTGTTGCCATCCAAATCCGCACCGGTAACATCCCCTCTTACAAGGATTTGAGCGATATCAAACAAATTTTGACTACTCACCAGATGCATCAGCACCGTTCGCTTGTAGAGATCAGTGACCCGCGCTACGTCATCAGCGTGTTCTCTAATTTTGACTTGCTGTTTTCGCTTACATGCCTCCACAACTGCTTTAACACAGCTATCTTCTGTCAAATCCAGATTATTTTCGTCATAAGCTACCTGAAACGCTCGGGCAACCCTTTGAACCCTATCAAGCCTTGCTTTATTACTGCTGGCCACTACGACAAGTGGGCTGGAACCTACGGGCTGTGTAAACTCTGTTCTATCCATAAAAATGCTCGCATTTAAAAATTTTAATAAATAGCGTACATCGTAGCAAATAAAAATAAATATTGCACATGCAATTTTCAAATCTTTAAGCGATGTATAAATTAGAAGAAAAGATTGTCAACTTCGTTAGACCGAGCTTGGCAAAAACTCTGGAGCTAAACCGTCAGTGTCTGCCTCGTTAAAAAAGCTCAGACGAGATGCCTAAAGTGGCCCTCTCGTCTAGTGCCTAAGGTGAAAGGCGCCAAAGAACGCACAGAAAACCAATCGACAGGGTGGCATCGAGCTATCCGCAGTTCCCGCTAAAAAAAGAACCGGGCTCAGAGAGCGAAAGCAGACTTAGTCTGCGGGAAATGCATCGCCCTAGCCGCTGATAGTAGGCCAAATCAGACTTATATTGTTCCTCAAGCTAGTCGGCTCCTTTTTTTAGCGGAAGCCACTGATCTGTCTCAAATAACTTGAAGGACGTAACGCCGAAAGCTTGCCCAAAACAATCTGTGGACGGTTTAACTTTTTTCCTACTGAACCAAGCTAATGAACACCATAGCCCGACTGGCCAATTTTCTCCTTCAGGGCTGTTGACGTCGAAGGATTTCCAAAGCTTCCTCATACGTCTCCCTGAACTCGCTCTTGTATCGAAAACGATCGTCAGGGTCGACGCCTTGGTAAGTCAACCCGTCCTTAGCGATTTCAGCTACGGAAATTTCCGGATCAAACACCCTCCTGCCCGAAGCGTCGTGGTTGTAGATAATTACCTGGATATTTGCTAGCGTGAAAGGGAATTTTTCCAGCTGGGGGCGTACTTTTTCATTATTATTAATTATTTGAAGCAGTTCGTAAGCGCAGTCGACCAACAGCTTTCTTAAATGTTGTTTCGTATAAGGGCCTCGAGCATCAAAACTCAATCCAAAGTGCTGTATAACACCGCCGGGCATCCCGGCGCCCTCGCCGCAAGGCTTTATCCCGTATTTGGCTTCTATGATCCCCGCAGTCTTTTCTAGTATGTCGTTGACAGCTCTTTCGGCAGGGGAAAGATAGGGGTCTTCGTCGGACATTACAAACCCCGCAAAAAGTGAAAATAGGCCCGTAATAGCGATTAAAAAAAAATTCACAAGCTCTCTCCGTGGCTTCTTAGGTAGTTCGTAATGCGCTTTTGTAGTTGTTCCTCAAAAGTTGGGCTCTGAAAGGAATGGTCAAACCAGGGCGCGTCAGGATGTGAAGCAAGATCGATCACAGTACCTCTAGCCCTTCTCGCTCCTGCACCGTCTATCCTCGGTATGGGGTCCCTCCAAGCTGAGGTCCGGTAGTGATAAACTTTTGCGCAGGTCTCCTTATAAGTATAAGCGGCAGGCGCAATCGCGAGAACAAAAATACGTTCTCGCCGTTCGTTAGGATAGCTTAGCAGTGCATTTCTTACGTGAATGGCGCCTTGACTGGAGCAAATCGTAAGAAATCTCGCCTCTGCTGAGCTTTTGGCAAAAAAGCCACTCCACATGCGGTGTAACTCGCGCACAGGATTTGTGGCGACGTACTTAAGACCTAAATTACATTCATGGAGGTCGAAGTAGCCGTGCGTTGCATTGTGCACGAATTGAATGTTGTAGCCACCTGCAAGCCTGGAAATATACCGGGCGCTGTCTCGGGCATCCTCGTAATTATTTAAGATTCCGTTAATAAACCCTATCCCTAGGTTAGGGGGTAAATCGGGTAGGCCCAGGTCGCTCAAATCACCGATCGTGGAACGCGGATAGCGAGGAAAACAATGTTCGTAAGAGTAGAAGTGGTAAACTTGAGGCAGATGTGGAGCGGCTAAAGGGGCATTTTTGTTGGGCGCATAGTTGCGCTCAGGCACGTCTCTAGAGAATTCAACTACGCGTCGCTTATTCGGATTAGATTTAGCTGCCGAATGGCTAACGCCTGACTTGACAGGGCTCGCTCCTGCAGCTGCCACGCCGCAGGCAGCGCCACCCAAGGGCGGCGGGACCGCCATCTGCAATCCATACAGATCGAAGTGAGTCAGAGGATTGTTGTTGACATGTGCATAGAGGTTGGGTCCGTCGACAAAACCGAGAGGATCTGGCGTGGTCCAGCGGCCAGTAGTAGGGTCATAGTAGCGTCTGCCAAAATAGATCCAGCCACTTTCTGGATCGAGACGTTTACTGCAAAAACGCCATGGGTTGGCTACGGAAAAGCCTTGGTATGGCTCTTCACCAAACGCGGTATAGTAATAGTATGCGGCAGGCTTTTTGGTAGCGAGGTCGACAAGCAGGGAAACGTGCCCGCAGTGATCGTACACGGGCAGGTAAACTTCTCCTTCGAGTTCAAAGGCGGTGGCTGCGCTAATTTCGGCTCCCTTACCCTGGCCTAGAACGCGCAATTGAACAATTTTGCCTTTTGCGTTGGCCGAGCCGATTTCATTTTGCCCCATGTAAAGGTAACGCTCTTCCCCTTTCGGAGCGCTCTTTTTGATGCGTCTATTGAAAGCATCATAGTGATAGTCATAGCGCAGATCATCGCGTGTGAGCGATGTTAGGCGCCCCAGTGCGTCGTAGCTATACTTTGTGCTCGTTCTAGGGCCATCTTCTGCAATTAAGTTACCGCATTTATCGTACGTGTAGGCAGTTTCACCTTTGCTGAGAAGCTGGTTGAGCGGGCTGATGACGTGCTTTTCACCATTGCGTGACCGCCGGTTGTGTAAGGAGTCGTAGCGATACTCCTCCGTTTCAAAGCCCATTTTTTCCGAACACAACTGGTTAAGCGAATCGTAACCATATTGAAAATCAAGCTTGTGTAGGTGCTGTTGGCGTGTTTTGCTAAGGAGATTGCCAGCGGCATCATAGTCATGGATGATCTCAGAGAAATAGGGAGCGTGGACCGCGCGGGGCCGA
The DNA here is from genome assembly GCA_964445105.1 of uncultured bacterium. GTDB lineage: Bacteria > Chlamydiota > Chlamydiia > Chlamydiales > JAJFMA01 > CAWBNS01. Next base: position 5,565 of record CAYUJS010000014.1, on the reverse strand, counting down.
CTGAGCAGGTCATGTTGGTAGGAGAACTTGCCTGCTGGTGAGACCTCTTCTAAAAGCGCGCCAGAAAGGTCATAAGTGGTGTAATGGTGCTCATAGGAGCGTTTTGAGACGCGCGAAACGCGTTTTAGATGACAAGCGTCATAGAGGTACTTGATACCGGTGCCATCTGGCAGAAGAATCTCTATAGGTCTATCCAGGCCATCGTATTGATAGGCCAGTGCAAGACCATTAGCCAGCTTTTCAGAGATCATGCGGTTCTGATCGTCATAACACCGTTTTGTCTCTGTCTGCGTGAGTGCGTCGCACGCTGTTAGGAGGTTGCCGTTCAAATCGTACTTGTAGGTGTAATCCACGGAATGATCCGAGGTAAAATAGCGCTGAAGGCGTCCTAATGGGTCGTACGAATGGTAGAGCGCAGTACCGTCAGCGAGGGTGACGGTGTCTTTTTGGCCTTTTGTATTATAGCTATAGCGGGTGCATTTTTGTGCTGGCGTATCAGCGGCTTCGATTAAGCAGGTGAGGCGACCCATACTATCGTAAACCCATTCTGTCGTAATCGATGAGCTAGGCCAGCCAGCGTCCAAGACAACTTCCTGCCGGCGGATCTGTTGACCTGCTGCGTCATAGAAGAATTCCTTATTTGCAGACACCCGACCTGAAGCGTCTCGAGAGAACTCTGCGGTAACCTGTCCTATAGAGTTTTGGGTAGTAATCGTTTGGTGCCCTAGAGGATCTGTAAGGGTAGTTTGCAGAAAACCCTGCGCAAAGTTCTCCTCATAATTGATGACGGTAACGTTGCCCAAAGCGTCAACCCTTCGGACTGGCCTGTGGCGACTATCATAGTCTGTTTTGGTTTGCACCAAACCCTGGCTGTTTTCTGTCAGATGTAGGCAACAGTTACCTTTACTGTCATAGAAATATTGGTGACGGTTATAGAGCTTACGCACCCGGTCCTCTACGCGTTCCTCGATGAGGCGGTCTAGCAAATCATATTCGTGAATAGTGATGCGCGCGCAGCTGTCGTCAGCCCACTCAATAGTCTTATACTGCCGCCCAAGACTATCATAGGCATACTGGGTGCATCGATCCCCTTGTATAGTTGCCGTGAGCCGTCCAGCACCATCATACTCATAGCGGGTCACTCCCCCTTTGGCATCTATTTCTGCGATGATACGCGACCCTTGGTAGGTCGTAGAGGTCTCACATAGATAGTTTCCTTGCTCATCTTCCAGACATTTTTTGATCGGCCTGCGACAGGAGTCGTAATAGATAACGGTTTTGGTGCCGTCGAGCGCCGTGTGTTCAGCAACCGTACCATCCATATTATACCGATACGATTCTTGTGAGCCATCAGGATAAGAGATCTGGATGGGTTGGTTGCGCGCGGTATAGGTGGTGCGCGTCACCCCACCGCTTATATCTTCTACAACGATTTTATTGTCAGCGACATCATACTCGTATCTCTCCTTTGAGAGGGCTCCGTTGGCAGGGCTCTGAGTAGTCGTGATCAAACGACCCAGCTCGTCATAGGCGTATAGCGTTTTATTGCCAAATTGATCCTCCGTGGCTATTTTACGACTGCTTAAGTCATACAGATGGCTGGTTTCATAACGCGCGTGGGGGTGGATCTCACTCTCTTTGATCAAGCGATTGCGGCAATCATAAAGATATTCAAAGGATATCTCTTGATCTTGCAAGTAAGTACGGATACAATTGCCATTCAGATCGTAGCTATGGATGGTTTTTTGCCCTATAGGATCGGTCTCTTCCAGCACCCTGCCCGCTGCGTCGTAAGTGCGCTGGATGGAGTAGCGATGCTTTCCTTCAGCGTCGAAATGGTCTTCTTGCGTAGGGTATCCATATTGATCATACTGGTAACGAATCGTTCTCAAAGGATGCTCTTGACCGGCTTCCCAATATTTTTCGCATTTTTTTGCAGGTTTGCCGAAAGCAGCAGAAAGAGGAGTTATTACAGGCTCAATTTCGGTGATTATACGCACAGTGACGTCAGTCCAGTCGTCAGCTTCATTGCCGCTACCGTCATCTACAATCTGACAAATTCGATTGGCGTACTGATCGTAGGCGAAAAACTCGCGTGAAAAATATTTAGGCTGGCCTCTAAGCCGTGCTATCAGCAGATTGGTGCCCTCTTTATAGCGATAGCATGTGTAGGCGCCATCGAGACCTTTTTCCTCCGTGACCACATTAAATGCAGGTAGATAGCTACGTTCTATGCTATAGCTCTCGGCATCGCCCTGGGACTCGCCCAAGGTGTGTAAAAAGTGAGTCGCGCTGCCCACACCGGAGAGGTTCCCCAGCAAGGTTTCTTTAGTTACATTCCCCTGTTCATCATAGACCAGATAAGAGCTACTGAGAGCCTCTCCTGTAGGAGCACAAAGAGCGGTGGCCAATAGATTACCGCACTGCTTACCTTCGGTCGCCCAAAAGTAACGCAATTGTTTGTAGAGCTTGTTTTGCGCATAGTGTCCGATATGCGAGATGCGTTTATGGCTGTCAGTATGGTAACGGGCGAGCTCACCGCACAGACCAGCAACCTCGCATACTCCCTCACCATAGCTAAAGGTCGCTACTTTGACAAACCCAGAACCCGAGGTAGCAGGCTCAAACAGCGCGCTTACCTGGCCATTGGCGTAGTAGCCGATGCCCAGTCTCCTGCCCTCGGGGCGCACCACGTGGAGAATGAGCCCCAAAGTTTGGGCGCTGAGATCTTTTTCTCCGTAGGAATATTCTGTTTTCGGGAGATGCGCGCCTTCTACACGAATGAGACGTTTTTGATTGGCTACGTTGGTTTTAATGGTGTTGGTGGTGTACCGAACCTTTTGCCCGTTGCTGCCCTCCACATAAATAGCGTTGCCGTCACGATTCAGTACATAAGAGGCGATGGGGGTAGACTCTTCAGCACCTGTGAGCCATACCTTTCGTAAATTAGCTTCCTCATCATAATCGTAAAAGACTCTGCAACCATCGGGCCGAACCTCTTCGGCTAACAACCATTGCCGTTTGCCGACCTTGCCGTTGTAAATGCGTTTTGTGCCGCATCCCAGCGTGACAGTGAACATGCCTCCGCTATGATCCTCCTTTGCATCTTGGTGCAAAGGGACCACGTTGTGCAGGCTAGTAGCGCCGCTCAGCCCCCAAGGGTTATAATTCGTGTAGCCAAACGATAAAACAGAAGCTCTGATGGCATATTCTTGCCCGTCAGCTCCGTCATAGTCCTTCTGGTAGATAAGCGGCACGCCCTCCCTCTCTTCCACCGAAATGGTCGAGGTGCCTGCTTGGATCAAGTTTCCCTCGTCGTCTTTGCCCGCTTTGGGATAGAGCTGAACCAACTGAATTTTACGCGGAATAGCCCAGGTAAACCCGTGGCCCAGGGCAGAAGCCACATTACTGTTACCGCTATTGTAGGCCCTACTGTGGAATAAGGACGAAGGCGTATCGATCACCAGGTCCGTGTCGTGCTGGACAAACTCGCCGGTCACCACGTTCACGCAGCCGTGCACTAAAGCTACCGCCGCCGCCTCTGGCTCTAAACGTATCTCTTTGCCATCCAGCGTTATGCCAAAAAATATAAAAATAAATATGTTAACAATATTAAATATTTTCATAGCAAAACCAATTAAACATTACCCAAAAATAACAAACAAATCCAATATAAAACAACAACTAACCTGACATAAGCTCGAAAAACAGCAAAAAATTGCCCTGAGATATGCTGTGAGGCCCACACACTGCCAGACCCTTGAGCGGAGAGAGCCCAGGTACAGCGACAGATTCCCCCTTTAGAGGCAGGTATGCGCCCCCTATCCATCGATGGAAAGCCACGTTGACGGCTCGCACAGGGGGTCTGGCGGACTGAACGAAGTGGGCCTAGGGGAAACGATGGGTGGACGCCCAAAATAAGATGGGCACCCCCAGGGGGCATTTAAAGGCGCGCCCGGCCAGATGTATGAAACGAGGACCGTACGCCCCTTAGGGGGCCCGACAAAGGCAGCCGTTAGGCCAGGGCCTCCAGCAAGCAAGGGCAAAAGCCTGCCTGGGATGCTTTAATGGGCGGCCTGCAGCCCTTACCGCCGATTCTTCTCATGAGCCATTTTTCGACCATTTATCTAAGAGGGGCTTGTGGCGTTTGCTCATCGCAAGATCAGCTTGATCCAAAACTGTAACTTTATTACAACCAGGGCTGTATCAAAGGTTGAAGCGTTGCGTAAAATTATGAAAAAACAAAACGAACACAAAACATTTATTTACGGCGACCTAGGTTTTCCCATAAAGCTAATCAACGCGTCCACTAGGATTGTTTTTGGTGAAACAGTATTGGACATTAACCTAGGTAAATTTCAGCGTAATGCCCTGCAGGTCTTGGTCTATAAGAGCCAACCTTTAACGGCTGTCGAAATCCGATTTATCCGTAAGTATTCAGAGCTGACAACAACAGCCTTCGGTCACGCACTCGGGGTTACCACGCTGCCGTTCTTAAGTGGGAATCTGGTCAATGCCACGCCCCCGCCGCGACGGAGGTCTGCATCCGCCTGTTCGCTATTGATAAGTTGGGTGCCAAAAATGAAGAATTCGGAAAATTCTATCGCAAGATAACCATCCCAAGCCTCAAGCGGCAATCCGAGAATGAGCAAGATAGTCTTTTAGAATTCGATGTAAATCAGGAATTGGCCTCTGCATAGCCGACCCCAGAACCAAGAAGGCACGCCGCGGGCTGCCTTCCAACTTTAATTGATCGCGGAGGTAACTGGTTCTAACTGATTTTTAGTAGCATTCGCACCGGTCAAGGCGAGCCTCGAACTCATGCGCGTTGCAGAATCTGTCCCGTGAAGCGAGCCTGCTCACAGGACTCCGGGCGCTGTTTTTAATCCTTCAAGCTCTTCTTTGGACAGCCCGGTTGCTTGGGCAATTGTATCCAAACCGACGCCAGCGAAGAGCAATTTCTTTGCCACCGTTATCTTCTCTTCTTCTCGGCCTTTTTCCAGGCCTTTTTGTAGGCCTTCTTCCAGGCCTTTTTGTAGGCCTTCTTCCACGCCACTTTGTTTGGCGTGCTTGAAGCGCGCCCTGTCATCAGATGCTTTCATCCCCACGCCATCGTACGCCCTTAACTCTTCCAGAGACCAGCCGAACCGATCTAACTCTTTGTAAGCCCTCTCAACGATCGGATCGCCCCCAATAATGAATTGTAAATCCTCTGGTTTTGTCTGCTCGGCATTTTTAAAAAAATAGGCCCATTTATCGACCATTGATACCAGCTGCTCTTTGCTTTTTTTAAATTTGGGAAGTTCTAAAAATGAAAAAGAAAAATCTTTTAAACATTGTAGATGACGCTTCTTTTCTAGAATGATATGGTGCGAAATGTATTCTTCTATTTCAGGGAAGATAGTGTAATCCATAATAGCCAGAAAAGTAACTTCCTTCAGGTCTTGATAATCGGAGTCCTTGTCTCTTTGCTGGATATAGGTCTTCGCGGCATAGTATTGGGCTCTTTTCTCAAAACCCGGGGCCTTCCCAACCTGCATCTCAACAATGAAGTGGCTTCCTTGG
>CAYUJS010000013.1:0-40857 GCA_964445105.1 uncultured bacterium | reverse complement strand
GAACTAGTACTTAGTTGCCCATCTCAGCCAGATTTGGAGGAAATAACCTTCACAAAGACTCGCAAGGGGCTTGAGCGCCAGGTGCTGTTACAAAGGTGGAACAACATCGTCATGCAGGGGTCCAAAAAGGAGCGCACGCATGAACATCCTTTCGATTTGCTGAAGAGTACGGTGACAGACAAGAAAGGCAAGCCTGTATATCGGCGTCCTCTTTGGGTGATGATAGCCGGGGCTAAGCGATCAGAGGTGACAAGCAAGGCTGCCTACCTGCCTATGGCCGAAGGTATGATATTGAACATTTTTTCGCTTTGGGAAGCAAAGATTGGGGTTGGTTAACTCTCAAACGTGCGAGACCCGCCACGAAGAGTGCTGGCATTGGATAGGGCTCTTAGCTTACAACACGCTCTATCACGCAAGGCAGCTAACCCGGCCCGTAACTTACCCTTGGGAAAAGCGAAGGGTTCAAATGGTGGGCGCAGTTCCAACGGGTATACAAGCAAAAAAAACCAGAACTCAGCCAAGGTTGCCCAGAGTGCAGTACCCTCGCATGCGGCGAGTTTGGTCAAAAAATCGCCCCACGCTTATGCGATGTTAGGAATCAATCGGCGAGCTCGATCCGATAATCTGGTTTTACGAGCGGAGTGGTTAGAATTAGTCCAAACACCAGTTACAGAGAAAACGAAGTAGCAGTTCCCGCTAAAAAAGAAACCGTCTCACAGATAATTGACAGCACACTTAGTTCGCCAAGAGTTCGTAATCTTAGCTGCGGATAAAAAAAATGAGGTTCATGGCTATTTCAGAGCAAATCGGCTTCTTTTTTTTAGTGGGAGCTACTGAAAACGAAGTGAACCGATTGCAGGGTTTTTGGCAGGAATGTCTGAGAAATTTACGTGCAGCAACTCTGCCAGAGAATATTACTGACGTCATGGCGACGATCAATAGTTGGCTGCCAAGGATGCAGGAGGGCGCCTGACCTTGCGGTTGTCAGGTTTGCCGGTTCTTTTCTTTGTTCGTGAACGCTTTCTTAATCCATCTCCAAAGAATTCTGAGATCCATGTTTAGGGTGCGTTTGGTGGCGTAGTAGGAGTCGGTGGCCAAGCGTTCTTCGGGCGAGGCGTGCCGCCCATGCTCTACACACTGGAGGGTAATCAGGCCGACTTTACTGCGTAGGTAGAGTTGGCGATAGTCGGGCGCTAGTGCTTCTACTTCGACTAAGGTTACCGGGCGCAGGCCCACTAGGTGTACTTGTCCTTGGATCAGGTTGATCGTGGTAGGCAGGGAGACAAACCACTTGGGCAGCCAGCGTGGTTTACGTCCAAGGTGTAGTAGTGAAAAAGTAGTCCACTCTTGGCGGTGGCCAGAGGCCGGTAGCTTTAGTACTTCAGTGCGTGTCAGGCCATACCTAGCGATCAGAAAAACAAGCAAAGGCGCCATGGAGATCAATCCTATGAAAGCCATGGTGCGTATGAGTAAAGAAGAGAGGTGGACGCGATGCATTGGGGTTTTAAGTTCACCAAGGATAAACTCGTCAGGCACCTGTACGTGCGACTTATGCGAAAAATTTATGAGGGTGTTGTGGTCGACAATGCTATTGCGCACCTCTAGCGATTCACCTACGTAGCTGCCCCGACAGATGACCGATTTTTTGACTGAAGAGCCTTTATCGATCACACAATGCGCTTCCACGATTGCCTCAGGGCCAATTTGAGCGCCTTCTCCTATCTGCGCATATTCGCTCAAGAAGACCGGCGGGAGAATCATGGCCGATGGGTGAATCACCACCCCTTTGGAGATCCACAATCCGGGCTGCACCCGCCTTGTGGCCGAGGGAAAAAGGGCGCAGGGGCGTGCCAAACGCAAGCAGTGTAGGTTGCTGCGCTGTAAATCTGAAGCCGAAAGTACAGAGAAAAAAGGCTTTTGGATTATTTTATGGCTAGCACTAGAGAGAGATCCTGGAAATGCCTGCAGCTGCATATGGCGGTTTAAATTTGCGATCGCCTCCCGACGCACGATGCCCCAGCCACTCCATCGCTGTCCTGGCGTATACCAAAGCAGGGATTTGGGCGGCTCGAAGAGCTCCCTAAGATGCTGTTTGGGTAGTACGTTCGCGTTAGCAATCACCACCCAGGGATCGCGCCAATCTTTGGCCGCTGGGGTAAGCGTGCGAAAAGGTCGTTTCCAATCGGTGGTAAGATGATAGGTGACCTGTACGCCCCACCGAGAGCCCTCTTCCAAAACCGCCTCCACCATTTCTGGGTAATGCCCCAAAACTATGTGAAGATCGGTTATTCCATGGCGCACTAGCGCTTCAACCACATGCACAATCATTGGCTTGTCGACTATATGCAGTAGCGCCGTAGGTCGCTTGTAGATCAGCGGTTTCAAGGTCTCGCTATAGCCTGTAGCTACGATGACCGCCTTCAACTCAGTATGCTCCTCGGCCCAAAATAACGGCTGGGACCGTCTTGAGGAGAATTTTGAAATCCAGCCAAAAGCTTTGGCTTTGGATGTACTGCATATCCAACTTTACCTGATGAGTAAAAGGGATGTCGGAGCGTCCGCTAACCTGCCAAATACCTGTGAGCCCTGGCACAGTATCTAAGCGAGCGCGTTCCTCTAGAGAGTAGATGGCCACCTCCTGTGGCAGCGGTGGGCGCGGCCCTACTAGGGACATATCGCCTTTAAGAACGCACCACAGCTGCGGTAGTTCGTCTAAACTCGTTCTTCGCAAGAAAGAACCTATCGAAGTTATGCGCGGATCTTCCTTAATCTTGAAGTTTTTGGCCTCTCGGTGCAAGTTGAGCACGCGCAATTGCGCTTGTTTCTCTTCGGCGCCGACCTCCATAGAGCGGAATTTAGGGAACCTGAATTCTCTGCCCCACTTTCCTACGCGGTTGGTGACGTATAGCACGGGCCCTTCGTTCGTCAGCTTGATGAGCAAGGCGATGCAGGCGAAAAGGGGGCTCAGGACAATCAGTAAGAGGGCAGAAGCTGCGATATCCACTGTCCGCTTTAGCGCCTTAGCACCCCCTACGACTAAAGCCCACGAATAGCGTTTGCGTAAGTAGACAAGCCTTTGCGTCCAGGTGGCACTTTCGCCGTATTTACGATAAAGCTCCTGAATCATTTGTTGACGTGTATTGGCTTGTAGCGATTGTCTTCTACTCATAACTACTCGAATGAACGTAGAGCTTCATCAGCGGAATTGAAGATCTCGAAAATCTTGTGCATACAGACTAGCTCAAACATTGTGCGGATAGTTTTATTCATACCGGATAGTTTTAAGTCACCGCCCTTGGCGTGAAGATTTTTTAAAATGGACAAAAAGGCGCCTAGGCCAGAACTGTCGATGAACTCCAAGCGGTGCAGGTCGAACACGGCGTTGGTAACCTGCTCTTTTTCGATTAGATCGGCAATTTTTTTCTTAAAAGCGAGCGTCTCTTTGGCGTCGAGATGGTCTCCTTTCAGCGTCACCACAAGCACGTTTGATCTGGTATTATGCGATACGTCCATTTGACCCCACCGGCTATCTTACTTCCATGTAAAACAATATTATAAAGATTGCAAGGTGCAGATCGGGGCGCCGGATTGAAAAGCGCCCGCTCACGGCGCAGGGGGGCTTGCTGACCATACGTAAGATGTCTAACAAATTAAAAATAAATTTGTCTCTTGGCTCGCAATAAAAACTTCGGTTCTTTTATAATCCGGTTCGAATGCCTCGGCAATTTGAAGCGCATAAATTTCGACTCTCGATCCCTTGTTCCCTAACATTATCTCCCAAGGAGCTATCATGGCAGACGTCAGAATAGATCAAAGGGCGGACCAAACTCTTAAGCAGGCGCAGCGTCTCATGATGCTGCCGCAGATGCAACAAGCCATACAAATGTTACAGGCTCCCGTGATGGAGCTGTCGCAAATGATTGAGTTAGAGATCCAGCAAAATCCCATCTTAGACTATGCGGAGCCCGACCCAAGCGCGGACGAAGATTGGGAAAGAGATACATCAGATGACCATGTATCAGAAGTAAGTTTTGACGAAGACGATTTCGCTATTTTGCAGCACTTGGACGAAGACTATCGCGATCATTTCGCGCAGAACGCGGATTTTACCGAGCGCCATTCGATGGAAGAAGACAAGCGCTGCAACTACGCTGAGAGCCTAATCCCGTCGACGCCCAAGCTTTATGAATACCTTATGATCCAATCGTATGAAACGTTTGAAACGCCAGAACAGCTCCGGTTGGCCAATGTGCTATGTGGCTCGTTGGATGACACAGGCCTGCTGACAACGCCTATGGCCGAGATTGCTGCCCTCAATGGCACTAGCCTGGAATCACTTGAGGAGGTGCTGAGGACGATCCAATCGTTTGAACCGCCGGGCGTGGGAGCTCGCGATCTTAGAGAGGCGTTTTTGATTCAGCTGGAGCGCCAGGGCAAATCTGCGACGCGCGCCTACCAGATAGTCCAAAATTACTTTGAGGATCTATTGCATAAGCGCATTGTAAATATTGCGCGCGGGTTGCATTGCTCTACTGGCGAGATTTCCCAGGCTATTGAATCAGACATCGCCACTTTAGATTTACATCCTGGAACAGATTTCTCGCAGGCGCTACCTCAGGCCATCGTGCCCGATGCTGTGGTAAAACAGGAGGGTGAGCAGTTGATCGTGGAGGTCAACGAGGACCCTATCGTGCCCTTGAAGGTCAATAGCGGTTACTTGCGCATGCTGAACGATGATGCCCTCCCTGAAGAGACGCGCAATTTTATCCGCAATAAACTCGCCTCGGTGAAGTGGCTGCAGCGCAGCGTGCAGCAGCGAAATGAGACCATCCAGCGCGTCATCACGTCAATAACACGGCGTCAGGCAGAGTTCTTTCTGAACCCCGAAGGGCAGCTTGTGCCTTTGACCATGAAAATATTGGCGGATGAATTAGAGGTGCACGAATCGACAATCGCGCGGACAGTTGCAAATAAATACATTGACTCGCCGCGCGGGCTGCTACCGCTGCGCTCGTTTTTTACCAACGCGTATACGAACGAGCAGGGAAAAGAGCTCTCTTCAAGCACAGTGCGTGAGGTGCTACAGCAGATCATCGCGGGTGAGGATAAAATGCGTCCACTGTCCGACGAGGCTATCTCCAACTTGATCAGTAAAAAAGGCATTCAGTGCGCCCGGCGCACTGTGGCCAAGTACCGGGTGGAGCTCAACATCGGCAACGCCCAACAGCGGCGGGAGTATAGCTAGTTGAAAGATCGCCTGGGGACGTCAAAGGAGCTGTATAGCTTGTCGATACTGTCTAAGGTTTGCTGCATTGTGAACGAAGCTTCTACCAGCTGTTTGGCGCGCTCGCCCATGGCTTGGCGCCTGGGTGCATCGAGCAGTAGTGTTTCAATGGCCTGGGCGACGCTTGGCGGATTATTCACTTCGCATAACAAGCCGGTCTGCCCATCCAGGCATATTTCAGCAAGGCCCCCTGTTTGCGTTGTGATCAACGGCCTGCCTAGGTAGGCAGCTTGCAGCACCGCTTGGCTGACCCCTTCATGCGCTATACTCAGAAGAGCAAACGCATTCATTGCGGCCATTGCTGGGTAGGGATTTTCTAGATGCCCTGTAAAAATCACGCGATTGCCTAGTTCCAGCTCTGCTACCCTGCCGTGCAGCTTCCCCCACGCAGGCCCATCGCCCACGATCAGGATGCGCAATTGCTGGTACTTTTTGAGCAAACTAGCTGCTTCCAGCAGATGGACCACCCCCTTCCAGCTACGCAGCACACAAGCTGTACCTACCACCACATGCTCGGTACTCAAGCCATAGGCCTCTCTGATTTTTTGTATCTCTTCTGGCAGGGCGACTACTTGACTAGGATCGACGCCGGTCGGTACAGAAAAGCAACGCGAGGATGGAATATTAGCCTGTTTACAAATGGCTTGTGCAGTTATCTCACACGTCGTCACTACTGCGTCAGCTAATTTTCCATACAGGATGCGGCTATTCCAGCCCGTACGTATGGCAGTAGACAGGTGCCGCGTTCTAACCAAGTGCTTGCCCGCAATCCTGCCTGCAATCCCGCCAAGCCAAGCGTCCCAAGAGGAGTGGGTGTTAACGATTTGCACCTGATGGCGACGCATGATTCGCAGCAAGCGCCATAGGTCGCTGAGGGCATATTTTTTTTGCCAAGGTAGTTCATAGACGGTGAACCCGGCCTTGGACGCTACTTTTGCCAGTCCGCCATTTGTTTTCGCGGCAAAAACAATTTGATGGCCCCTTGCCCGCATCCCTACCGCTTCGTGCAGTATGCGTAGTTCTTGGCCACCTAAGCCTCCAGAAGCCTCTGTGTGCAGTACGGTTACCATGTTTGCTCCCTGAGTAGCTGGGCGATACGTCGATGGCCCGAAGAAAAGGCAAGCTGATCTAAACTGCACGCTGGATGCCAAAAAAAATCAGCAACCTCTTTAAATTCGGGACAAGCCAGACAATAGGGGGTCAATATCGCGCGATAGCGTGTGAAGCCGTGCTGCACTTGAGGCAGCTTGCGGATCAGCGTAACTTCTCCAAACAGTTTATGCAGTTCAGGCATCACAGCATTTAAAGAGCCGTCTTCGACGTAAGGAAATTCATGCAACCCCTCCATGATCTCCCCCTTCGCACAGCGCCGTACCAGCAGCTGGTCCTCGCAAAAGAGCAGCACTACTGCGCGCTGTAGCAGCTCGGTGGCTGGCCCCTTTTTCTTTACGGGGAGCTGTGCAGCGGTGCCGTTGGCAAATCCCCGACAGGTTGCGTTCAGTGGGCACTGCCTACACACCGGTTGCTTTCCACAAAGCGTTGCTCCTAGCTCAATCAGCGCCTCCATCACGGTACCGGGCTCGTTGTCTGGCAGGAACTCCTGCGTCAATCGACGCACCTGAGCCACAGTGGTGCTCTTGCTAATATCGTCATGTAGATCGTGGTAACGAGCCATCACCCGTAGAACGTTGCCATCCACAGCCGCCGCTTTTTGATTGAAGGCGAAGCTGCGAATAGCGCCCACCGTATAGGGCCCCAGTCCTTTGATCTCTTGCAACAACTTTTCCTCCGACGGCAAATGGCCCCCAAAATGTTCCATCACATAGCGCGCACCCTCGTGCAGATTGCGCGCACGCGAGTAGTAGCCTAGCCCTTCCCATGCCTTGATTACTGCCTTTAAAGGCGCCTTTGCCAGCTCCTGCACTGTAGGAAATTGCTCCATCCAACGCTCAAAATAGGGTACCACCACAGATGCGCGGGTCTGCTGCAACATCACCTCTGAAACCCATACGGCATAGGGCGTTGGCTCCCTTCGCCATGGAAAATCTCTTTGATTGTTAATGAACCAGCGCCTTAGTATTTCCATTGATACTGTCCCAAATTTTAAGGCGTATTATATGCACACAAACACTTATTTTGAACAGCTTCTGCGTCGGCCTAGAAGAAATCGTATTAGCCCCGCTATTCGCGGCCTAGTCCGTGAAACGCGTCTGCATGCAGAAGATTTCGTGCTGCCGTTGTTTGTGCGCGAGGGGAAAGAGCAGCGCGAGCCCATCCAAAGTATGCCCGGGGTGTTTAGGCTCAGCCAAGACCAGATCCTAAGAGAAATTGACAAAGCTCATTCACTAGGTATCTCAGCTGTTTTGCTCTTTCCCGTTGTATTGCCTGAGAATAAAAGCATGCACGCTGACGAAGCCACAAGCGAAGAGAACCTTATTAACCGCACCGTGAGGGCGATCAAGAAAGAGTTTCCCCGCTTGTGTGTCATGGTAGACGCTGCATTAGATCCCTATACCACCCATGGCCACGACGGTATCGTTGATGCCAACGGCTATGTCCTGAACGACGAAACCATTGAAGTACTGGGCCGCATGTCTATAGCTGCCGCTGCTGCTGGGGCGGACGTCATTGCACCCAGCGACATGATGGATGGCCGTATCGGCTACATTCGCAGGCTGCTCGATCAACAGGGCCAGCAACAGGTCGGCATATTAAGCTATGCCGCTAAGTATGCCTCGGGTTTTTATGGGCCCTTTCGCGATGCTCTACAATCTGCACCTAAGTTTGGAGATAAAAAATCCTACCAGATGGATCCGGCTAACGTGCGCGAAGCCCTCTTAGAGTGTGCGCTAGATACGCAAGAAGGGGCGGATCTACTGCTTATCAAACCGGGGCTGCCTTACCTTGATGTGCTGGCAAAAGTGCGCGAAAGCACAAACCTCCCTTTGGGTGTCTTTCACGTAAGCGGCGAGTACAGCATGGTAATGGCTGCTGCACAGAATGGCTGGATCGATGGCCCAAGAGTGATGGAAGAGTGCTTGCTGGCGCTAAAACGCGCCGGAGCTGACTTTATCGTTTCCTATGCCGCGGTATCGATCGCGGAACAGATCCGTTAAAAATTAGTAAAAGTGATCGCTCATGCTCAAGAAGAGCCACAAATAGAGAGGCGATGCAAAGCTAAACGTCAATTGCTTAGACGATTTTGCCCCATGCGTAGAAAGATAAGTCGTCACAATGGCGCAAAAATACATCCTGCCTGCCTCGGATGTTAGCCGCCAATACAGTTTACAGAAATCATAAGGCATTTCAGGAGTTCCCACGTTATTTGTCCATTAATCGAGCTTAATATTGTGAATATCGATCTACAAATCATTTATTATTGTTTTTTTGAAAGTAACTTAAACCTAAGAGAGAGCCTGTACTGAGGAGTGTTGAGCTTAGTAAACCGGGAGTTTTCCCCTTAACTTCTCAACAGATTGGGTTAGGCAAGGTTTCTGGCCCATTGAAAGGCGGCGCTTGCGCAGGTGTGTTGATTGGTGAGTGGCGCAATCCCGCTCTCTTACCCCGACTCATTAAGAAGTTACTAAAATGCTTTATGAATCTGGAAATTTTTGAGCATGAGTTTTTTAATTACTCAATATTATTGCGACTGACCGTTTTGGCTTCTGCCATTTGTCGATCAGGAAATTATACGACGAAATTAGAAGGATTAGAGTTGCATGGATTTTGCTGTTAACAGTCTGCAGAAAAACGACATTCTTTTTTCCTTCCCTGAGCTTAAAGCGCCGGTAGACCTGGGACAGGTGGATCCGTACAGCCTTGAAAGCCTCGAGGACCTACTGCGCGCAAGGACGAGCGTGGGACTAGATTTTTATGCTACCTTCTTCAAGCAAGACGGACGTTCCTATTTTTTTGAAGCTTCGCGATTTGTCGAGCAAATTTTTAGGAAAAACCCGCGCAATCCGCTTACAAATATAGAGATAAGCTATTTTGAAATTTTACGTTATGCAGGAGAGCGACAGTCGTTTGAGCCCTACTGCAGTTCGGAACAAATAAAAGATCCCTTCTTTTACGTGCCTATAGTCATTAACGATCACACTAGGACTGAAGAAGAGAAGCAAGAGTATCTACACAGAGTCGGCCAATCTTATCTAAAAGAAGAGAGCTACGACTTGACTAAGGCCCTGGAGTATTTAACTCAAGCAGCGAAGTGAGGTTGCTCGAGATCTCAGCAAGTAGCCGGCATCCTGTTGCTAAATAATAATCAGTTAGACGAGGGCTATTTTTGGTTTAGTAAGTATTTAGATCAGAATTCTGAACTGTCGCCTCTAAATTTTATTTTCCTAGCGGATAAAATAAGAGAAAATAGACCTCAAGAATGTCTTGCCTTGTTTAAAAAAGCGGCTTTTAAGCGTAACTATCTTGCGATAGGAGCTGTCATCGACATTTATGAAAAAGACATGGAAACAAGAGACCTTTCCAAGGCACTCTTGTGGAGGAAAACTCTTCCCCCGGTATGGCAAGAACGCTCGATGGACGATTTTCTGGGCCATTTGGAAGGACAAAACTATGATTTTGATACCATAGTGGACTTGGAGATTCCTGCTGAGCTTCTGCCGTAAGTCGGCGAGCATTGTAAAAGTAGGCATGGGCCCAAAGGGCCCCAGGTTGATCTCGCGGTTTGCCTATCAGCCTTGAGCGGCATGTCCAGCTGGAAGATTACAGGCTTGTAGAGCCTGCGCCAAGCGCTTGAGCATAGGAGTAAATTTTTACTAACATTCACTCGCGCTCGCTCCTTATCGTTTGATATAGACTGTCGCCCGTAGGCGCCTGATAGCCGCAATCGCGCAGCCAAGGTGAAACGGACTCCGTCCAGCGTTCTCGGCAGCTCGAGGTGTAGAAAATATCCAGAGGCATGGAAATAAACACGCCTTTGTCATAATAGGTTCTGCCGTTGACCTTATCGTGGGCGTCTGTATAGGTGAACCAAGCCCCTACGCGTAACCCGCTGGAATATGTATGGTAGGCCTCAAAGCGCGCCCCATGATCGCCGGCCAAAAAGCGCCCTACGCTGATTTTAAAGTCGGTCTTACATACCGCCAATCTGTAGTAAAGATCCAGGAAATATTGGTAACCATGAAAAGGCACTTGGAGAGGGATGAAACCGTTCATCTGGCGGATCGTGCTACTAAAGCCAAGGCTATTAGGGCGGCGTTTAAAGACCTGTGCCCCATGTGCGCCGATCGCAGCTACGCTATTGACGGGGTAATAAATTACCTCTGCACCAATGCCCGCGTATTGCAAATCAAAATATCCTACCGCCCCTCTGGCGAATAAACCGCGGCCGAGGTTCCAGACTTTTTGCAGATATGCTTCATCCAATGTGATAGGACCCTGTCTGTAGTACTGCAGCAGGTCCGTCTGGACGTTTGGGAGCTGTGAGGGGTTTAGCCAGTCAAACAATGAATCTTTGGGAATATTGGAATAAAACAGATAGCCGGCCAATAAGCGGTACTGCAGGCCTCGGCCCAGATAGCCGGTTGCTCCTAGGTTAATGCCCCAGGCTGATTTAAATTTGCCTCTAGCGCTTCCAAACAAGCACTGTGTTTTAGGCGTCGCGAAAAGGCAACACAGCTCTCTAGGCTGCTCAAAAAGGCGCGTATAATTCTGAGGAGCACAAGTTACCTCGCAAAGCGGTGTCATCACCGTCAGTGCATAGGGCGACACGAGGTGCTCGCGCGCTAAGCGGAGCGCTTGGCCGCGAAACCGATAGGTGTGCACCGGAAACCCTTGGCTCTCCATCACGACATCGACATAGTCGATATTCGCGGGTGTTAAATAAGCCAAGAGATGCTCGAGCTGTTGTCTTGTGCGGTATTCCAGCGAGTAGCATTCATTCAATACACGCAAACGCAAGACGGTACCACCACAAGCGCTCTGGTAGATGCCGCTTTCTAGGATGCGGAACCCCTGCCGCTGAAACGGATAGAGTAAATCGCTAGTAAGCGTGTTGACAGGGCGCCGGCAGCCTATTGGCTCTGAGATTACAGGTGCACGGTAGGGCTGAAGGTCGTCGCATTTGGGAAATAGGCCACAGGTAGATCCAAGATCGTAGTTCCACGAAATTGCCCAACTAAATTCCTTTCCGCGTATGTAAGAAGCGGAAAAATCGACCAAATCCCACAAGCGATATTTCATCCCAAAGTTGATACGCGTCTTGTAATCGCGCCCCTTGGGGGGCCGTTCATGTTTGTAGTCGATCGCGTCATATTCGGCAGTCAGGGTAAGCCCTCGGAAGTAAGGGCTAGCTACCTTACGCAACGGCATCCAACTCATCCCACCAAAAAGACCGTTGAGGCGCTTTTCCCCCCATCCAACGGTCAATTCGACATCCCATTTCGTAGAAAGGTAGGTAGCGACGATGTATTTGCTGGCAAAGCCACGCGTGCCTGCTATATCATCAAATCCAACCGAAACAGCCGGCCAGACGCCATCGGTGTCTGCTGCGGTTACTAATGCAAATTTGACGCTTAGGCCTCTATCAGATGCATGGCCAAACCCCGAAAGAGAAAGCAACGGGTCGGAGACGCCGCGCAGCACACGGTAGCTTCCCGACATTTCTATGCGGGGAAAAGCCTGAAACGCTACGTTATAGTTACTATAAGGGGGCGCCGAAGAGTAGCCGATGCGCGCCTGCCCCATACCGCCCATCAACGCTGAGGGCATGTTAAAGTAACCCCCCATCAAGGTATGATTGTAAGTAACTGGCCATTGGTCGCACAGCTCGCAGTCAAGCTGATGAACAAGCTGGAGGTCGCGTGCTAAACGCTCGGCATCATCAGAATAATAGTCTATATCGCTTGCGCACAGCGAACCACAGAAAAGGAAAAAAGTGACTAACCCTACTAAGTGCATTGAGGCAGTTTAACACTGCCACTTGAGAAAAAACCACCTAATTGCATACCGTGTCAATTATTCTTGTAGAGGGCGATATGGTGCATCTAAAAGTGAAGCGCGGGTTAGATATCCCCATTGCCGGTAAAGCCTCCGGCGAGGTACAAAGCCTAAAAAAACCAAAAAGAGTCGCTCTCAATCTGGCACCCTTTGAAGGCACTAGGTTTAAATTGCTGGTCAAGCCGAGTGAAGTTGTGCGTATCGGACAGCCCCTCGCACAGGATAAAGAGCTGCCCGACCGGGTCTTTACTTCACCCGGAGCGGGAGTCGTAGGGCAGATCCTAAGAGGCCATCAACGCCGCTTGCTCAACATCACTATCGACCTTCTTAGCCGCGAAGATTATATGGAACGCAGGCGGGTGCACATTAACCAACTGTCGCAGGAAGAGCTGATCCACTATTTGCTTGCAACCGGTTTATTCCCACGCATTCGTCAACGCCCGTTTAATCGCCTCGCCGACCCTCGTAAGCTCCCTAGAAGCATTTTTGTTAAAGCCATCGAATCCGCTCCTTTTAATCCGCCTGCCGAAGTACAAGTCAGAGGGTATGAACAAGAATTCCAAGCCGGGCTAACCGCACTGACGCACCTCACAGACGGGCCTGTGCATCTGGTGCATCACATCGATTCTACTTCTAGCGCATTTGTGGATGCCGAGCATGTGGAGGCTCATACGGCTGAGGGCCCTCACCCAGTGGCTAATCATTCTGTGCATATTCATCATATCGACCCGATTGAACACCCCGAAGACATTGTTTGGACCCTCAACACGCTCGATGTCATTTGTATTGGCCACCACATTTTACACGGCGTCCCTTATCTCGAACGTGTGATCAGTATCGCCGGAGAAGGGATCTTGCCCCATAAGCGGGGATACTTTAGGGCACGCGAAGGTGCCCTGATAGAAGATCTAATTGCCGAACGGCTTTCCGAAGGTATGCATCGATGCGTCTCGGGGGATGTTCTCACAGGAACAAGAGTCGAAGCAGAGGATTACCTAGGCTATTACGATACCGCGCTTGTGGTGCTTCCGGAGAGCGCAAAACGCGAATTTCTTCACTTCGCGGGCGCGGGCTTGGGACGATATAGCGCTACCGGCGCTTATGCTTCTAGGCACCTCGGCCAAGACAAAAAATGGGGCTTCACTACTGCTCTGCACGGCGAATCGCGGCCTTTTGTAACCAACGAAACCTATGACAAAGTCATGCCCATGCGCATTCCGGTCATGTTGTTGGTCAAAGCCATTATGGCTGAAGACTACGATCTGGCTGAAGAGCTAGGGCTAATGGAAGTCGACGGCGAGGATTTTGCCCTCCCAACCTTTGTCTGCCCCTCAAAAGTAGAGATGTGCAGCATCGTCCGGCACGGCCTCAGCGAATACGCTAAGCAAGTAGCGAGCTGAACTTGAAGAGATTGCGGCCTTTTGGTTGCCTGGCTATCTAAACGTAACACAAAGATCCAAGGGACGAGGCTGTTGGGCAGGTCATAGAATGGCATTGTTGTGAGCCTTTACGGATTGGGTCTGCTCAAAAGAGTAAGGTGGGCTGTTCAGGCCACTTTTTTGCTTAGCAAAAATGGTGGCCTCGGATGGTGGAAAATACGTTTGGCCGGATAGACTTGTGGAAAGCAATCGGAGTTGCTCTTCTAGACACACTGCAAGAGGATTTCATTCTCGGTTACCCTGCTTTAAGGCCTATCGAGGGGCAACTGCATGTTTAGTAGAAAGTTTGTCAGCCTGTCTTGGCAAACAGTCTACAACTTTTCCGGAAAATCGCTGAACTTAGGGTGAAAAATACATTTGAACACGCTTTTCCTGGCAAGTAGTCTGCATAAAAGCTATCCCTCAGCAGTCCGCAAGCCGTGCTGGCGGATATGGGACGCTCTTACAGGAGCGCCGAGAGGCTTAGCCCGATTAATCCCTGTCATCGCTTTAATAAGCAAAAAGGGATATTTGAATAACTACTCTCTGCCCAAGAAAGAGGGAATAGGCTCCCGCGCACTTCATCCACGGATTTGCAGGTCGGTTGAGGTGCTATTATGCTCGCGCGGCCAGCTTTCTTTTCGCGGGCTATTTTGGCCTTTTCTTTTGCAGATCGGCTTTTAGCAGAGCGAGCACCCCGACTCCTGAAATAGTGCCCAGAAAAAGAGTGGGTAGGGCGTAAACGAGCAGTAGCAGTAGACTCAAAAAAACCACCGTTCTGGTTAATTGCTCATCTTGGAAATAGCTTTTCGCTACTTTAATCGCTGCGGTGATTTGATCAGCAAAGGTGACCCCTACAACCGCTCCTACGATGGCACCCCCAAAAACCGGGCTGATGAAAAAGAGCAGTACGCCTACTATGAGAAAAATGTACACGAGCGTCTCTTTTTGTAGCTTGCCGGCGTAGTCCCAAGCATTTGCCAATGCTGCTTGGGCTCTATTCGCTAAATCTGATGCCACCTTCTTATTTGAATCGTCTTTCTTTGGCATGTTGTACCTCCAAATTGCTCATTAAGCTTTCAAGGTGCATGTGATCAGCTAATATGGCAAGAAATAGTTATCGCGCAGTTTAAAGTGTAGGGGTAGTTTCGTCTTGCCATAAATTGAAGCATACTTGAATCTGGCATTTTCCTGCGTTTTTCGGATTGTTTTGGATGTTGAAGAAAGCGGTTGTTTACGCCAATTACGCGCTCCTAGCGGTCGCTATTTTGTTGGCTCTAAGGGTGTTTTGGCTGTTAATATTTTTGCCGTCCGCTGTCCAAGCCCCTGTTTTACCTGAAAAAGGAAGCCAAACGAATCAGCTGCCAGCGCTCGGCTTTCATCTTACGCCGGAGCAGTATGCCGCCATCAGCGGGACTGTTCTGGAAACCACTTTTGTGGCGCCGACAGTGTCTTTACCAGACCTCAGGCCTTTTTTAAGCTATTTCGGCAGTAACGATCGCCCCGATATTGCTTCCAAACAAAACCTCATGCATTTCGGTTTAAAAGATGTGGACCAAATGGGAATTATTGCCCCCAGTGAGCCTCTCTATTTACTATTTGATCGCAAACGCGGTCAGGGCGGCCGGTATGTCTTCAGCCTAGATAACCAGCCTACAAAGCTTTGGGTTGAGGGCCAGCCCGGCGATAACAAAGCAACGGTGCTTGTCAGGATGGTCGACGAAGGAGGGCAGGTTATTAGCCAGCCGAGTGCCAACGGCGAGTTTACGGTGGCCCTAAGTGACTACGCGCGCGCGGAAGGGGGAAAGTGGGAAATAGGCAAGCAACGTGTCGACGGCACCCTGTTAGCACGACAAAAGGCTCGCTGGTTGGGTCAAGATCTACTGATTAATAAGCACGGCGGCAACGAATACAAAGACTTGGTCGGCAAAGAGCGCGTCGAATTTGGAGAAAAAGAGGATAAATATGCCGTGTATGTTAGCGAGGGCGATTGTCTGGTCTGGGATGGTCATCGCTGGCTGGTTACTAAAGTCGATCTCCAATCCAGGCAATATCCTCTCATGTGCGTCAAAAAAATCGATGATCGGCTCATGCGTCTTCAGCTTTGGGATGTCGGTGGCAAGGGCCGCGTTGCACTGAATCTGATTAAAGCGACCGAGCCTTGGACGCCACAAGCCGTTACAAAAGAATTTCACTTCGTTTCTGCTCGCACTCTTTCTCAATATGTATTCGAGGTAAGAAAAGAGCGACTCACCCTTCGTCCTTTCGACTGGCTGGTACTCCTCGAAAAGGGGTGGAAACCCGTTGCGACACCTGAGGATATAGACGCTTATGTCGATCGTAAGATCGCTGGTACTTTGTTTGTACTTGACGGTATGGTCAAAAAAGACGACAAGCAGATGTTACAAGCCTCTTTTTATAGCCCGCAACGCACGAAGGTAGAGGTCGTACTGTATCCGCTGGATCAGCAAAGTAGTTTGATGGCACCGAGCATAGACGAAGAGCAGCCCGGACAAGATAAAGAGGAGCTGCCGATGTTTTTTGAAGAAAGACCTGCTCGTGAGGCGTCTCAACAGGAGAGCAAAGAAGAGATTGATGTAGAGCTTCTTGGTCGCCTAAAAAATGAGCTACGAGAGCAGATGATGCGCGAACTAAACGTTGGGGTTCAGTAATGATTAGGGGTCTGCCGTTAGCTGTAGCCTGTTTCAGCCTCTTTTGGACAGTATCTCTAAGCGGACAAACAATCGCCGAAAAAAAAGCCGGCATTTCGCCAGGTACTGCAGGCATAGATAAATTTACGCAACAACTGCTGGCAAAAGTGAATCGGCAGCTTACGCAAAAGCAGACCGAGCTGCAGAGGCTTTATGCCGAAGTGAGGCTGCTGCATGGGCAGCAGTCACCAGAAGCACATTTTCTCCAGCTGCGTGACCGCATCAATCATCTCAAAACCGAAATCAGCGAGATTGAAGTCACCTGGCGCGAAGCTGCCACAGAGGCTAACCAGGGTGAGGGGTATGCCCTCTGGAAGCAGCCTGCGACCACTATCGAGCAACTAGTCATTGACTACGGCTCTCAAGAGTATGTGTACGTAATCCCTCCTGAGATCGGTGCAAAAAAAGTTAGCATCGCCTCTTCCATGCCCATCCCCAGGGCTCTCTGGACGCAGATGTTGGAGATGATTTTATTGCAACACGGCATCGCCGTCCATCAGCTAAATCCCTACTTAAGGCAGCTCGTCCTGACTAGAGATAGCCAGGGCACTGGCATGCAGCTGATCACCAATCGACGCGAAGATCTGGAGCTACTGCCCAAAGAGTCGCGCGTTGGGTTCGTCATAGAGCCAGCACCTTCTGAAGTGCGTCGCGTCGCCTATTTTCTGGAAAAGTTCACCAACCCCAATACAACAGCCATCAGCGTGGTTGGACGCGATATGCTGATAGTCGCGCCTGTGGGAGAGCTGAAGGAGCTACTAAAGCTTTATGACTTTGCCGCGGCAAGCCGAGGTGACACCGATTACAAACTGATGCCGATGAATAAAGTCGCTGCTAAAGAGATGGCCGATATTCTTAACGCTATGTTTGCCCAGTTCGCGGCTGAAGAGCAAGCAGCCGTACAAACGGTTGTCGAGGGGAACAGAAGCAGCAAGAGCGGAAACAAAGGTGTGGTTGTAACGACTGCTAGCAAGAAAACAGATAACTACGGTTTACGGGTTATTCCACTCACAGATGTGGCACAAGCAGTGTTTTTGATTGGTACGAAAGAAGAGATTCAAAAAGCTGAGGGCATTATCGCAGAAGTCGAGGGCCAGGTGGGAGCTGCTCGTTCAAAAATCGTCTTCACTTACAGGGCCAAGCACTCAGATCCAGAAGACCTAGGTAAGCTGCTTTCTCAGATCTACCAACTTCTGGTGGCGGAAAACGTGAATACAAATCGCGAAGAGCAAGGCCCCAGGAGTGCCAAAGGCGCATTGCAGCGTTTGGGTTCTGAACAACGCGCTAACTTGATTTCGGCGCAAAATCCGCAGTCGCGCCCAGATTACCCGCCCAGCTCAGACTCTATCTACACGCAAGCATTCCCCACTGCGCCCTCTACGGTGGATGATACGACAGGTTTCTACCAGTCCGGTGCAGTGGCCATCAACCCAGCACCGGTCTTATTAGATAAACCCAAAAACAGAGAGATAAATAAAGGTCGCGATAATTTCCTAGTAGACCCAAAAAGCTCCAATATCGTGATGGTGGTAGACCCAGGTTTGTTGCCCCGGCTTAAAGACCTGCTTAAGAAGGTCGACCTACCGCCTAAAATGGTGCAGCTCGATGTCTTGCTGTTTGAAAAATCAATCAATAATGCCAGCGACTACGGCATGAATCTGTTGCGTATCGGCGGAGCTGCTTCTAATCATCAGCTGCAAGCCCTCACCTTTAACAACGATGGGTCTACCGATGCTCCTTGCGGCCCTATCTGCAGCGCTGCTACGGGCGTTTTGCAGTTTTTTGTCAGTCGCGTGCGCGGCCATGGTATGCCGGCTTTTGATTGGGCCTATCGTTTCCTAATGCACCAGGACGACATCATCATTAACGCCAATCCATCAGTCGTGACCCTCAATCAGGTGCCTGCCTCAATTTCAATCCTTGATGAGCAATCCATCGATACTGGCGTTGTACAGGTCTCTACAGGTGGCAGCGGGCCGGGCAGCGTCGTTGCTAAGGATGCGTTTACACGCGCTCAATATGGTACCAACATTGTCATCACACCTACGATTCACACCAAAGGGGATGACCTCGAATCTATGTGGGATGATTCACCTGACTACATCACGCTGGAAAATCAGCTCGTTTTTGATACCCAGCAAGCTTCAAGTGTCAACCGTCCTGTCGTTACCCGTCGTAAGGTGCAAAACCAGGTGCGTGTAGCTGATGGCCAGACCGTCATCATGGGCGGGCTACGTAAAAAGAACATCACTGATTCGCGAGATTACATCCCCGTGTTAGGCGAGATCCCTTGCTTTGGTAAACTTTTCAGTAACACCAACTCACAAGATACGACTACCGAAATGTTCATTTTTATCACGCCGACTATTCTCTATGATCCCTGCGATGGTTTCGAAAAAATCAAACAACAACAACTCGTTCGGCGCCCCGGGGATATTCCCTACTTTATGTGTAGCTTAGAAAGCGCTCGTTCCCGCGCAAAAGAACACTGCTTTGCGCGCAGTCTCGATATGATTTGTGGGCGAGAAAAAGATCGCTGCATCCGCTTTGGCAACGATACTTGCCCCGGCAAGCGCGAGCACACGCAATGGGAGCCCCTCTTTTTGGACATGCGCTATGATGCAGTGAGCGAACAAGGGGGCTGCTGTGGAACCCACAGACGCGGACAATAACCCTCCGAATCCTTTAAGCGAAGAACTAATCCGTCAGGGCCTTATCGGCGGAGACGACATCAATAGCGCATTGGCTGACCAGTTTGGTATGCCCACTTACCGCGATCTTTCTGGCTTTCGTCTGCCCAAAGAAATCTACCAAAAAGTTCCCTATGCTTTCGTTAAACGCCACACTCTACTCCCGCTCGAACTGCACAACAAACTCCTTACCGTAGCTGTATCCGATCCGCTGAATCTAAGCCCGATCGAAGATATCAGACATATGTTAGACCTGGACATCCGCGCCGTCTATTGCAACAAGGAAACCATTCTTAATGCCATCAATGACTGCTACAATAAAGAGACAGGCGAAGCTTCAAAACTGATTCACGACCTCGGATCTAAAGGAGAGGATGGCAGCGACGAAGAGGTCGAGGTGTTTGACCTGCTAGACGACACGCGGGACCAGCCCCCGGTTATTAAACTTCTCAACCTTATTTTGACTGAAGCCATCCAGCAGCGCGCTTCAGACGTGCATTTCGAACCAGTCGATGGCGGCCTACGCGTCCGCTATCGCATCGATGGTGTGCTCCAAAATCGCCACTCTCCTGCCCAGGAGTACCAGCAGCAGCTACTCACCCGCATTAAGGTGATGTCTAAGGTAGATATTGCAGAGAGGCGCCTGCCTCAGGATGGACGCATAAAACTCCGCATGGGCCGTCGTGAGATCGATTTTCGCGTCAGTACCGTACCCGTGTCGGGCGGCGAGCGCATCGTGCTGCGCGTTCTGGATAAAGGCAACGTCATGCTTGGCCTAGAGCGCCTTGGGATGCTCCCAGCCATGTTTGAGGAGTTTCGCCGTCTAATTGCTTTGCCCGAGGGTGTCGTGCTTGTCACAGGCCCAACTGGTAGCGGCAAGACAACCACCCTTTACAGTGCACTTTCAGACCTATACGACGACCAAATCAATATCATGACTATCGAGGACCCCGTAGAGTATAACCTGCGGGGGATCGCACAGATCGGCGTGAGACACAACATTAACTTAGACTTTGCGCGCGGCCTGCGCCATATTTTACGCCAAGATCCCGATGTCGTCATGGTTGGAGAGATCCGCGATGTCGAAACCGCCGAAATCGCGGTGCAGGCGGCATTGACAGGCCACCTGGTACTCAGCACCTTGCACACCAATGACGCCCCCTCGGCTATCACAAGGCTTGTAGACATGGGCGTAGAGCCTTATTTGATTTCCTCTTGTTTGATGGGCGTAATCGCCCAACGATTAGTGAGGACCATTTGCGCCAGCTGTAAAGAGCCCATCAAAGTCTCGGAGCATGACCTTAAAAGCCTCGGCTTGGATCCTGCCTTGCTTGAAGATAACTATGTTTACCATGGCAAAGGGTGCGACGTTTGTTTTAACACCGGTTACAAGGGACGACACGGTGTGTACGAGCTTATGACGGTCAACAACGCCGTGCGTCGCCAAATTGTCATCAGCCCAGATGCGACTAAATTACGCGAAATAGTCCTACAAAACGGCATGGTCACGCTACGTCAGCACGGAAACGAGCTCGTTAGAAAAGGTATCACTACTGTCGCAGAAATCATGCGTGTCACGCGCGGTTTGGAGGATTAGGGATGACCATCTATAAATTTCATGCGCTGGATTCTAAGGGCCAGAAACAGCAAGGCGTCATCGAAGCCAACAACGAGCCCGAGGCCAAAGATCGCCTACGCGCTCAAGGCCTAATGGTCACTAGCCTTACCGTTCGCAGGGGGATGAGTCGCAAAGAAAATTTAACAAACGAAACGCTGATGCTCTTTACCATACAGATGGCGCAGCTAATTAACGCTGGCGTTCCCCTGTACGAAACTTTGATGGCTATGGAAGAGACCTACCGCGGCCAAGCGCCTCACCGCATTATTCAGAGTCTGGCCAATCAGGTAAAATCCGGCACCCCTCTGTCCCAAGCGATGGCCGCCTTCCCCGATTCTTTTGGCGATCTTTACCGCGGTATGGTGGCCGCCGGTGAAGCCGCCGGCGCCATGGGCGTGGTTCTGCAGCGCCTTTCCGAATGGATTGAGAAACGGCAAGTCTTGCGCGGCCAGATCCAAACAGCCATGATCTACCCGGCCGTTCTCGCCAGCTTCTCCCTGCTCGTCATAGCCATGCTGCTGGGGTTTGTTGTTCCATCCATCCAAGGAATTTTTGAAGGCCGTGAGCTTAACCGTTTTACCCGCATTGTGCTTGAAGCCAGCTTTTTCTTTCGTAGCTATTGGTGGCTATACATCCCCGCCTGCGCCCTTTGTGTCAGTAGCTTGGTCTATTTTTTTAGATCTCGCCAAGGCAGGATCTGGCTGCAGAAAGCGACCACTAAACTGCCTTTCATCCGCACGTTAACAGTCCAAGCTGCGCTTGCGCGCTTTTGCCGCACTCTTGGCACCTTGCAGGAGGGAGGGTTGCCACTGATCGAATCTTTGCGTATTTCGCGCGAGACCATGGGTAACGTCGTCTTGGAAAAAGTCATCTCTGACGCCGAAGAGCGCATCCTTGCCGGAAGCACCCTCAGCAGAGAGCTCATCAAAGCCGACATCATTCCCCCCATGGTCTCTCGCATGCTAGCGGTGGGTGAGGAGTCGGGCACCGCCGTCTCTATGCTCAAACGCATAGCTGATATGTACGAAGGCGAATTAGAAAAATCCCTCGAAAATATCGTCTCGTTTGCACAACCCGTGATTTTGATGTTCATGGGTGGTATTATAGGAATGGTCATGGTGGCGATTTTGCTGCCGCTTACTGATGTCGCGTCCTTGACCGCGCAATAACTAAAGGAGAAAAGCACATGCATAGCCTCACCAAACGCTACATCACGCTGATTGAAATCATGATTGTGATGATTCTCATCTCTATGATCACCGCTGTCATCGCTATCAACTACCAAGGCTCTCTCGATGAAGGCCGCGCTTTCCAGACCAAAACCACCATAGATAAAATTCAGACGATTCTCACTTTAGCTATTTCCGAAACCCCCGGCGATATTGACGAGATCTCTCAAAAGTGGGAAGAGATCGTTAAATCTTCTCCACTGGTGAAGGATGCGGATAAGATCGTTTACGATGGATGGGGTGACAAATATGAAGTTAAGGTGGAGTCGCAAGAAGACGGTACCAGCAGAGTCATCGTCCGTTCTAAAAATCTAGAAGCCTACCAGAACAGAAAGAAATAACATCCATATTGGTAATATCGTTAAGGATAAAGGATGAGGGGCGAAAGTATCCGCAAGAGAGGCCAAGCGGCGCTAAGCGTTGTTTTGCTCCCCTTTCAGTCCATGCAACGTCGCTACATCACCCTGATGGAGCTTTTGATCGTTATGGTTATCCTCAGCATGATCGTAGGAGTTGTGGGCATCAATCTGAGCAGTCTGGTCCGACAGGAGCGCTTCCGTGCAGGCACGGCTTTTCTTGTCGATCGGCTGCAGCTTGCCCAAGACATCATGATCATCTTCGGCCTTGATGTGACGGTCGTTTTAGAGCAGCAGCCAGGCGCAGTTAGCTTTCATATGCAAGTGGATACAGGTCCGCTCGGGCCGGCTCTTAGTTCTGTCACAAGGCCAATTACTATCGCTGGCATAGACACCTTTGCTTTCACAGATAGCCTTGGTGCTTCCCAAACGGGTAAAATAAACCTCCTTTTCATGTCGCGCGGCACGCGCATGTCAGCTGGAAACTTGATGCTTTCATCCGGCAAGCCTGGTCTTACGCGCTATATCGCGCTGGTGGGCTATCCTAAAGCCATCAAATACGCGCCGCAGGCCACCAAAGACGAAATCGCGTCGAACCTGTCAGAGCGGCTCTACCCACTGGAAGTCGCTGAACGCGAGCAGAGACAAAATGCGCCGGAGTAAGCGCCATATGCTCCTCATAGAGGTGCTCATCGCGTTATCGGCCGTGCTACTTTGTATTTTACCCCTGCTACAGCCGCATATCGCCATGATTCAGAGCGAGCATACATTCACCCGCGAGGTACAGCTCGACCGCGTGGTCAATCAGCTATTTGCTGAGTTACTCGTTAGCGATTTTTACAATCAGAAAATCGGCTGGGAGGCCGTTAGCTCGCCGCGTTCAGTCCTCGTTACCTCAGAAGCTGTGCAGCGCCTAGGCTATCAGGGCTCCTACGTTATTACCCACCTGGCCCCAGCAGGCGGGGCGCTCGATGAGTCCAAGCCCTTTCATCTACTGCAAATCCAGTACGTGTTTGAGCCTGCCCTGAAAAAAGAAAAAAAACTGACCTATACCTTTCAGCTATTCGTACAGCGCGAAAAAAAACAATCCGCCCCAGAGGGCACAGTCGATGGCTAATCCTTCGCGTCGCTACGCCACCTTGATCGAACTACTCATCGCTATAGCGCTGGTTAGCATACTCATGGCCGCGCTGATGAGCTACTATGGACAAGTTACTAAGCTTCATCGCCAGGCGGATCTTCTGCGAGATGAGACGTTCCAATGGAGGTATGTACAAAACCGCCTCGCCTATGCTCTGCCCCGAGCTACCGCCCCGCCCTACCGCGCTACAAAAAAAGAAAAAAAGAACGATTTCTATTTCTATTCCAGTGACTTCGAAAGCAATCTAGTCAGGCCGCCTAGCCTGGTGTTTACCTTTGACAACGGCTTTGTAAGCGATCCCCTTTTCAGCGGTACCGTTTTGGCTAGGCTATACCTTGCGGAGGGTGCTCTGCGTCTATCCATTTGGCCGTTACCGCGTTGCTGGCGGCAGCCAAATCCGCCTATGCTACAGGAGGTTTTACTAGAGGATGTCGAGAGCTTGGCATTCGAATTCTATGCTCCTCCGGAGGTCGTGGGCGCCTACAAACCCGCGCGCGATATCTCGCCCAAGCCTGTTGATAACCCTAGCCCAGGACTCTGGACGCCTTTTTGGTCCATTCAATATGCCCAGCTCCCGGCGATTGTCACCGTGAAAATAAAACGCAAAAACGATAGCGAGGTGAAGAATTTCTCCTTTATGCTCCCCAATTGCACCAAGCCCATCGTGGTGCGTTAAATGAACGTTCTTGTCATCGTCTTCACGATGCTTATGCTCCTTTCAATCATGACCTACGCGCGCTTACAATCCTTCCTCACCTTCTCGGGCGTGCGCTCTGCCTACGAAAGCTACATGCAGGAGAGCGAACGAAAGTACAGCAACGAAACCCAGCGCAAGCTCTACGCAAATGCGCGCGTTAAAAAGGTCAAAGCCCACGAAGCTGATAGCGTAGATGAAGATTTGGACCAGGACGAAGAGGAATCCTATTCCCCAGGCAGGGCAAGCGCGCCAAAATCCATAAGAAAACTCAATCTACAGCCTCTTTTGAAGGGTGGGCCTGACAATCCCTTAACCCTGCCCACAGCGCAGCTGCTATCGCGCTTGATCAATCAAATGTACTTCAAACAAAAATTCTATCAAGCAGCCTTGATAAAAGACCCAGATTTTGTGAATAGGATCGTTGCGACGATTGCCGCTTTAAAAGGCAAAAACGTCGGTAACGCTCCGGTGGATAGCCTAGGCGATTTGGCGAAGGTTAGCTTCTCCTCTACTGTAGCTAGAGGAGCCTTTGGGCAAATGCTTGAAGGCGCACCCACCGTCCCTCCCCTCGGCGATCAGGTCACTATCTGTGCCTACGCTACTCCCATACGCATGATGGGCGCCTCAGACGAACTGCTTCTGTCTATTTATCGCGACCCAAACGTCGTAGAGAGCCTAAAAAACCGTCGTCTAGAGCTTTATCAAGCGGTCAAATCTGGTCACATGAAACCCGCTGAAGCGGCTACGGCTCTCTCTGATCAATTCGGAGGCGATCACGCATCTGAGTTCAGCCCCTTCCTCCTCGACTTTACCATCTCTTCGACTAGGCCGGAGGGCTAGCTAGGCCCGGAATGCGCGGCCGATGGGCCCCTGTCATCTTATTGTTCTGGCGCAGGCCGGGCGACAAATATGTCAGAATAGCAAGTCTGAGTGAGGGCGTATGGCGTCTGCTTACCATTACCTTGCATAATGCTTGCTAAAGTGACGTTCTCTTGTGCGGGCGATTGGCCGACATTTAACGAAGTAAAAATGGCGCCAGAAATTGGGCCGGCTTGATTGGCAAACCAGGTATGCGCGGCAGGATCCTCATTCGCAAAAAAGATGCGGTTTTTGGGTACGTTACTGATCTTGTCATCTGTCAGCTCACCCAATTTATCAAGGACAGTGTTCTCATACGCTTCATCTTGGATTAGCTTTTCTTCAAACCGGTCGTTGTACTCCATCACCCTTCCTTCATAGGTGAAGCCCAGCATCTGGGCATAGTTTTCTACGATCCCGTCTTTACCGGCGTTATTCATATAAAGCTCCAACGGCGATTCACCTTTTGCGGTTCTGGCCCCCTCTATCTGTAAGCTTAGTAATGTGTGGTGAATGCAGCATAAGCCATCACAATTTTCTATAGACACATCCCCCGATTCCATGAAGCCAGAAAAACCCGTGGCTAATTCTTTTTCCCAGGGCATATCATTAATCTGCTTTAGCAGTTCGGCTTTTTTTTCGAGGAGCTGCGCGTTTGTCGAAAATCTTTCAGAATTTATTAAACTGTGAAAGTTATTAAAATCGTCTGACGTGAATTCTTCCGCGTCTATTTTTATTATAGATTTGAATATTTTTCCCAAATCTTTAGGATCCTTCGCCTCGATGGATTGATCGCTGAACTCCTCGTCTGAACCATCGATGGCATCGCCATCTGAGAAAGGCGAATCATCATCTTCGCTATTATCCTCCGTTAGCTCTAGTAGTTTGTTTTTTCCGAAATTCGGCACGAGCTTTACTGTTTGTACAGTGTTTTGCCCAGGCTCTTTGTTCTGGACCTGGCCGCCCTCGGCATCTTCAAGCTTTGCCTTTTTGAGGACTGGGCCCCTCTGACTCGATGTATTGTCAGGAAAGTCACGTTCTTTCCGCTTTTTAACTTCCTCTCCCTGAGGCTCTTTTTGTTCCGGGCTCTGCGCGCTCGGATGAGAAGTCTGGGCAAGGAGTTTGTTTGGCAGAAGTTGACCTTGCTGCCCAAGTTGTTCTTTTCTTTCAAGACTTGCGGAGTCTTCACCAGCGGGCTGCGCATCAAGAGGCTGCTGTTCCGTATTGGGTAGGAGTTTTTTAGTTGAAGTTGGAGGCGGCGGTCCGTAGACCGGCCGTCCTGCTCCGCCGATACCCGATGCGTCCATATTGGCACCCCGCTGATTAACCGTACTAATATCTAAAATTAATTTTAAAAAAAGATAGATTAGTATGCAATTGTTTGTAATTTTTATCTTATATTTTTATATCAATTATATAAAAATTGGTTATTTTTGTTGTAAATACAAGAGATGATTGGTGCGTTATTGCTTTTTTAGGCCAGTTAAGTTAAGATCGGCCATTAAGAGAAATATTACTTAAAAACGGAGAGTTTGGTTTTTATGCATTTTACTGTTAGTAGCTTATGTAAAGACGGACCACCTGTTTGCGCTCTTAATATAGACCCTTCCGTAGATTTGGAAAGGGTCGACCCCTATAGCCTTGAAAGCTTTAGAGATTTATTAAATTTAAGAATTCGCGAAGGGCTAGATTTTTATGTCGTTTCCCTTAAAGAGGGCAATCACTTCTATTTTTTTGAGGCCTCAAGATTTATTGAACAGATTTTCAGAAAAAATTCTCGTAATCCGTTGACAAATATAGAAATAAGTTACTTCGAGATTTTACGCTATTCGGAAAAAAATGATAATTTTGAGCTATACTGTGATTCTAACCAAATAAAAGAACCTATCTTTTATGCTACTATACTGATTAATGATCCAACGAGAACTGGTAGCGAAAAGCGAAAATATCTTCACAAGCTAGGCTGTTCTTACTTGAGAGAGAAAAATTATAACCTAGATAAGGCTATAGAGTACTTACGCCAGGCAGCCGAGGAGGACTTTGAGAAATCTCAGCAGCTGCTCGGATATGTAATGCTAGATAATAATAAAATAGCTGAGGGCAGTTTTTGGCTTGGCAAATATTTGCAGAATAACCCTGCCAATCCGGTTTCTGAGTTTCTCTATTTGGCTGAAACAATAATAGAGTTTGACCCAGAAAAATCTTTTAAATTGTTTGAGAAAATGGCTTTTCGAGGAAGTTACCCAGCAATAGCGAAGATCGTAGGTCTTTGTGAAGAGGATGGAGTGTTAAAAGATTTGGCAAAGGCCCGAATGTGGAGAAAGTTGCTTCCGTCTGATTGGCAGGAGGGTTCGGTCAATAATTTTATCAGCCATCTGCAAGCAGAGGGCTACGATTTTAATAGCACGGCGCAACTTGCTATCCCGCCTGAGCTTTTGCCATAAACTGGCGCGACCCCTCTTGCATCGTCCATCAAAAAATAATTCGTAAAATCCAGCTGGATGTGTTAAAGCCAAACGTGCTACCCCGGTTGGTCTGTGCGTTAGCGAATTTACAACCTTTTCTATTGGCCTATGCTTAGCAAGCTTCATTGGTTTAACTACGTATTTTTTCTTATTACCGTTCTCATGATTGTCGGAGGGGGGTACGCGGTTTATGTAGCGCATATGCGCCCCTCTGGTGGCGCTGGTATTGACGCTGGGCAGTTGACCCAAATGCGCGTGGAGAGGCAGGGGGGGTCGGGATGACGCTTTTTTTGGCCATGCTTCCGGTTTACATTTTTGGCAATCTACACTGCATAGGTATGTGCGGGCCTCTTGTAGCAATGATCGGCAAACATCGATTTAGAAACTACTACTTCCTGGGGCGGCTACTCTCTTTCACGATGGCGGGCTGGATCGCGGGCGCGCTGGGAGCGGTAGTTACGGTGGCGCTGGCGCATTACCACGTGTCTGCGATTGCTAGCTTCTTATTTGGTGGGATTATTCTAGTGGCTGCTCTGGCTAGCCTGTGGCATCGCCCTTTTCCTGGTTTGCATCTACTCGTCGGACCAAGTCGAAAACTTTCTTTGTTGATGTTGCGGGATCGGCGCTGGCCCACCTTCCTTTTCGGTTTTTTTACGCTCGCGTTGCCTTGTGGGCAGACAATCATCGTTTATTCGGCCTGCGCTTTGTCGGGCGACCCTTGGGCAGGCTTGATAAACGGCTTGCTCTTTGCGTTAATCACCTCGCCTGCCCTCGTTTGTGCCATGCACGCCTGGAAACTTTTAGGCCGTCTCAAATATCACTATAACACCGTCATGGGCCTTGCAGGTCTTTTGGTCGGGGGGCTAGCGCTTTGCCGAGGGTTTGCTGAGATGGGGGTATTCCCCCACCTCGTACTCAATGCCGCCTCGCCTGCGGCGTATCATCTAGTTCTATTTTAGCAGCAGTTTCCGCTAAAAAAGAACCCGGTTGGTCAGAGGCAGTCGTCAGTTAAGGCTACGAATTCGTCACAAATTAAACCTGCTGTTTTAAGTTTAAGCATTGTGGGAAAGGCAAGATGTTTTTATTATCCCGGCAGCGGCCGTATTTAGGATAGTATGGTCTTTTGACGCTAGTGGAGAATCCATGAATAAAGAACCGCTACTGCTTTATATCTTCCGCTTTGTCGTAGGTCTAGGGCTCTTTCTCTTTTTGTTGATGCTCTACTGGTCCTCGGTGCTCCTTGAGGGGCAGATGACAGAGCTCCGGCGCGATGTCGCTGGTCTACGCGATAGCCTCAAGGCTGGTAGCTTGGCTGTGCAGCAAGCACCCGTTCATACAAGCATCCCTAAGCTAGCCCAAGGGAAGCATATTGACCCCTCGCTTCCCAATCTACTGACGGTTGATCCCTTTTACGAAAAGACCTTGCCTGAGTTACTAGGCCCCGGTTTTCGTCCCCATGGTACGCGCCGCGTCGGTACTATTGGAAAGCCCGACAATCTTCACCCTTTTAGTAATTGGGCCCAAGTCTCTTCTTGGACTAGCCAATGCAGCGTCAGTGTGTCTCAAACGCATTTTGGGAAATATGAGACGATGGCTCCCGACATGGCTATTAAAATGGAGGAGCGCCACCATGCCGCTACGGGCAGTCCTGAGTACTGGATCCACCTACGCGCAGGCGTTTTTTGGCAGCCTCTTGAACCCTCTTTTTTATCCAACGATGTAAAGCTGGCCCCTCATTTTCTAGAAAAACACCCTGTCACTGCGCATGATTTTAAGTTCTACTACGATGCGATCATGAATCCTTGGGTGCAAGATACAGGCGCGGTAGCGTTGAGAAATTACTATGGCGAGATCGAAGAAATTCGTGTGATTGACGATCTCACCTTCGTCGTGCGCTGGAAGGCAAATCCCGAAACTAAGCAAATTAAATACTCAGCGCGGGGTCTCACAGGGAACTTGAGTCCGCTTGCTTCTTGGCTGTACCAGTATTTTGCAGACGGTACGAAAATTGTTGAAAATGATACCGTTCCGGATACGTACCGTTCCGATACGGTGTGGGCACAAAATTTTCACTCCCATTGGGCTAAAAATATCATCCCCAGCTGCGGGGGGTGGATCTTTGATGGTATGACCGAACGTCAGATTAAATTCAGACGCAATCCGGATCACTACGAGCCGTGTGCTGTGCTTGTCGATGCTATGGAAATTGACTTCAAAGACAATCCGAAGGCAGTCTGGCAGGCGTTTAAGGATGGTCAGCTTGATTCGTATAGCCTTTCCCCTCATGAACTCATCGAGTATGACCAGTTTCTTCGGTCTCCTATTTACGCGGCGCAGAAGGACAAAGGGTTGGGGGTGAAGCGCCTGGATTATGTGGCGCGTGCCTACTCTTATATAGGCTGGAACGAAGCGAAACCTTTCTTTCAATCTGCTAACGTCCGTCGTGCGCTCACCATGGCTATTAACCGCCGGCGTATCATTGAACAGAATTTAAATGGCCTTGGCATCCCTATACACGGCACTTTTTACCTCTACTCCAAATCGACCGATCCAACGATTACTCCCTTGCCTTTCGACCCAGCTGCTGCGCGCGGTCTTCTCGAAACAGAAGGCTGGTTTGATCGCAAAGGGGAGGGAGTGATCAGCAAAAACGGGCACCCGTTTCGTTTTTCGCTGACCTATTACGTCAAAAATACAACCGCAAAATTCATCGCTGAGTACATCGCCTTGGCGCTTAAAGATATTGGCATCACCTGCAACCTCAACGGCGTAGACATAGCAGACCTTTCGGCCGTATTCGACGATAAAACGTTTGATGCTGTGATGATGGCATGGTCGCAAGGTACGCCTCCAGAAGATCCCAGGCAGCTCTGGTACAGCTCAGGAGCTAGGGAAAAAGGTTCTTCCAACGCGGTGGGGTTCACCAATCCCGAGGCAGATAAGATCATTGAACAGCTCGACTATGAGTATAGTCCTGAAAAGCGCCTCGCTCTCTACCACCGCTTTGACCAAATCATGCACGCCGAGCAGCCTTACACGTTCTTATACAATCCTAAGTCCACGTTTGTTTATCGGGAGTTTTTACAAAACGTATTCATCCCCCGAGATCGTCAAGATCTAATACCAGGGGCTGACATCTCAGAACCCAGCGGAAGTATCTTTTGGATTAAAAAGCAATGATCCCTTACATTCTTCGGCGCTTATTTTTACTGCCGATCACCTTGTTTGGTATCATCTTGATGAATTTCTTGATTATTCATCTTGCGCCTGGCGATCCTGTGACAGTGACGCAGGTGAGCGAAACCGGTGAGGCTACAAAGCGACAAGACAGGCAGGCGGCCTTTGGTGCCGACGAGCGCTACTTACAGATGCGCGAGCATTTTGGGTTAACGCTTCCCATCATTTTTAATACCTGGCCTTGGGTCACACAGAAAGAGATTGACCGCGTATTGCAGCAGCTTACCCATCAATCACAGATGAGTGTAAAGAAATATGACGCAATGCGTTTAGACCTGGGTGACAAGGCGCGGTTTATCATGCCCAAGCTTTTGCGGTTGATTCGAGATCCGATGCAGCCGCCTGCTATACGTCAAATGGCTTCGCGTTTTTTTGCACGAGGAGGTATGCGGCAGGCCTATTTGGGAGCCAACATCAGTCCACAGCAGAGGCTGTATAATCGTAAGATCAGTACAGATAATAATCTATTACGCGCTCTTGTTTTAAAGTCAGAAGACCAGGCAGAAGAAACACAGCGTAAAGTTGATGCCATCACGAAGTGGTATGGAGAGAATAAATCGGTCTATTGGTTTTTTGAACCTACTCCTTCACAAAAGGCATGGGCGCTATTTTCCGAAACGCGATTTGTGCGGTATATGAGAAGAGTGCTGACGCTTGATTTTGGCACCTTGCGCAATGATGACAACAAGACCGTGATCTCCGAAGTGACCAAGCGCTTTAAATATTCATTGACGCTCGCACTGGTACCGATGGTGCTGACATTTGTTCTTTGCCAGGTGTTTGGGTTTTTGATGGCCTATCAGCATAACCGCTGGCCTGATGTAAGCTGCAACGTGCTGTTTCTTGTTCTTTATGCCATCCCTATTTTTGTCGTCGCCCCCTTCTTGATTGAAAAAATTGCGCTGCAAGGGTACTTCCCCTTGAGCGGCTTTAGCAGTCCCGACAATATTTACGATCAAATGACCTCTTGGCAGCGTTTAGGAGACATCGCCAGCCATATATTTCTACCTATTGTAGCTATCACGTATGGAAGTCTAGCTGCGCAGGCGCGCCTATCGCGCACGGCGGTTTTAGAGGTGTTGAGGCAGGACTACGTGCGCACAGCGCGCGCTAAGGGCGTTGCCCCTTTGACGATTCTCTGGAGCCATGTGGGGCGCAATTCTGCCATTACCATCGTTACCTCTCTAGCAGGTTCACTAGGCGTGGTTTTAGGTGGTTCTCTCATCGTGGAAACGCTTTTTGAAATCAATGGATTTGGCAAATTCTTCTACGATGCCATTGTGAATTGGGACTACAATGTCATCATGTTTTCCGCATTTGCTGGTTCTTTCCTCACCCTTATCGGCTATCTTATTGCAGATATTGCTTATACTGTTTTGGATCCGCGGATGACTCTAGAATAGCTTTAAAATTAAACGAGAGAAAAATGCACAACACCTATTGGCAAGGCACCTGGAAGCAGTTTAAACACTATCGACTAGGCTATTGGTCCTCTTGGTTAGTCTGCCTTTTTGTGCTGATAGGTATCTATGCGCCGTTTTTGGCTTCTAGCAAACCAATTGTTGTAAAGTACGAAGGCCATTGGTTTTTTCCTCTCTTCCGCTATCTTTTTTACCGCGAGTTTTTTAGCAGCTATTTGGACCTTTTTTTTAATCTACTGATTTTTACTGCACCGCTCATGCTCTGCGTGCGACAGAAGTGGGTGAAGTGTGCGCTAGTGTTTACCCAGTTTCTCGGTTTCGGTTATCTGGTCTTAGGTGCACCTCAGGACCCCTCTTCGCAGGCTTCGCTATTGCATGCCAAAATCGAAACCATGCAGCAAAAAGATTTTCTTCCTAGCTGGAATTTTGAGTTAGCGCACATGAGCGATTACGCTAAGCTGAACCTAGTCTTGCACTACTCATTAGCGAAGATGCAACAACACAAACTCTTACCATCTGTCAAAGCTTACCTGAGCGCCGACAGTGCACGTGTCTATGCTCCTACTATCTGGGGGCGTGATGAGCAGCTCTATGACGAGCAGCTAGAGCGCCTAAAGTCGCAGTCCACAGCTCTAGCCGAGGCGAATCGCGAGTATCTGGAAAGCCGCCAAGCATGGTTAGAAGCGCAGAGTCATCAGCTCACTCATCTGGTGATGCCTCTGTTCCGTCCCTTTCACTGGCAAGATGATGCCGGTGGCAGTCAAGCGCTGAACCAGTTCGTCCCCTGGTACGAGCTGACCAGGCCGGGCAGGAAGGATCTTGGCGCCGCCCTCGTCTTTGGTACGCGGATCTCTATCGTCGTTGGGCTCACCGCTGTATGCCTGGCATTGGCCATCGGCTTGCCGATCGGAGCCATTGCCGGGTTCCATGGAGGTTTGCCAGACATTATTATCTGTCGCCTCATGGAGGTTTGGGAGGCGATGCCGACCTTTTTCATGCTTTTGCTGATTGTGGCTGTTACGCAAAGTAAGTCCATTTTCTTGGTCATCGGCGCTATAGGCTTTTTCGGCTGGACCGGCTTCAGTCGCTTTTTAAGAGGAGAATTTTTTAAGCAGCGCCACTTGCCCTACGTCGATTCCTGCCGGGCTATGGGTTTTTGCGACGCGTACATTATGTTTCGACATATTCTTCCTAACGCTATCCCTCCTATCCTAACGTTGCTGCCCTTTGCTATTATGGGGGCTATTGGCACAGAGGCAGGTCTAAGTTTTCTAGGCCTAGGAGAAGAGGGCTCTTGTTCATGGGGCGTACTGATGGATGAAGGTCGGCGCGCTTTCCCAGGAGAGAGCTATCTTTTATGGCCCCCCGCTCTGCTGTTGACAGTTCTGTTGGTCGCCATCGCGTTAGTCGGCGACGCCTCGCGCGATGCCTTGGATCCAAGAATGCATAAAGCGGTTTAGCAGGAGCTAGAAAAGGGCCCCTTTGGGTTGGCTACCAAGGGGCTTTACCCAGAGACTATTTTCTCAAAAATCTCGATTTATTAGATTCAAGCATGCTAGAATAGGGCGGCCCGCGCGCTCTTGGGGGCCGAAGCTGACAACGTTTTCTATCGAAGAAAGAGGCGAAAACAAAATGAAAAACCTACCGCTAGGCATGCAGTCGATCGAAAAAA
Source organism: uncultured bacterium (assembly GCA_964445105.1). Classification (GTDB taxonomy): domain Bacteria; phylum Chlamydiota; class Chlamydiia; order Chlamydiales; family JAJFMA01; genus CAWBNS01. The sequence continues at coordinate 7,106 of CAYUJS010000013.1, read as the reverse complement.
TTCTCGATGAGGATTGCGTCTACGTTGATAAAACGGATGTAATTTATAAGCTGATTACCGAGGGGCAGTACTACTTCCTGTCGCGTCCACGCAGGTTCGGGAAATCACTTCTTCTGAGTACGCTTGAGGAAATTTTTAAAGGCAATAAAGAGCTATTTAAAGATTGTTATATATACAAAACAGACTATGCCTGGAGAGAGCATCCCGTTATTTATTTTGATTTGACGACAGTCCCTACCGACAGTCCGCAAAAACTGGCAGCTGCGCTGCAGAGGTCCTTGAAAGACACTGCTTCCCAATACGGCCTATCCATCGAATGCCCAAGCCTGCAAGAGGGGTTGGTCAATCTCGTGAGGGAGCTTGCCAAGCGGGGCCGGGTCGTTGTGCTGATAGACGAGTATGACAAGCCCTTGGTCGATCATCTTGAGCAGATCGAGATAGCCAAAGGCAACCAGGCGTTACTAAAAAATTTTTACGCGACGCTCAAGAGGCTTGATAAGCAGTTGCGTTTCGTCTTCGCCACGGGGGTCACTAAATTTTCTCAAGTTTCGCTTTTTTCTGGGTTCAATAACTTAACCGACATCACGACCGACCCCAGTTATGCCACCCTACTGGGCTATACAGCTTCTGACCTCCAGAAATTTCTGGGCGATCGAATAAGAAAAGTAGCCGAAGAGCGTCGCTCTGTGGGCGCAGCCGCTGCGACCGAGGGGGCTGTTTTAGCTGAAATGAAAGAGTGGTACAATGGCTACCGCTTTGCTTGGGGTACAGAGCCCGTCTACAACCCCTATTCTGTGATGAGTTTTTTGATGACTGGCAGGGTGCAAAATTACTGGTTTCGCACTGGCACACCCACGCTCCTCGTCCAACAAATCCGCGAGCAGCCCGGCTCTGTCATGGACTTCGGGAGGTCGGTGACGGAGCAAAGTAGCCTCCTGGACGCCAATAATCTGACGCGCCTCAAATTAGTACCCCTAATGTGGCAGAGCGGATACCTCACGATCCAAAAATACGATGAAGAGACCAGAAGTTACAATTTAGATTTTCCTAACCGAGAGGTGCGCGAAGCTTTTTTTCAAACCCTTGTGGATGAATTCGCTGAGCTTAAGATGCAGACAGTCAGCGAGGTCGCTGTGCGGTGCAAAGAGTATCTAGAACGACGTGAGCTTCCACTATTCATCGGGACCATCAGATCTTTGTTCGCCACAATCCCCAACACGTTGTTTGCAAAGCAATCCGAAGCTTTCTATCACGCGGTGTTCCTTATTATCCTAGAGGTGATGGGCATGAAAGTGCAAGCTGAAGTGCTCACAGGCCTTGGGCGGATAGATTTAACTATTGAGATAGAAAGCTGTGTGTATATATTGGAGCTGAAATTCAATAAAGGTGTTCAAACTGCTCTAAATCAAACGATCGAAAAAAACTACAAGTTACCGTTTGTTATAAAAGAAAAAGACGTGATTGTAATGGGCATAGATTTTAGTGCCGAAAGCCGTAATATTTCGGATTGTGAAGCGATTACCTACTATAAAGATGGCTCTGAAAAACGAGAAACTGTCCTCTCCTCTACTCCCACGTAGACATGGCTAGAAAGTGATGTGGGGGTAGCGGGTTTTGGCTGCCCGCAGCCCGCTTTTAGTGATTTTTTTGCATTCGTACACCTGGACAGAAGAAAGTTCCGGACAGCTTTGCAGCAAGACCAGCAGTCCAGCGTCAGTGACGTGTTGGCTGTTTCTCAGGTCGACCGAGGAGAGTCTTGGGCAGCCCTGCGCCAGCGCTTGCAGACCGCTGTCAGTGATTTTTTCGCAGCCGTTCAGGTCTATAGAAGCGAGGTTGGGACAGCTTCGCGCCAAGGCCTGTAGACCTTTGTCGGTGATTTGTCTGCTGTTCCTTAGGTCGACCGAAGAGAGGTTTGGACAGCCTTGCGCCAAAGCTTGTATGCCCTCATCGGTGATTTGCGTGCAGGAGCTCAGGTCTATAGAAGCGAGGTTGGGACAGCTTCGTGCCAAGGCCTTTAGCCCTTTATCGGTGATTTGCTTGCAGCCATCTAGGTCGATGGATGAGAGGTTCGAGCAGCCCTTTGCCAGCGCCAGTAGCTCTTTGTCGGTGACTTGCCCGCAGTGGACCAGATTCAGCGAAGAGAGTTTGGGGCAATCTCGCACCAAGGCCCGCAGCCCGGCTTTGCTGATTTTCTCGCACCCACTCAGTTCTAAAGAGGAGAGATTGGGACAGCCTTGCGCCAGGGCTTGCAGCCCGGCATTGGTGATCTGCTTGCAGTCTTCGAGGCCGACAAAGGAGAGGCTGGGGCAGCCCCGGGCTACGATCCGCAGCTCTTTGTCGGTGACCTGTCCGCAGAGCGCTAGATTCAACGAGGAAAGATTGGGGCAGCCTTTTGTTAAGGCCTGTAGCCCTATGTGGGTGATTCTCTTGCACTCATGCAGATTTATGGAGGAAAGGCTGGGGCAGCCCTGCGCGAGCGTTTGCAGTCCTTCGTCGGCAAGCTGCTTGCACCAACTTAAGTCAAGGGAAGAGATTTTGGGGCAGCCTTTTGCTAAGGCCTGCAGCCAGGTGCCGGTGATTTGGCTACAGTTGTGCAGCTTCAAAGAGAAGAGGTTTGGGCAACCTTGCGCCAAAGCCTGTAACCCGGCATCGGTGATTCCGTGACAGTTCCCCACATCGACAGAGGAGAGGTGAAGACAGCCCCGCCCCAGGGCCTCTAGCCCAGCGTCGGTGATGTTACAGCAGTCCAGGTTGATAGACGAGAGGCTGGGGCAGCCCCGAGCCAATGCCTCTAGCCCGGCGTCAGTGATTTTTCCGCAGTATCTAAGATCGATGAAGGAGAGGCCGTGGCACCTTTGTGCCAGCGCCTGCAGACCGGCGTCGGTGAGCTCTTCACAATAAAAGCTTAGGTCTACCGAGGAGAGATTGGGGCAATTGTCGGCTAGCAGCTGTAGGGTTATGTCCTTCATAGCTAATTTTACTTTGCGCAGGTTGGGGCAAGTGGAAAGAATCGCACACACTTCTCTATGTAGGCAGGACAGCTCTCTGATTACGTGGAGGATCCTTAAGTTTACAGAGTCGGCGCTCGCTGCGTCGGATGAGAGGGCTACTAGGGAAGAAAAAAATCTACGCTCCAGTGTTTCTTTGACATTTGCATGTGCATCTCGCCAGCCGGGATTCAAAGAATATACCTTGCCAAGATCTTTGAAAGTGGCTTGGTAGCATCTTACCAAAAGGATAAGCGGCTCTAAGCTCTCAGCATAGCTTGCCACTAGGCTAAAGGCCTCCAAAAATTTAAGTTGGTAGTAGGTCAAGAGCGGGTAGAGCATATCCAGGCCATTAGGTTGCTGAAGCACGGCTTTAATGATGAACGGCAGTTGCTCCCTAAGGGGGTTAAGCGGCACCTCTTGCAGGTGAAGCTGCTGCGCGGGCGAGCCCGGAAACATGCCACACCAGGGCTGAAGCTTGGAACATCCTTTGATTTGCAGCGTTTGTAGTAACAGCTCTTTAGAGGCATGTCTCGAGGGTACAGCTTCATAAATTTTCGCCTTAAGCGTAGATAAATTCGAACAGTCCTCTAGGTGCAAAGATTTTACCGTATGGTTGATAATCAGCTCTTGGAGCGCTTGACAGCGCACAACTTGCAGATGGCGTAGGGTGGGATGTCGGAGTCTGACTTGATTGAGCTGGGGCAGATCGCTTAGGCACAGATGAGAAAGGCAGTCAGCTTTAGGTAGCAATGCGAGCAGGCTTCGGTCCACCTTGAGACAATCGTGCAGTTCAAGAGAGAGCAACTGAGGGGAGTTGCCTAGCAGCTGAGCTAGCGTATTTTTGTTTAGGGCCGCGCAGCCAGAGAGGCGCAATAAGCGATAACTGATCGTTAAAAGGGCTGCCAGGACCTGTTTTTGCCGGTCCAGTGGCATCGTTTTAAAATCGATTCCGGGGAACGCCCCTAAAAGCCCGTTGACGACTTTTGCTTGGCTTGTAGCAAGCTGTAGCTCCTTAAAAGGCCCGACATCGCCAGCTTGCAGCGCTTCGTAAGCGGTCTGTAGCTGCTTTTCGGAGGCTTCGGCCTCGCTCATCTCTATCAGCGAGGGGGTCTCTTCTTTTGCTAGACGACCTTCTTTTGATAAGCGAGCGGCTAGCGCGTGGTAGCCCCCCTCTACCGCCGTCAAGAAGAAATCGCGACGAGAAAAGGGGTCGGTAGGATCTCCGGGGAGCTTAATGGTATGGGCCAAAGCGGGAAAAGTGCGCTGCAGCTTGCCGAGGAGAGAAACCTGTAGTTTCAAAGGAAAAGAGTCTAGCTTCAGGCTATTCAAAAACAGTTCCGCGGCCTCTGCTAGTGTTTGCTGGGGAATAGGCAAGAGAGGAAGAGGCCGCTCTTTGTCTAGCAAGCGGTTGAGTTCGTTATAGACCTCTTCTACGCCGCCACCAGCGGTTGCGGCCTGTCGATAAATTTCAGCCAGCTTCGGCTGGATCGCTTCTAGAAGCTCCTTGTGAGTAGATTCTCGATCGACACGAAGCATACCAATCAGTTTTTGCGCCTTAGCGTAAAGGCTGGGGACCAGCTCTGCGGAAATGGTTAGCGGGATCTGAAGTGTGGAGTTTCCAACCTTGGAGAAGTATCTTCGCTTGAGCGCGCCCCTTTTTTGCCAGCGCCCATAATTTTGGTTCTGCTCTTCTAAGGCGGCAAGCCAGTCGAAGACCAACTCCTCTGGATTAGTTTCTAAGAGTCGTTGTGCAACCGTACCATCGAAAGAGGCCTTCATTTGCTCGAGCAGGTAGAGCACGGTTTTGGTAGAAACCTCAGAGGGGTCTAGGGCCTGGCTGTTATCAACACCCACCAGTGAAAGCGAGCGTACACCTCCTCTTTCATCTCTCTCAAAGGTCACCATAAAATTATTAGATCTATGATCGGAGGGGTTGGTGAACAGGGCTACGACAAAATGGGCACTGAAATTAGCCCTATCGAAGCGATTCGTAAGCTGGGGAATTTCTTCTAGTAGTTGTTGGGCGGAGAAAGTGGGAAAGTGTTGCTTGAGCTTTTCGATTGAGGAGCATAAGTCAGCCAACTCTATCAGCTTGACTTCTCGTTCCCCTGCTTCGTGAGCGATGCTGCAGAGGTCTGGGCAGCGCTGTAAAAGGGCTAGGACGCCCACCAGCGAAGCTGTGGGGCGTGTAAAAAGCTCGCTCTTCTCATCGGGAGAAGCTCGGTCAGAAAATTCAAGGAACTTTTTACTTGCTGGTTTAAGGGAAAATAAATCCTCAAAAGCACCTATCAAGCACTTAACTGCTAGTTCTGTGCCTATAGCAGATAGCGTTTCTGAGGCGAGTTCAGGATGGGATTTCAGATACTCTTTTTGCCATCCCTCTCCCAGCAGCCATTGAAAGGTTGTGCACGCCAATTCTCTCCCCAGACAGCGCTCTAGACACGGGAGAATAGTCGTGATGTCTAGAAAATCTTGCAGAGAGATGCCCTCGATCGCATATGCTGCTTGAAGGGTACGCCCTTGGGGATTGCGTCGTTCGTCTAGAAAAAGATGGCGGATCTTTGCCAGGGAGGCGGGGGCAGCTCCTCGATTGCCCAGCAGCTGATGAAAAGCATAAACGGCAAATTCCACCCCCGGATTAATGTTCCAACCCAGTTTGGAAGCGTCCTTTTTGCAAAAGATGGCATGAGCATCCTCCTCCTCTCGGTTAATGTAGCAGCCGCTGATAGAGCTGGGTTTATAAAAAACGCCTTCTCTACAACAAACGGTTTGAGCGCTTTCCTTAATCTCGCGACAGGTTTTGTGCTGTTCATGGAGATCGAGCAGATCGCGCGCCACCTCTCGGTCTAGCAGAAAAAAGCCTAACCCAACCCCAGTCAATTGGGCTTTAGGTACACATAGTGCCTCTTTTTCCTGTTCAGAAGCGCTGGTGAACTCTTCCAGAAAACTTCGATAGGTTTCAAACACAATTTTTAAAGGAGCGCGAAAAGCTGTTTGATAAATCTCCGCAGCGTTCTTAAGACGATGGAGCAAGCGTAGGCTCTTTTTCTTGATCTCTTCCATTTTTTGTAGCGATTCATCAAATGGAGGGTGCTTTCCCCAGAGGTAATGGGTCGGTGGAAGCAGCAAGGGCAAGAGCTCTTGGATCTGCGCGATCAGAGGCGTGTCTTGGATGGCGTGAGGTAATTTTTCATTGAGAGCGGCGATTGCGTTGCCGAAGGTGTCGGGTTCTAGGGAAGGCAGGCGCAAAATTCGCTCATAGAGTGGCCAGCAACTGTCCTGCACCGGGGTGGCGGAATCTCGGTACAGGGTTTCAGCAGCGTACTCTGCCTGGGCGAGCTGTTGTGCAAGAGCTGCGCAGAGTACCTCTGCAGCGGGTAGCATTTTTGCCGCCCTCATCATGATACGGAGTTGTAGAATGCGTGTTTGGTATTGTTCTAGCTTAAGGCACGGTTCTTGTTGGATTGTTTTTTTTAGCTGTGAAGAGAATAGAACGATTTTTTCCGCATCCACTGCCTCAGGAGACCGCGTCAGCTGCTGAAGATGAGCGGCTAACTCTTGGAGCGAGAGCTCTTCAGTGGCTTGTGCGCCCAAAATAGGACCATGTTCCTCAATCCGCTGGACTTCAACGGCAGACGAAGAAGACGATGACCCTTGCAAATCAGACAATAAAGGCGGAGGAGCGTCGGTTTTAGAGAATCCAAGCAGAGAGGAGAAGGAATGCATAAGGCGTCCTGCCTTTGAACAACAAGAGAATAGTCTAACATATTAAAAATTTAAGAATGTTTTTATTTTTTTCAGTAGCTGCCGCTAAAAAGAGGAACCGGCCCAGCGAGCCTGGCAGGCGGTGCTGGCTTTCCTAAGTATTCCGTATTCCACTTTGGCCAAACTTGGTTATCAATTTCGAAGAGGTATCTAAACTGCACCTTTTTTGCCGCGCATTCTGAAAATATCTTCTCGGTGGGCAGGCAGAGCAATTACCGCAGAAGTTTTTGAGCAAGGATCCAATGGCCTTAGTCTCCCCTACCTTTAATAGCGTTGCACAAGTGAAATAGCTCAAAAAGCCCAAAAGTGAATAGCAGAGCACAGGAAATTATAACAATTTTTTTGAGCGAC
>CAYUJS010000012.1:0-44310 GCA_964445105.1 uncultured bacterium | reverse complement strand
ACAGGGAGGGTTTAAGGGGATCTTCGACGCCTTCAAGGAGCTGAATAGCTGGGTGGTTGATCCAGGGATGAAATATTTTTCGCTCCACGTGTGCGGGTATATTTCCTTTTCTTGCTGCCATTTATGCCTCCTGGTTAAGAGGCTAGGTATACATCAGGATCGCTCAAAAATTTGTGTTAATTTCCTGTGCCCTGGTAAAGCCCTCTCCCGGACTCGCGCAAAAATCTCTCCTCGGCTAGACTTATTTTCCGACGCATAACGAACAAGGATCGATTTTGATGGAAACGCAGAGCATTCGGCGCAATTTTCTGGACTACTTCAAGAAGCAAAAGCATGCCATCATCTCCTCATCGCCTGTGATTCCGCACGACGACCCAACACTACTGTTTACCAATGCAGGTATGAACCAGTTCAAGGATGTCTTTCTAGGACATAGTGTGCGCGACTACCGGCGGGCCACGACCAGCCAGAAGTGCATACGAGTAGGCGGCAAACACAACGACCTCGACAACGTAGGCCACACCCGTCGGCACCTCACCTTGTTCGAAATGCTCGGTAATTTTTCCTTTGGCGATTACTTTAAAGAAGAGGCCATCAAATTTGCGTGGGAAGTCTCCACGCAAGTATTCGGCCTCGATGGCGATCGTATTTGGCCCTCCGTGTTCCGCGACGATGATGAGGCCTATGAGCTATGGACTAAATTTGTGCCGACAGGCCGTATCGTACGTTTTGGCGAGGCTGAAAACTTCTGGTCCATGGGCGAAACAGGCCCTTGCGGTCCCTGCTCCGAGCTGCTTTACGACAGAGGAGGCCACTACGGAACAGCCCAGAGCCCGCTGGAGGATACATCTGGCGAGCGTTACCTGGAGTTTTGGAACCTTGTATTTATGCAATACAACCGCCAGCCTGGCGGCAAAATGGAGGCCCTACCTAAGCCTTCCATCGATACGGGTAGCGGACTAGAGCGCGTTATGAGCCTACGCATGGGTGTCGACAACGTCTTCGGCACTGATGTACTGCGCGGCTTAATCGCGCAGGTCGAAAAACTTTCCGGAGTTGCTTATAAGGGCATTGAAGATGCACACGCCCCCGCCTTTCACGTTATCGCCGACCACCTGCGCTGTCTGGCATTTGCCATCGCCGACGGCACACAGCCCAGCAACGTAGACCGAGGATATGTGCTTCGCAAGGTCTTGCGGCGCGCTGTACGCTACGGACGCAACTTAGGGTTAGAGAAACCGTTCCTAGCTCAGGTACTGCCTACGCTTATCGACTTGATGGGGGAGGACTATCCAGAGCTCAAAGCCTCTCAAACGCTCACGGAAGAAATTTTTGTCTCAGAAGAAGAGGCCTTTCTACGCACCCTGCGCCGCGGTGGCAATATGCTCAACCACGTCATCGACCAGGCACACCAGCAAGCGCATCAAATCACGGGCGACGACGCGTTCAAGCTCAAGGACACTTACGGGCTACCTTTGGAAGAGATCACGCTGCTGGCAAAAGATGCTCATCTCACGGTAGACATTCCGCGCTTTGAACTGCTGGAGGAGGAAGCCCGCGCACGCTCGCGCAAAGTACACAAAACCACACAACAGGTAGCCGAAACTAATTTGTTTGCGGAATTTGCGCAGGCAAATCCGCCTTGCGATTTTCTTGGCTATAGCACGCTGAAAGCTGATAGCAAGATCGTTGGTTTAATTAAAGACGGAGTGTTTGTCGATTGCCTTCTATCGGGCGAAGAGGGCGCGGTTATCTTGCATCAAACGCCTTTTTACGCAGAAAAAGGCGGACAGGTAGCTGACCACGGCCTGCTGTCGACAAAAAACACAGACTTTTGCGTAACCGATTGCCAAGCTCCCTACAAAGGTGTCATCACCCATATAGGCAAGGTCAATAGAGGCGAATTGCGCTTAGGCGACCACCTTTTTGCTCAGGTTGATAGCGTGCGCCGCCGAAAAATTGCCAATAATCACACCGCCACACATCTTTTGCACTGGGCCCTGCAAAAAGTATTGGGAGAGCACATTAAACAGGCCGGCTCGGTTGTAGATACTTCTAGATTGCGCTTCGACTTCAGCCATCATAAGGCACTGACCCTCGCAGAAGTGCGCGCGATTGAAGACCTAGTCAATGATAAAGTGCGCGAAAACGTTCATGTAAAGGCCTACGAGCTTTCCTATGAAGAGGCACAAAAGCGTACAGATATTAAGCAATTTTTCGGTGATAAGTATGGGGCGCTGGTGCGTGTCATCGATATCGACTTCTCCAAAGAATTGTGTGGGGGCACTCACACTGATAGCACAGGTAATATCGGATATGTTCGCGTGTTAAAGGAGGGCAGTATCGCTGCTGGGGTACGCAGGGTCGAAGCCGTCACCGGCCTAGAAGCCGAAGCGTTTGCTAGAGAATGTGAAGACACGGTACAACAAGCAGCCGAAGCTCTTAAAACACAGCCAGGAAAGCTTTTAGAGCGCCTTGCCAAGTTGGTGGAAGAAAATAAGCAACTTGCAGCCGAAGGCGAAGCGACGAAAGGCGCCCAGCTAGCTGATATGGCGCAAAAGCTAGTAAAAGACGCACAAACAACTGGCTCTTTTCCCTTTGTCATCACAGAAGTAAACGTTTCGCCTAAAGAATTAAAAACCTGCGCAGAAAACGTTTTAAAGACCCTAAAGAGCGGCTTAACAGTGCTCGCCTTAAGAGGCGCGGAACGCTGTAGCCTTGTGGCAGCGGTTAGCGATGATCTCATTGGCAAGGGACTAAAAGCAAACCTGATTCTGCAAGAAATCGCCCCCATCGTCCAAGGTACAGGTGGCGGCAAACCCAACTTTGCACAAGCCGGAGGAAAAGACCCCAGCAAGATTGCCGAGGCGCTAGCCAAGGCAGTAGAGCTAGTTTTTCTAGTTTCTTGAGTGCTTCCCGATAGAAAAGGGTTTTTTCAAAAGATAGTGCGAGCAGATTTTAATTGAAGATGCATGAGTGCACGATCTTACCACCCGCCAGATGGTCCAGAATTTACGCCCCAGCCAGGCCGCTCCCTTTACGTGGAAAAAGGTGCTGCATGAGTCTTTATGACTGATTTGAATTTGCACCGAGCAAGTTCACACGAACCCAAGGAGCTGGGTCGGTCTGGAGCAAGGCACAGGAAATTAACACAAAATTTTGAGCAACCATACTATATAACTAGCCTCTTAACCAGGAGGCATAAATGGTAGCAAGAAAAGGAAATATACCAGCACACGCATAGCGAAAAATATTTGTTCACCTGCAAGTCAATCACCCAGCTATTCAGCTCCTTGAAGGCGCCGAAGATCCCCGCAAACCGTTCTTGTTTTTTCGCTATTCAACCAGCGCACTACTCGTGGTGATTGTGGCTCAAACTTACGCGGCAAAAGACTAACCTCAAGTAGTTGTTAGGTAATTATTTAACAAATCTTCAGCCACCAGAGACACCCCAAAATTTCGTTAGCATCTACCAATCAAAAATTTGAAAACTTCAAAAAAAAAAAACAAGCCAAAAAACTATATTAGGCCTGTTTTTATTACGAAAATGGATCTATTTCCGCTCTGTTAATGAAACGCCACCTACTAACTTTGCGTAGGCGCTTTCATCCAAAAGTGCCTCCAGCTCGTCAGGAAAAGCCAACTGAATCTTAAACAGCCAGCCTTGCTCTTCCGGAGACGAATTGACTAAGTCAGGCTCTTGCTGCAAGCGCTCGTTCACGCAGATGATCGCACCGGAGACCGGTGTGTATACATCGGCAGCAGCTTTTGTTGACTCCAAGACCGCCGCTTCGGCGCCCCTGTTAACGATTTTGCCAAGGGTGGGTAATTCGACGTAAACAATCTCTCCCAACTCTCTTTGGGCATGATTTGTAATCCCCACGGTACCAATAGTGCCGCTTACAAGAACCCACTCATGCGAACCCGTAAACTTCATGGACGACCTCACGAGGTAGCTTCGTCCTGCGACACTAATTGCAAACTGCTCCATAAGGAGGGTTGCTCTTCAATCTGATAATCATCCGAACTGACAGAAAAATGTTGGGGCGATCCACCGTGGCGGTTGATGCGATAGGTAAAGCCAATACGATCAAATTGGTCCGGATCGTAACCGTATAGGCAGTGAGCGGGTATAAGAATGTCTAAAGAATAGCCGCTCTTGCCAAGAAAAGGCCTGACTCGTAGATCTGCGGGGCTGCACCACTCGTGCATCTCCTCAGCACGGAAGCGCGTCAACTCCCCCGCCTGTTTTCCTTCAGCAACGTCTGGTAAAAAAAAGAAGTGATGGCAAAAGCGCGTATTAAAGCCTGAGGTCTTGACATTGCGCGTGTCGAAAAAAAATTCAACGCTATCGCCCTTTTGAATTTCAGGAAAGAAAGCTTGCTGGAAAGGCTGATTAACGCGCACCAGCGCGCGCAGCCCCTCAGCATTCCAGCCCAGAGACACTTCCGCGAAGGAGTCCTCTCCAAGAATCTGCGCCAAGTCTGGCAGGCGATGGCGATTGCTGAAGCGCGCCTCTGTTTTGGGAGAAAGAAAACAGCATGAAAGCTCGGCAGAGAAAAAACTTAGAGGCGAAAGGCAAAAATTTTCGCTCTCAAAAGGATTCTGAACCTCTTTCTCCTCGTCACCGCCCTCTTCAGCCAGTTTTCTACCTCTCTTTGGTCTCACCACTTGCACTCCTTGTATCTCGCTCTTCCAAAGGGCGCTTTAGGTAATCGAGAGACACGCTCTTTTTGTCCACGACCTCGTTCAGTAGGCGAGCCGCTAACTGGTTCTTTATCTCGTTAGCCACAATATCTTGCGTCTTACGCATTTGTTGAGCGCTGATCACTTTGCTGTCAGGATGTTGAACTTCCTCCACTAGAAAAAAGCGCAGATCGCCGCTTGAATGTAGGTAAACCGAGCTGATGTCGCCGGTTTTGAGGCTAAACAAGGACTCTTCTGCCTTTGTTGCGCTCTCATCATTACGACGCACCGCCGAGAGCCCTTGCACCAGTTTCCACTGATCTACCAAGTTTGCTGCAGGGTTCAGTTTGTCCGTTTGCGTTTGCACCGGTATTTGTACGTACCGCGCGGCGCTCTGCAGGTCTTTAGCTAGTGCATTGCGTACTTCGCGCATGTAACCAAGTAAGCGTTGTGCGGCCGCCTGATTGCCATCCAAAGAATTCTGAGGCACGTTTTTTTCAATTGCTCGAATAAGGGTTTGATAGTACTCGGCTGCTACCGCGTCGCGAACTTCTGCCAAAGATTTGTAGCTTCCGTCTGTTTTTTTATATGCTTGGGAGCCCGATTGCCTCAGCGCTTCATAAGCAGATTGCAGCCTCCTCATGAGCAATTCGTCAGCCGCACCATTCTGCACGGCATCTGCGTAGGTCATGATCTCCCAATCTTTCGAACGATCCACCAAACGTATGCGATAAAAGGTTTGGCCATCACCAGAAAAACGTTCCAGCTTGGCGGAGTTACCGCTAAAGGGGGCAGAGTCTAGTAGCGAAATGAACCCCGCTTGATCCTCAATCCCCAAGAAAGGCAGCTTACCTCCCTTAAGCGCAATACCAATACTCATGCGTTGTACTTCGGCGGACTTGAAGGCCTCGTCCACCCATTCCGGGTGCTCACCTACGATCGCTTCGCGGCTAAATTCATCTATCTTACTACGCGTTGCTGGGGTTAACTTTTCAAGAATCTGAAAACGCTCTTCGGGCGTCTTTGCCTGTTTCGTCCCCAATTCATTAAAATGGCTGGTTAGAGAGGTCCAATTTTTGTCAGCCACCTGCCAATCCCACATAGTGCGGATACCAACCAGAGCGTTCAGGCTTTTACGTGGTACCTCTACAACATCTAGCAAATACCGCTTCTGAACCAACTGAGGCGAATTTTTTTGCACTTCTGTAACGCTGAAAATTTCACTTGGCAGAGCTAGCGGATCTTTGTTGTCTCGAACCGCAATAGCGCTCAAATAGGCTTCAAAACGCTGCAAATCGGTGAAGCTAGTAAAGCGAAATTCTTGCGGCAGTTGAAACAATTGGCCAGAAACCGACTCCAACGCATAAGCATCAAACTGCCGAAACATTTGTGGATCCAGGAACATAGCTGTCCCCACACCATCGAATAGGCGTCTGAATAATAGTACGCGCTGCCAAACCTCCACTGCCCTCGCACGATCCATTCCCAAACGACGAAGCTCATCTGCAAATAGCTGGGAAGGGCCTTTAGAGCCCATATCGACATACTTACTAAGGCGATGGTGAACCTGTTCTGCGCGCGACGACAGATCGGCTAGTGCCTCTTCAGCGGTCACTTTATAGCCTTTTTGCTCGGCAACCTTGGATGCATTGATGATAAATTGGCTAACTAAATGCATAAACTTTGTGCCAAACCAATCTTCAGTCGTGTGGTAACCGAATAAAGCTAGATCAAGGCGATCGATATCGGGATCAGCTTGTACCCAACGATACTGTCTCTCCTGATAGCGCAAAACCTGTTTTAAAGCTAAGGGCGGAAATTCTTGCTCGGCCAGGTAAAGGTTTTTATGTAAATCAAACCACTGCTTGGCGTTCAAAGAAGCAGCGCTTCTAAGACGAGATACACCTTCTTTAATCGCTGGAGCGAAGTAGCCCCACATAGCTTCCACAGAGATAAAGGGCGCCTCAGGGTGCACGTAAAACCCTTGTTTCTGCTCACGTGCCAGGCTCTCCTTCCAATCGATGAACAACTCTTCCTGGAATTGGTCGACCAAAACGTCAGCCATCCCTGTCGACAGAAAATCACGCGCAACGACCCCATCGTTGAGGTAGTTACCGCCAGCTTGGCCTCCGGAGGCAAAAAACAGCTCTTCATCTGTATTGATGAAGATCATCATATCTTCTATTTCCGACCTGCGTATCTGCGAGCCATCCACCGCTACTAAAGCAGTTTCGTGGACCGGCTGTATACGCTCAATTGCCCCAAAGGTGCCAAAAAACGAAAAAGAAATGACGATAACTATCGTAACAATCAGAAAGAAAAATCGCTGATAGCGCCTAAAAAAATGCAACATTCTGCGGTTGACCCCTTTGACCAAGATAAGAGCCAATAGACTAACAAATAATGTGCTTTGCACTCAAGCAAGAACTATAGCCAACAGCCGCCCCAGCTAAAAAAGAAACCGGCTCAGCAGAGGCCGACAGCAGGCTTGGTTTACAACGAATTCTTAGCTTTGGCTAAGAAACAAAATGAGGCTGACAGCAGACTTAGCTTAGCAGAAACTGCTGCGTAATTAAGGATTCCCGCCAGAAGCAAAATTTTACTTTAGATAAACTTCCAAAAGCCATTTTTCGGCTATGTTCAGACTAAGACGAAGGGTTCTCTGAAAGAAGCCATAGGGGCAAAGCTTGCCAGTTGCTCCCCGAACCGCAATTCAAGCTTGTATTCAGCGCAATGGGTGGAGTAAGATGCTACCTTTTATCTAACCCCTTTGAACGCCACAGCTTCCGCTAAGCTAAGTCTGCTGTCAGCTCTGGCTGAGCCTGCTTTTTTCTTCTAGCGTAAACTGCTGCTCTGACCGAGAGCCACTATGAAAAACAATTCACCATTGCCAGGCCCTTCCAATGACAAACGCCACCAAAAGTCAGCTTTTTTAGAGCCGCTTGTAAAGACGGTCAGGGCCGCGGGTAAGTTGAAGCTGTGCTGGAGGCATTGATGTTGCATGCCGAGTCTACCTACGAGAACAAGCTGTTTAAATCGCTTGATCTGGGAGGAAAAAGCCTAAGAAAGAGCATATTTGAGGACGTTGTCTTTGAGAGTTGCCATTTTGTGGAAAGCGATTGGCAGCAGACCGAATTCAGTGGGTGCCGGTTTAAAAACTGTAGCCTGAGCCTAATCAATCTAAGCGGATGCCGTTTACAGCAGGTGCTGTTTGAGGATTGTAAAACTGGCGGTCTAGATTTTTACAAGTGCGAAAAAATGCTTCACGTCTCATTCAGTAATGGTATCCTACAAACGTGCAATTTTACCGATCTAAAGCTAAAAAAGGCGTCCTTTGCCGGATCGAAAATCAGAGAGGTCTACTTCACAAATGCGGATCTTTCCGAAGCCAACTTCAACGATACGGACCTGCTGGGCACCGTCTTCCACCAATGCAATTTAACGAAAGCTGATTTCAGAAATGCCAGAAACTACGCGATTGACCTTCAGACGAATAATGTAAAAAAAGCACAGTTCTCCTTCCCAGAAGCGATGGGCCTTTTAGAGTGCTTTGACATTAGGATCTCTTAGAAGTTTTGGACCCTTTCGAGGAAGAAATAATAGCATGCCGAATCGCTTTGCAGGCCTCCGCCATCTCTCGCTGACTAGCAACGGCACCTATTAGCGGGAAGCTATTGGCATACATTGCCGCTGACAAGGCGGAACCTTGGATAAGAACCTGCTCTAGATACTCTTTAGGAGGCAAAGCAAGGCAAATAGTTCCCTGGTGCAAGAGCCCTTGCTTAGAGCGCCTTTGAGCAGCACCACCTACTTTACGCCCTTGCACAACCAAGTCGTATTTTGTCGGCCGTGCCATACAGAACCTCTCCAGCATAGGACTTTTGCCACACTGGCCCTTTGGGGTAATTGCAGGACAAACCCCGAAAATCCCCTCAACGATGCCGCCGACCCAATGATTCAACAGCTCGTAGCCCTCAAGAGTATTAGAACGATAGGCGCTGCTCTCTCGACCGATCAAAACCGAAAATGCACAATCGTAAGAGTGAAACAGAACCCCGCCGCCGGTGGGGCGGCGAGCAATCTGTAGCCCTAAACGCTCGGTAGCATCTAAAGCGATATAATGGCTGGGATCGACAAAGTGTCCGTAGGTCGCGCAATCGCCCTGCCATTCGTAAAGATGAACAAACAGCTCTTGCGGAGCTAAAGCTCTGAGAAGCGCCTCATCCCGCGCCATGAGCACTTCGGGAGGCGACGCTGGAGACTCAATAACAGAATAGCCTTCCACCTAAAAGTAGTGGGGTTTTACAGATTCGGAAGCAGCAAAAGCAGATAGGGGAACAAAAATTAGGCAAAGCCAGGTCGAGCAATTCCGCATAGAGTCCTCAAAAAGTTAGTGCCAATCCGTATATCCAAGCGAACTTGAGATTTAGTACAATCAGCGGTAGACGATCGGGTGCAAGCGATCAATCAGTCGATCTCCTACGGCGTAACCCCAGCTTTTCGGTAGATTGGCGCAGGGATCCAAAGGTTGTATAGCATACCTCGATACTGCGCGACAGTAACCAACCAACAGAAACGTTCCGTGCAGCGGAGGCAGAACTAGCGGCGTAGCAGGCAAGATGGCACTGATGTGGCCCGGCTTCGATGGCAATAGCCCCTCTCCAGTACCTTCTAGACAAATAGCAATCGTGGCAACGACCCCTTGAGAGGGCCCGAAAGAGCCCATCAAAGCATTCGGTGGGAGGCAGCCCCGCATCTGAGATACCAAAAGCTGGTCGTAGGCCAAGCGCAGGGGCTTAACCTCCACTAGCTCGGAGACAATTTCAGACAAGGTCCGGTGGCAAACAGCCCTTTTAAGTTCAGCGTCCTCACGCCATACATCGCGACCTGCCTTAAACAAGGTTATTGCATCTTCGGGCAGGCTCAATGTGCGTAGCGCGCCGCGACGCCGAAGCGCTTGCTCGACCGTTAGAAGCATGGCGGCGCATACATCTGGCGCTAGCACCTCTTCAAACTCTATCCAGCCGTACTCTTGGAAAAATTCTCGATGCGAATTATCTACGATAAATTTCATGAACGAGATGATAACGTAAGGATTATTAATGATCCAGCTCTAGCCGGGGTTTTCACGTTATGCGCGGCCTATTCGGCTTGATAGCCGTTGCTACCTTTCTTTACCACTGCTTGAACGCTTCAGGTCTAGGGCACTACCCTTTGCTGCTGCTTGTTCATAGGAGAACCGACCGAGCACTCGCCTTTTCTCAAAAATGGCCCCAGCTATCCCATGCCACCATTCCTGGCGCAATCAGGCGGCTGTTTAGCCAGGGTAGTTTTTACCCTATTTTCATAATCACGGTTTTTTAAAAATGAATTCAAGAGGCCATTGGTAGCCTCAATCAAACGATTAACACAAAGGAGAATTTTATGGTACAATATACTACTTTTCAAAATCTGAACGAATCGCGAATTGATATCTGTAACGCGTTTGGAGTAACGGTGGGTCGCCTCGGCGCAAATGAAACACGCACTGTTAACACAACAGGTGGAAGGACCTTCTATTTCAAACGTGCGTGGGACAACAAGGTAACCGATCACTACAGGTATTGGCACGGGCAAATTGTGATCGACGCAGCAGGTGTACGTGCTCGGGCGGGCGACAAAATAAAGCCTTTTAGAGCAGCGTTGCTAGGCTAGAACCAAGCACAAGAGCTGAATAATTCTCAGAAGATGGGTCTCTCTTTCGCAAACGAAAGAGAGACCCGTTTGTTTTTACTCTGCTATTTTAGCTAAATCCAAGCTGGCGCTGGACAGCTTATAATTTAGCTCTCAATCGCTATCACGGCCCGGACCAATCAAATCCTTTACGATAGTGCTTCTTCCGCCAATTGACCTTATTTGCGAAGCTTGGCGTCTTGGCAGCTTCGTACTAAACACCGCTGTTATCTCAGGCCAGTCATTCCCTGTGGCCCAACTGACCTTAGAGTTCATGCTAGATCGACAATTTCTATCCTTCTGTTTTGGTTTAAATACTGTCGTCATCCTGCTAGTCCCTCCTTTCCACAGCGAGCCAGTCCAACTGGAAGGCCTCTATTGAAGCGACAGCTTTTATAGCTTCACCCGCCGAGTTTTGAATCTCCGCATACCCGAACGCCCAAATGCCTGAATTTCACTTCCGCAAAAAAGGGCTGATAGCCACAATCGCGCTCGGAACTTATTGGAAGAGAGATGAGCGAAAAAATCGGAATTTTACTCGTCAACCTCGGAACGCCTGATGCGGCGCGTTTCGGTGCTGTTAGGCGCTATCTCAACGAATTTTTAACCGATGGCCGCGTGATCGACCTACCTTGGCTAACTCGCCAGCTACTGGTACGCGGAGTAATCGTGCCGCGCCGTTTCATGAACTCTACGCGTCTTTATCAACAGATCTGGACCGAGCAAGGCTCGCCCCTGTTGGTCAACTCACAAGCCACGAAAGAACGGCTCCAAGAAGCGCTAGGAAATCAATTTCATGTAGTCTTGGGCATGAGATACCAAAACCCCTCCATTCCCTCAGCTCTGAAAGAACTTCGCCGATTGGGGGTTGATCAACTGATTGTCCTGCCGCTTTTCCCGCAGTATGCCTCGGCAACGACGGGTTCTGTGCATGCCAAAGTGATGGACACCTTAAGGCACTGGACGACCATCCCCTGTGTCAAGATGGTCAATAACTACTGCACGAACCCAGGGTTTATCGAGGCTTTTGCCGAGATCGGGCGCAGCTATGCACCTAACGGGTATGACCAAGTGTTGTTTAGCTATCACGGCCTGCCAGAGAGGTATTTGAAAAAAGCCGATACTAGCGGCCAACACTGTTTACAAAGAAAGGGTTGCTGCGAGGCTTTGACCCATCAAAACCGACATTGCTATCGCGCGCAATGCTACGCAACCACTCGCGCTTTAGCCGAGGCACTAGAGGTAAAAAATTACACGATCTGCTTTCAGTCGCGCCTCGGCAACGACCCCTGGGCCCAACCCTATGCTGAAGAGACTATTCGGCGTTGCGCACGGGCGGGCCAAAAACGCCTGCTGGTGTTTGCGCCCTCTTTCACCTGCGATTGTTTGGAAACGATCTTAGAAATCGGTAAAGAGTACGCTGAGGTTTTTAAGCACGAGGGTGGCCAAGAACTCACGCTTGTGCGCAGCCTAAATGATCATCCGACTTGGATAGAGGCTCTAAAACAACTGGTTCAACTGCACACCACCCCACATCCCCTCAAAACGCATCGGTCCTCATGAATTCTCCCAACGACATCATCCGCAACCACATCGCCATCGAAGAACGCTTGCGCTACACATTCAAAGATAAGTTTCTACTGGCATTGGCCTTTGTCCACCGCTCTTACGTGAACGAAAACCGCACAATCACCGAGCTGCACAACGAACGCCTAGAATTCCTGGGGGACTCGATTTTAGGCATGCTCATCGCCGAATATGTCTACAAGCATTTACCGGAAAAACCTGAGGGAGAGCTTAGCTACTTGCGCTCGCGCCTAGTGGAAGCGGCCTCTTGCGTCGTATACGTACAAAAATTGCGCTTAGAAGAGTTTTTGCTACTAGGCCGAGGCGAAAAAAGGAACGATGGCAGGGGGCGTGAGTCTATTTTAGCCGATTTGTTCGAAGCGGTCATCGGGGCTATCTACCTCGATGGGGGGATACAAGCAGCTCGCCTATTTGTGTTCAATAATCTCGCTGAAGAGATCCAAGAGATCATCGAGCAACCTGAGCACAACTGGAAGGCTTTGTTACAAGACTATTCCCAAAAACGGTTTCAAAATCCCCCGAGGTACGAACTCATTAGTGAAACAGGCCCAGACCACCACAAGAACTTTGAAATTGCTGTCTACGTCAACAACGACGAGTGGGGCCGCGGTTCGGGTGCGTCCAAGAAAGAAGCGCAGCAGCTGGCCGCGCAAAGGGCTATGGAGCGGGTATAATGGCTAAAGTTAAAAGTATCTGGTGCTGCACCGAATGCGGCCAAAAACAACAAAAATGGATCGGGCAGTGCCCTACCTGCAAAACATGGAACTCTTTTCTCGAAGAGGTCGAGGTAGCGGCTTCCACGGAGCGCTACCAGCGTCCTGAAGGAGGCAACCGCCCTGTTCGCCTGAAAGAGGTCAGTAGCCGAGAAACGCCGCGCATCCCCACGGGATTTTCCGAATGCGATCGCCTCTTAGGCGGAGGCATTGTAGCAGGCTCTCTTACCCTAGTGGGGGGCGATCCGGGTATCGGCAAGTCCACCTTGCTGCTACAGCTCTCAAGCGCGCTTGCCAACCAAGGCAAAACAGTTTTATACGTATGCGCTGAAGAGTCCGTAGAGCAAACCTCTATGCGCGCGAAACGATTGAGCATCTATTCAGATAACCTCTTACTCCTTTGCGAAAGCAATTTTACAGCGATTCAGAACCATGTGAAACAGATCCAGCCGCACATCCTCATCGCCGATTCTATCCAGATTCTATACAAACCAGAGATCCCTTCTGCACCCGGCTCTGTCACACAAGTGCGTGAGATCGCCACAGAATTCATGCACCTAGCCAAAGGGCAGGGCATCGCCACCTTCTTGATTGGTCATGTCACTAAGTCCGGAGAAATCGCAGGCCCGCGCGTACTAGAGCATCTCGTGGATACCGTACTCTACTTCGAAGGTGATCGTCAGCATAATTATCGACTGATCCGGGTCGTAAAAAATCGCTTTGGTCCCACCGACGAAGTCGGTGTCTTCCAGATGCAAGCTGAGGGGCTCGTTCAAGTGCCTAACCCTTCACAGCTATTTCTAGAACAACGCATGAAAGAAGCGATCGGCTCCGTCATCATTCCAACCATCGAAGGTACGCGGCCTATCCTGATCGAGGCACAGGCCTTGGTCACACCCACTGTTTTTAGTACGCCTTCTCGCCGCGCGGCCGGTTTAGACCCCAACCGCCTGGCCCTGCTACTGGCCGTATTGGAAAAGCGCATGAAATACACCCTTCATCAATGCGATGTCTTCGTGGCTACTGCAGGGGGAATGCGCATCGTTGAACCGGCCAGCGATCTGGGAGTGCTGTTAGCTATTGCCTCCTCTTTTCGCAACCAACGTGTAAATCCTGAAACGGTGGTCGTAGGCGAAGTGGGCCTCAGCGGTGAAATACGCAGCGTACCGCGGGTGGAAAGTCGTATTAAAGAGTCCATCCATATGGGCTTCAAACGCTGCCTCATCCCCAAATGTAACGTTAAGGGCGTGTCAGCCTCCCTTAAAGCACAAATCCGCGTAGAGGGAATTGAATTTGTGGACGAGGTCATCGATGCCCTCAATTCTTAAAATTGCCGCTCGCAAAAGTCCTTTGTCACAGATACAGGTACAAGAGGTCTACGCAGCCCTCAAACCATTCCACCCCAGCCTGCTTTTCGAAAAAATATTCATTGAAACCACGGGCGATCGCGATCGCACGACCTCTCTTAGATCTATGATGCAAACTAATTTCTTCACTAAAGAGATTGATGAATTGGTTTTATCTGGGCAGTGCGATGCTGGTATACATTCCGCTAAAGACCTCCCTGCAGAATTGCCAGCTTGTTTGGAACTGGTTGGGCTGACAAGCGGTCTAGACCCTGCAGACTCACTAGTGATTAAACCAGGCGGACTACCTCCGCGAGGCATCGTCGCCACCAGCTCCATAAGGCGCGAAGAGCTAGTGAGGGAGCTCTACCCGCAAGTCTCCTTCGTGGACATTCGCGGCACCATAGCCGAGCGCTTAGCTAAGCTCGAGAGCGGTGAGGTCGACGGCGTGGTCATCGCTGAAGCAGCCCTCATCCGGCTGGGACTCACGCACCTGCCAAGGCAACGTTTAAAAGGCGCTACTGCGCCTCTGCAAGGCAAACTGGCCATCGTCTCTAGGCGAGATAACCAGCCGATCAAGCAACTATTCGCCTGTATCAACAACCCATGAAAAACATTCTTTATCTAGGACTTAGAACGCCGCCAGATACCGCCCATGTACGGTACACACATTTTCCCGTCATCGCCATCGAGCCCGTAACAACCTGGTCTGTAGAGCTCTGTCATTTCTCCCACGTGATTTTTACCAGCCGCACTGCTGTCCAATTGTTACTGCAGAAGGCTACGCCTAAAGGACAGACGGTCATTGCCGTGGGCCGCGCCACTGCAAGTGAGCTAGCCAACCGGGGCCTACAGGCCTCAGTTGCCGACCCAGAAACCGCCGAAGGCGTGGTCGCACTGCTAGCAACGCTAGAGCTACACAACGCCAACATACTTTGGCCACATTCAGGACAGGCACGACCCGTGATCAGCCGCTATCTCCAAACAAAAAAGGTGAACTTCACCGAATGCATCCTCTACAACGTGGTGCCCCACTGCCCCGCATTTATTCCCCAACTGGCCGACTACGAGGAAATACTGTTTACAAGCCCGAGTACTGTTCACGCATTTTTGCAGATTTTCCCCAAGCTCCCCAAAGACAAATGCCGCGCCGTCGGGCCAGTCACCGCACAATTTTTGGAGACAATTTCGAAGCTTTCTTACACAATACCAGCAGCAACCCAGGAGGTCCTACATGACATTTAAGCCCCTCGAACTACCCTCTCTCCCCTACGACTACAATGCACTTGAGCCCGTGATCAGTGCAGAAATCATGGAACTGCACCACAGCAAACATCACAAGGCGTACGTGACCAATTACAACGCCGCTATGGAAAAACATCTTGAGGCAGAGTCTAAAGGCGACGTAGCGGCCATGATCGCTCTGCAGCCAGCCCTGCGCTTTAACGGGGGAGGTGACATCAATCACAGCATTTTCTGGACAAACTTGGCCCCTGTAAGCAAGGGCGGCGGCAAAGCGCCCAGCGCTCTGCTAGCCGACGCCCTCAACAAAGAATGGGGCTCTCTCGACAACTTCATCGCCCAATTCAATACAAAAACTGCAGCCATCCAGGGCTCCGGGTGGGGCTGGCTGGGCTATGATAAGGCCAAAAAACGCCTTGAAATCGCCACCTGCGCCAACCAAGACCCTCTCTGTGCTCTCAACCTTGTGCCCCTACTAGGCATCGATGTATGGGAACACGCCTACTACCTCCAGTACAAAAACGTGCGGCCCGATTATTTAAAAAACATCTGGCAGGTGGTGAACTGGAAAAATGTAGAGGAACGCTATGCCCAGGCAGCTGGCTGAGGTTTCTAGATTTATTTGCCACCGGGCTCAGCTGGTGGCAAAGCTACCCAATGACGCTCATCTCTATTCATTTTTGTTGAGAGATTTCGCAAGACCTACTAGAATGACCACAAACAAGTTGGTGATGAAGTGGGACTATTTTCTCGTGATAAGCCGAAGATTAAAATCCAATCGACGAAAAAAGATAGTTTCAGCGGCTGGCTAAAATGCACGCATTGTACAGAATTAGTCCACGCTCAAGAACTCGCCCAGCGCTTTAATTGCTGCCCCAAGTGTGGATACCACTACCGACTTTCCGCTCAAGAACGCATTCAGCTTCTTTCAGATCCCGACTCGTTCGAAGATTACTTCCAGGGTATTTCCCCCCTAGATCCCCTGCAATTTGTAGACTCACAGCCCTATATCGACCGCTTAACACAAGCCAAAGAGAAATCAGGCGCTACAGAAGCGATCAGGGTTGGCACATGCAAGCTAGGCGGCCACCCCACAGCCCTGGCTGTGATGGACTTTGCGTTCATGGCGGGCTCTATGGGCTCAGTTGTCGGTGAGCGCCTCACCCTTTTGATCGAATATGCGATCAAACACTCGCTCCCTCTAGTACTCGTGGCCACCTCCGGTGGCGCTCGCATGCAAGAATCGATCCTCTCACTAATGCAGATGGCCAAAACCAGCGCGGCTCTCGCCAAGATGCACGAATACCGTATCCCCTACATCTCCATCCTCACCAACCCCACTACGGGCGGTGTAACCGCCTCTTTTGCTTCTCTGGCCGACATCATTATCGCCGAACCCAACGCACTCATCTGCTTTGCGGGCCCGCGAATTATCGAGCAGACGCTCGGAAGACAACTTCCCCCCGATGCACAAAAATCCGAGTTTCTCTTGCAACATGGCATGATCGACTGTATCGTGCATCGACAAGATTTGAAAGAAAAGGTAGCTGAGTTTCTTGACTTCTTAGCAGCAGATCTACGAAAAAAAAGAACGCAAAAGGCAGCAAATGACCACCCTACCAGCAAACAGCATCGAAATTGAAATTTCGCTCGCTTCCGCCGCGCAGCTACCTCGCTACGCCTCGCAAGGAGCCGCAGGAGCAGACGTTTGCGCCTGCCTTACCGCGCCCGTCACGCTAACACCAGGCTCTAGTGTACTGATTCCCACAGGACTCAAAACAGCCATCCCCCCAGGCTATGAAATCCAAATTCGCCCGCGCAGCGGCCTAGCTCTCAAACACCAAATTACCGTCTTAAATACCCCGGGCACCATCGATTCAGACTACCGAGGAGAAATTGGCGTGATCTTAATCAATCACGGTACAAAGGATTTTATCGTGACTCCCGGTCTGCGTATCGCACAGCTAGTGGTAGCTCCGGTCATCTTAGCGAAATGGGCCCAAAGCGAAGAGCTCACAGAAACAGAGCGCGGCAGCGGTGGTTTTGGGCATACGGGGACGCACTAAGCTATGGCAACCATCTCGCAATATCTGGACCCGAAACTGATTGCTTTTCTGGACGGCGAGGCCCGCGATGAAATTCTAGCCAAGCTGGTCAAGCTAGTTAAA
Organism: uncultured bacterium; assembly: GCA_964445105.1. GTDB lineage: Bacteria > Chlamydiota > Chlamydiia > Chlamydiales > JAJFMA01 > CAWBNS01. Next base: position 26,856 of record CAYUJS010000012.1, on the reverse strand, counting down.
GCGAGTGGCAAATTACACAACGAAAAAGTATTCCTCAATGCCATCATAAACCGCGAGAAGATCGTCACCACCGGCATCGGTATGGGAGTGGCCATCCCTCATGCAAAACTGCCTGGTTTCGATGACTTCTTTATTGTTATCGCTATTCTTAAAGAAGGGATCGATTGGAAAGCGCTGGATAACGCACCTGTGAGAATCATTTTCATGATCGGCGGGCCCGATAACAAACAGACCGAATATCTGCAGATTCTCTCCGGGCTAACCACAGCGATAAAAGATGAAAACCGACGTAAAAATCTGCTGAGGCAAGAAGACCCGGAAGGGGTCGTGAATCTATTCGAAGGCTACTAGGGGGCAATCATGGATCTAAAGCTTAAAGATATAGCTGAAATGCTAAACGTTTCTAAGACCACCATTCGCCGCTGGCTGCGCGACGGGAAAATCCCTGCCTATCTAATCAACAACCAGTATCGTTTTAATAGACATGAAATCGAAGATTGGGTCATGCGGCAGCGTGTTGGCGACTCCGTTGAATTTGAAGAAGAAGAGCAAGAAGAGGCGCCAGTTGAAGAAGCCAGCGCTGAAGGGACCCTTCATGGCGGCAGCAAGCAATTTGGTTTGTACCGCGCCATCCACAAAGGCGGCGTGCTAGATGAAATCCTTGGGGGCAATAAAGATGTCGTGATCGCCAACACCATGGAGCTAATGGCTCATAAGCTCGGTGTAGATTGCGAAGTGGCCACTGAGCTCTTACTTGATCGCGAACGCCTCATGCCCACAGCCTTGAATAACGGTATTGGCGTCCCTCACACACGAGAATGCCTACTTGAAGGCCCAGAAGTCGTCATCGTTGTCTTCCCAGAAATCCCACTTAATTATGGCGCGCTTGACGGTAAACCGGTCCACACCCTGTTTTTTCTATTTGCCTCGGACGACCGCCGTCACCTACACCTCCTAGCCAAGATCGCCCACCTAGCTAGCCAGCCCGAAACACTGGAGTTCCTCCGCAAGCGGCCTAAAAAAGACCAGCTCCTCGGCTTCATTAAGGAATGGGAAGCGAATATCCAGCACCAAGCAATCATGCAGGAGAGCTAGCTCCCACACGACGCCAGGTGATAGGCCTACTCTTTTTTGGCCGCCGTCTTTTTTTTCTTTTTCTCGCTGTCACCCTCTTTTGCTTCTTCGTCTTTTTCTTCTGCAGCTGCGGGGGCAAGAGCAGCGGTGTGGCGTGCGCGGAAGATCTCTTTATCTTTAAAGACTAACTTATCGTCTTCAATCGTTACTACCGTGCGGCGCCCTTCATCCGGGTTCATCAAGATTTTCTCAGCCAAGGGATCTTCTAGGTACTGCTCGATGACACGCCTTAATGGACGCGCGCCCATTTCTGGCTGGAAGCCCTTCTCAACGAGATAACTCTTAGCCTTTTCGTCGAGCGTAAGATAGATCTCTTTTTTCTCTAGACGACCCTGTACTTTTTTGACTTCCAGTTCAATAACCTGAGTGAGGAACTCCTTACTGAGAGGCCTAAAGATCACCACGTCATCGACGCGATTGATAAACTCGGGCTTGAATTGCTTCTTGATGGCATCTTCGATTTTCTCTTTGATCATGTCGTAGTCTGGCGCGCCCTCTAGGGCACCAAAGCCGACTGTAGTGCTCTTGCGGATTAAATCTGCCCCGAGGTTTGAGGTCATGACAATGATTGTGTTGCGGAAGTCGACCTTGCGCCCAAACGAGTCTGTCAGACGGCCCTCTTCCAAAATTTGTAGAAGAATATCCATAACGTCGGGGTGGGCTTTTTCGATCTCGTCAAAGAGCACGACCGCGTAAGGGCGCTGACGCACCTGTTCTGTGAGTTGCCCGCCATCTTCGTGGCCCACATAACCCGGAGGCGAGCCGGTCATTCGGCTGACCGCGAATTTTTCCATATACTCGGACATATCCACCTGAATCAAGGCATCTTCCCCGCCAAATAGATTGATCGCCAATAAACGGGCTAAAAGAGTCTTGCCGACACCTGTGGGCCCCATAAATAGAAAGGCGCCAATAGGCCGGTTAGGATCTTTGATGTCCGCCCGACTACGGCGGATAGAACGGCAGACAGCCTTGACCGCTTCTTCTTGTCCGATAATAAATTTACGTAGATCTTCCTCCATGCGCAGAACTTTTTGCGTTTCTCCCTGCGTCAGCCTTGTCAGAGGGATATGTGTCATCTTAGCCACGATGTTTGCCACATCTTCGTCTTCGACGATGACCTCATTCTCCGCCTTACTGATCTCCCACTCAGAGCGGCTCTTCTGCAGCTGATCGCGCAGCTGTTTCTCAGTATCGCGCAGTTTAGCCGCTTTCTCATACTCTTGCTTGGCAATCGCCTCTTCCTTCGCCAGGCGAGTCTCTTCAATCTCACCTTCGAACTTTGAGATATCTTGCGGCTGGCTCATCATAGAAATACGCATTTGCGCACCAGCCTCGTCCAACAGGTCGATAGCCTTATCGGGCAGGAACCGGCCGTGAATGTAACGATCCGATAGGGTTGCGGCAGCGACCAGCGACTGAGGCGTATAAATACACTTGTGATGCTCCTCGTACTTCGCTTTGAGTCCATTGAGAATTGCGATGGTATCCGTAACCGTTGGCGGCTGTACGGTAATCTTCTGGAAACGGCGCTCTAAAGCGGCGTCTTTCTCGATGTGCTTGCGATACTCGTCGATAGTCGTTGCGCCAATGCACTGGATTTCGCCGCGCGACAAAGCTGGTTTAAGGATGTTGGAAGCGTCGATAGCACCCTCCGCGGCACCCGCGCCGACGATAGTGTGCAGTTCATCGATGAACAGCAGAATGTTGCCGTTTTTGCGAATCTCGTCCATGACAGCTTTAATGCGCTCTTCAAACTGGCCGCGGTACTTAGTGCCAGCAATCATCAGCGCTAAGTCAAGAGAGATCAATTTCTTCTTGCGCAGGTTGTCGGGTACATCGCCGCGCACAATGGCTTGGGCCAGGCCTTCGACAATGGCCGTCTTACCCACGCCTGCTTCGCCGATCAGTACCGGGTTATTTTTGCGGCGACGGCAAAGGATAAGAATCAGCCTTTCGACTTCTGCTTTTCGGCCGATGACTGGGTCCATTTTATTTTCGCGTACCATCTCGGTGAGATCGTGTCCATAAGCGCGCAAGGCAGGCATCTTGTCAGTCCCACCAGCTGCGGCTGTGGATTTTTCATACTGCTTAGCAGAGGGATTAGACGATGTGGCGCCTCCCGAAGCGCTGATGGGGGGCAACTGCAGATTGAATGTCTCCAGCTCCTTCAGCACCTCTTTGCGCACCTCTTTGAGATTCACATTCAAGTTCTCTAACACCTGTGCTGCCACGCCATCGGTCTGGCGCAATAAACCCAGCAGCAAATGCTCTGTACCCACGTAATTATGATTAAGGTTAGCGGCCTCCTCATTGGCAAACTCAAAGACCTTCTTAACTTTGCCCGTGAGCGCAGGGTCGCCATAAACCTGAATCTCAGGCCCATAACCCACGAGTTTTTCTACCTCAGCTCGCACCGTTTCGAAATCGATATTGAGGTTGCGCAGTACGTTGACCGCCACACCCTGGCCAAGCTTCAGCAGGCCCAAAAGCACATGCTCAGTTCCCAAATAGTTGTGGTTCAACCTTTGGGCCTCTTTTTTTGCTAATTTAATCACCTGCTTAGCGCGATTCGTAAATTTGTCAAACATTGCATCACCCATCTGAGATAGTCCTAAAGGTCTAGTAGCACCTCTTCATCTTAGGCAACCACCCCTTTTTTGGAAAGCACCTCCTGCGCTGCGCAGTGATTCGGACTCTCGTGAGAGAATTCAAATATTCTTCTTTTTTCCGGGGAGCCAAATCAGAAAAGTGTGCATAAAACGCAGGGGATAGATTAGATGCTTACCATAAAACCCATTTGAAGCGGTAGGCCAGCCCACGCTTAGGTGGCTTCAGACGCCCGGTTGGCCAAGCCTAAACAAGCTGTCGGTTTACCAGGGCGGCGCCTGCCCGCCTAACACAGATGGACTTGAGAAAATAAAAAAGATACAGCAACCTGAATAACTTATATTAATTTTTGACTTCTAAACACCTTTTAAACGACTACGCCTACTCTCATTCATCTCTGAAGACCAAAAGAATGCAACCTATGCACTTACTATTTGACTAAACCCGCCATTCCGCCTGGCGCCAAGTTCAAAGTCTGAGTTGACTACGTGGTCCAGGACCTCGTAATACAAAGCAACCTCTGCTGCTAGAAGCTCTTCGAGAACATGGCACCGATATTTCTGCGGGACAACTAAATATCATCCTAGCCGAAAATAAGTGAGCTTATCACCTCGAAAAAGAGGATTCGCTTCGGGCTAGTCTCCGCGGATCGCAGTACATCAATACCGATGACGCAAGGTCCCGTCATGATGGTAAAAACGGCTTTTGTACCCACTTAGGCAACCCCTTGTTTTCGTATTTCAAAAGTACAGAAAGCAAGAGCCGCATAAACTTTCTGGAGGTCCTCCGGGGAAAGCACGAAGACTATGTAGTTTCAGACGAGTGTCTAAAGTACATGTTTGAGTGTGGCGCCTCTCACGACCTCCTGGACCTCTTTGAGGAAGCTGGAACGAAACGCTTTCCCAGCTTCACCAATTGGATCAATCATCCGGGCAAGCTTGGTATCTCGTCTCCTATATTCTGATCCCATCGACGCGCCGTTTTAACCCATAGACTTGGGTGGCGGTTTCTCCGAGTACGGGGATAATCTTCTTGCGAACTCTAAGCTTGACAACGAACTCCTAACGGACCTGCCACAAGGAACGAATCTTAGCAATCTACCAGGCTAAAGCCTTCCATTATCTGAAAACCCACCTCAGCGTCATTAGAGGCCTGCGGCTGGCTAGCGCTTTTGAAACGCGCGAGCTTACTCATCGGGGTTATCGATGAAAAGTAACATAAGACATGGCCCACCCTGACTTACTGCAGCTCTCTTTCTGTGATGTTTTTGCATTGGCTCAGGTCAACACAGTGGAGAGGTTAGGATAGCGTTTTGCTAAGGTCTTTAGGCCTACGTCGGTGATTTTGTTGCAGTCTTGCGCAGGCTCATAACTGAGAGGTCGGGCCAGTCTTTTGCCAAGACTAGCAGGCTCGCAGCGGTGGTATCTATCCCCAGGGACAAACTGGAGGGACTAAGGCAGCCTTACATCTGTACGACTGGCTCGTTCCAAGAAGAAGGTGACGATGACCTCTGACACCGCCTTTGGGAGGTTTATTTGGCCTTGGGATTAGAAAAAGCGCATCCTCACCCTCTAAAATCGAAAAACAGCTCACCCAGCTAATAAACGATCCTCAGTGGGACCCATGCTGTCAACCTATCCCGCCTAATACTATGCTTTCAGCAACCCTTGCTACTAAGGGATACCTGTAGAGCGTATAATTTTTTTAGTGGGAACTGCTGGCAGAATAATGAATACAATCATTGATAGAGACGCCATGATAGCTACTACCCAACAAAGTACACTGAGCCGGCAAATGCTGCTTTATCTGGCCGAGCCTCTGAGAAAAGCCCAACTCGTACTGGGGGATTGCCTGTCGCGCCCTTACAACCAGCGAGGCATCCGGTTTAAGGCCCGGCATCGCTTCGCAGGCCAATCTGAGAAGCTCCTCATCCGACCGATCAACCAGCTCTGGCCGCCGCGTGCCGCCCATCAGCACGGTGACACGCGTTTCCTGAGGATGCTGGTTTTGCTGTGGAAAAACCTCTGAATCCCAAATCATACCTAGGATTTGCTTGTTTTCTACCGCAGGCACCAGATAACCAAAACCTCTGTTCGCAAGCACCTGCCTGCGGTAACCCAAGCTCACGGCAGCTAGCGAAGCGAAAGGGATCTGAGACAGTGTCGGTATGGGCAGCAATTTTGCTAATTGCCAAGCGGGCAGCGCCAGGTAGAGGTGATCTGCTGCGATACTCGTGCCATCGCTGAAGGATACCTGGACTTCACGGCCGAATGAAATCCTCGTCGCCATTTTATTGAGCTGTAACCTGCCGCCTAAGCGCTCTGCCAGGGTATCTGTCAACTTCTGTAAGCCACCGCGCAGTGAGAGCACCCGCGAGCTCGCGGATCTACTTCCGCTCAACATGCCGCGCACCAGCGACCCATACTTCTGCTCCATAAGGTGAAGCTGCGGAAAGCAAGCCGGGAAAGAGAGCTTGGCGGGGTCGCCCCCATAGATTCCCGATACCATAGGGTCTACCAAACGCGACGCCATGGCCGCACCGAGGCGCCTTTCGGCAAAGGTCTGCACAGATTCTTCATCACTTCCCTTGGGAATGCGCCACTCGCGCCATAGCGCAGGAACCAGATCGCGCGTCAGTGGCGATGTAAGCAGCGAAAAGAGAGTTTTAGGGACTTTGTGAAGCACATTTTTATAAAGCAAAAACTGCTCTGTGGCGCACGCCGCGATAAGCTGCGGCGTTAAGCCCAACTCTTCGATGAGCGCCAGCGTGGCCGCACCATGGCCGGAGGCGCGGAAGCTATGAGGACCGCCCTCAAAAAGAAAACCCTCGTGCTGATAGGTGCGGATCCAGCCCCCAGGCCGCTCAGCAGCCTCTACTAGCGTAACTTCGCATTGATTCCGCAAATACCAAGCCAGCGATAGCCCTGAAATTCCTGCTCCAAGAATGAGCGCACGCCGCACTTTAAATCCCCTGCGAAAATTGCTTTTTGTGGCCCGCGCGCAGATAAGCATCGAAGGTTGCAGCAACGTTGCGAATAAATAACCGTCCCATGGGCGTTGCAACCAGCGAGCTGCCTACTCTCTCGAGCAGCCCCTCGGCCACCAGCTCTTCGATCTGCCCTTGCTCTTCGGCAAAATAGTCAACTAGCGCAACGCCGAACGTCTCTCGAAAATGGTCAGCATTAAGCTCGAAGTGGCACATGACAGACTGTATTACCCAGCGGCGCAGCCGATCGTCATCTGTCAGTACTTTGCCGCGAAAAACAGGTAAACTGCCCGCGTCTAAAGCGGCGTAATAGTCGTCGAGCTCCTTCACGTTTTGAATAAAGGCATCTCGACAATGGCCAATGCTGGTGACACCGAAGCCTAGCATGTCTTGCGAGAGCTGCAGGCTGTACCCCTGAAAGTTGCGATGTAACCGTCTCTGAAAATACGCCTGCGCCAAAGAATCCTCCGCGCGCGCAAAATGGTCCATGCCCAGCGGGACATATCCCTTTTCCATTAGCCGCTTTCTGGCATAGACATAGATAGCAAACTTATCCTCTGCACAAGGCAACGTCTCCTCGGGAATAGCTTTTTGGTGCGCTTTCAGCCAGGGTACTTTGGCATAAGAGAACAAAGCGATACGGTCTGGGCCCATTTCAATAATCTTCTCTATGGTGTCTTCAAACGATTCAGGCGTCTGAAAAGGCAACCCATAGATTAAATCGAGGTTAATCCCCTCGAAACTCAACTCTCGCGCACGCTGATAGGTCTCCAACGTCATCTCGTAGGATTGGTAACGCTTAATTGCCTCCTGCACCTCAGGATTGGTGTCTTGTACGCCAAAGCTCACGCGATTAAATCCCAAGTCGCGCAAGACTTTCAGCTTGTCGCCCTGGTCCTCTACAACAGTACGTGGATCAATTTCAATCGAAATTTCTCCCTGCCAATCGATCGTAAAACAGCGCCGAATATGTCCGATAAGTTGCTGAAGGAGCGGTACCGTCAGCTTTGTCGGCGTCCCCCCGCCAAAATGCAACTGACGTACAAGATGAGCATTCTGCAGCTGCCCGGAAACCATGCTAAACTCCTTGCAGAGATAGCGCACATACTTCTCTTCATTTTCTGGCCGCCGATTAAGAATCACCGAGCAGCCGCAAAAAAGACACATCGTTTTACAGAAGGGGATATGCACGTAAAGAGACAATGGTCTTGCTTTAGCGTCTAAGCACTGCAACTGGTCCTGATAAACCTGGGGAACTAGACCCTGCCACTCAGGTGCTGTAGGGTAGCTGGTATAGCGCGGAATCGGCTTATTCATTCGCATCAAGAGCTCTACGCTAACATCAGTAACGTCAGAATAGGATTCACAAGCTGGCATGAGTTATCCCTTCACGCACTTCAGGAGCGTTTCTACAGACTCCAGCGGCGTATCTGGCAGAATTCCGTGACCAAGGTTAAAAATATATCCGGGATCGCCCTGCATACTGAACAGCAGCGTATCGACCTCTTTACGGACGGACTCTTGCGGCGCAAGTAACGCGTATGGATCTAAATTTCCCTGCAAGGCAATCTTCGTCCCTAAGGCTTGTCGGATGGTCGGCAAATGACCGTTCCAATCCAGCCCAACGCAAGCCGGCCGCAAGCTCGCAAGATCTTGAGCAAATAGCGAGCTGCCGCGACAGTAAAGAATCACGGGAACATCGAGGTCTTCCACACCTTGCAACACACGCTCTAAATAAGCCAACGAAAACTCGCGAAAATGTGGATAGGAAAGCGCATTAGCCCAGGTATCAAAAATCTGCAGTGCTTTAACACCTGCCTCTACCTGCATGCGCAAATACGTAATACTGGCATCTGTAATCACTTCCAATAGCTTGTGGAAGCTTTTTGGATCGCTTCGCATCCAACTTTTCGTCATTTCTAGCTCGCGACTGCCTTTCCCTTCTACCATGTAACTGGCCACAGTGAAGGCGCCCCCACAGAAACCGATGAGCGGCACATTGAGCTGCGGAACGACCTGCCGAATCCCCTCAGCCACAAAATTTAAAACTTGCTTTACATCGATCAAGGGTAGATTTTGCACATCTGCGACAGACCGTACAAAGTAACGCATCAAAGGCCCCTTACCCTCCTCGAAACGCAATTCACTGCCTAGCGCATCGGCAATCAACAGAATATCCGAGAAAATAATCGCCGCATCCAGCTCAAAGCGGCGCAGCGGCAAAAGGGTCACTTCAGCGATCAGCTCCGGGCTCTGGACCATCTGCATAAATGAATGACGCGCACGAAGAGCGCGGTACTCAGGCAGGTATCTGCCTGCCTGCCTCATTAGCCACAAGGGAGGACGATCGTGGTTGTTCCCTGCTAGAGCCCGCAGAAACCGCTCATTCATAACCCCTCACAAAATACGTTCGAGAATCGATTCCACTGTAAAACCAAATTCCCTAGCCAACTCACTGGCCGGCGCCGAAGCGCCAAACGTATCGATCGAAATCGCAATCCCCTCGCGGCCGATATACTTATGCCAGCCCATGTCACAGGCAGCCTCGATACTCACGCGTACTCCTGCGCCACCTTCCAAAATAGATTTTTTGTATTCTGTGTCCTGCGCCTCAAATAGCTCCCAACAAGGCATAGAGACCACTCTGACCGACTTGCCATGTTTTTCTAATCCCTGCGCCACATCCAACGCCAAAGGCACTTCAGCCCCTGTGGCAAGCAACAGATAATCGTAAGAGCGAGCTTCTTTTTTCAAAATGTACGCGCCACGAGCCATACCCTCGGCATACGAAACTTTCGTTTGGGTTAGCTCTGGGAGATTCTGGCGCGAAAGGATCAGCGCCACCGGCCCCCGATACAAAAGTGCCGCAAGCCACGCCATTTTGACCTCGTTTGCATCCGCAGGGCGTATCACATACAGGTTTGGAATAGCTCTCAAAGCAGCTAGATGCTCAACTGGTTGGTGCGTGGGGCCATCTTCCCCGAGAAAAATGCTATCGTGCGTGAACTGATAAACTATCTTCTGCCGCTGTAAAGCCGCTAGCCGCACCGCGTTGCGCATATAATCCGAAAAGGTCAAAAAAGTGCCCACATAAGGCCGCATAAAGCCTGTTTGACTCATGCCCGTGGCGACTGCCGCCATCCCAAATTCGCGCACGCCAAACTTGATATTACGGCCTTCAAATACTCCAGGAGCAATAGTCGGATACTTCTTCAAGAAGGTCATGTCGGAGCCGGAAAGATCTGCCGATCCGCCGTATATCTGTGGAAGATGGTCTGCTAGCAGCTCTAAAACTTTTTGCGAGGAGCTACGCGTTGCCATAGGCGTGGGAATGAGTAACTCATTGAGCAATGCCTCAAGGTCTTGCGGTAGGCTATCTGCATGCATATTTTCCAGTTGTGCGCGCAGCTCTGGGTTAGCGTCGCCCCAGTCTGCGTAAAGCTCTTGCCATTGCTTTTCTGCCGCGCGAGCCTTCTCTAACCTCTCTGCAAAGTATGTGATCACTACCTGCGGCACAAAAAATTTCTCATCCGGGATTCCTAAAGCCTTTTTCGATAGCTTTATCTCCTCTTCACCAAGCGGCGAGCCATGTGCCTTGTTGGTGCCAGCTTTGTTAGGAGACCCCTTTCCAATAGTGGTCTGCGCTAAAATAAACACGGGCCCCTGCTGCGTCTGGCGCGCTTTACCAATCGTATCATGCAGCGCGTCCAGGTCGCTGCCATCTACCTCATGTACTTCCCAGCCATACCCCCGATAGCGCGCCTTAGTGTCCTCAGCAAAGCATTCTGATGTGGGCCCATCCAGGCAGATATGGTTGCAATCGTAAATGACAATCAAATTATCCAACTTCCAAAACCCTGCTAAAGAAGAACTTTCGTGCGAGATTCCTTCCATGAGGTCGCCATCGCTCACCAGGCAGAATACCTTACTATCGAAGATGTGCTGAGCCGGCTTGTTGAAGCGCTTACCTAGGATCTTCAACCCAAACGCCTGGCCCACGGCATTACCCAAGCCCTGCCCCAGCGGTCCCGTCGTCGTCTCCACCCCAGGCGTATCCAAAGATTCAGGATGCCCAGGGGTCTTGGAATGCAGCTGCCTGAAATTTTTTATGTCGTCCAAAGAAAGATCAAACCCCGAAAGGTGCAGACAAGAGTAGAGTAGCATTGACCCATGACCCGCCGATAAAATCATCCGATCGCGGTTCCACCAGCCTGGATTTTCCGGGTTATGACGTAAAGCCACTCCATAGAGGTACGCGCCGATCTCTGCACAACCCATGGGCAAGCCAGGGTGGCCGGAATTTGCCTGCTGTACCGCATCCATCGACAATCCTCGAATCGTTTTGGCGATTTTCTCCAACAATTGCCTCTGCTCCGCCTGCAGCGGCTGTGCTTCCTTCACCTGATTTATCGCCGTCACGGTTGCATCCTCCCTAGAGTTCATTTTGCGACAGCATATGACAACGGAAATTAAAGGCAAAGTGCGTCAAAATTACATTGTTCTTTCCTTGGCACAAAAAATTTACTAAAGTAGAGGACAGGCGGAGCTTCAGATGTGTCGATTTTTAGCATATATAGGACAAGAGGTGTTGGCGGCGGACTTAATTATTAAGCCCGTGCATTCGCTGATTTACCAAAGTTTTAGCTCCTTAGAGCGCTTCGAGCCGCTTAATGGCGACGGCTTTGGTATGGGCTGGTACGTACCATCAATCGATCCGATTCCCTGCCTGTATACCACTGTCAGCCCAGCCTGGGCTGACCAAAACCTACACCGCCTGGCGGCAAAGGTCAAAACGCCCTGCCTATTTGCACACGTCAGAGCCGCATCCACTGGCCTAACAGTAACCGAACTCAATTGTCACCCATTTCTATATAAACGTCTGCTCTGGATGCATAACGGCACGATCGATGAATTTACCAAAATTAAACGCCGCCTCAGGGAAGCCCTCCGCGACGACTTCTATAATGCGATCAACGGCACAACAGATAGTGAGCACGCCTTTTGCCTATTTCTCAACCAGCTGGCGCAGCGTCGCGAAACCTACACCGCCGAAGAATTGGGCCAAGCCATGCTCACCACCATCAAGCTCATCGACCAGTGGACAAAAGAAGCCGGCTCAAAGATCCCCTCCCACCTCAACTTTGCTGTCACTGATGGCGAGCAAATCGTAACCACGCGCTACACCAACGGCAATGACCTGCCAGAAAGCCTCTATTACACCACCGGAGCCAAATTTGAAGTAAACCATCACGAGGCGCGTATCCTGCCCACTTCAAATCACCCCCAAGCCGTGATCATCGCTTCAGAGCCCCTAACAGATAGAGAAAACTGGACTGCGGTTCCACACAATAATATGCTGACGGTGAACAAACGCTACGAAACCCAGCTGACGCTCATTCGATGATCTCCTTCCAGCGCACACTCCTCCCATGGACCGTCATCGGCTTGATGAGCCTGAGTGTGCTCGCCCTTTGGGGCAATTTTTTCCGCGAGCGGCCACCCCTTGGTACAGTAATAAAGGAAGAGGCAGACCAGCCCGAAAGCCCCATGTCCATCCTCGCCGATCATCTGCACACGCCTTGGGACCTCGCATTTTTGCCCGATGGGGATCTGCTCGTCACAGAGCTACCGGGCCGTCTAGTACGCATAGGCCTCACCAAACGCGCCCATCATGTAGCGGACGTTTTCTGCGTGGGCGAAGCTGGCCTCCTCGGCCTGGCTCTACACCCCCGCTTCGAGCGCAACCACTGGGTCTACCTATTTTTTACCAGTAAAAGCAGCCATAGCCTCGTCAACAACGTAGTGCGCTATCACCTCAAGGGCGACGAGCTAAAGAAGGACCGTACGATCTTAGCTAACATCCCCGCAGCTCCTTTTCATAATGGCGGAAAAATTGTCTTTGGACCAGACGGCAATCTCTATATCGCAACCGGCGATACCGGCAACGCCGCACTCGCACAAGATTTTTCCTCCCTCGCTGGAAAAATCCTGCGCATGGACGATGAGGGCAAAAATCTGGAGGTATTCAGCTACGGGCACCGCAATCCGCTTGGTTTAAGCTGGGATAAAGACGACCACCTATGGGCATCTGAGGCTGGGGCGCTGGGGAGAGACAAAATTCACCTAGTATTGCAGGGAAGCAACTACGGCTGGCCGAAAGGTAAAATCAGCCGCGCAGCCGCCATAGACGGTCCCGCTGGCACTCCCTGGGGCATTGGCCAAATCGCCTACGGTGAAGGCCATCTCTACGCCGCTGGACTACTGAGCCAAGCCCTCTACGAGATCGATCTTCACGCCCACCCGCCAGCGCCCGAGACCCACCTGCACCGGCGCTTCGGTCGCATCCGCTGCGTCGCCTTCGGACCCGATGGCTCCCTCTACCTCACCACAAATAACCGCGATGGCCGCGGACAGCCCCACGCCAACGACGATAAAATCATTAAAATCGACCCTGCCTTTAGACCCTGAGGCTACAAGTAAGAGACCTATTCATGTCGGCTAATCTTTTGCGCAGGTCGCTGTTTCGCTCCACAGCTTTTCTAAAGACAAATTTGGCTAATTTTTCATTTGTAGCGAGAAGTTGCGTCTTCGCCTACTGTCTGCCATTTTAGACGAATCATTCATACTCTAACCCACACATTGATTGCTAAATGCAGCTTGATATTTTCTTGAATCTGAGAAAAAGAAAGGGCGCTCTCATGGAAAGGAAGCGCCCAAAGATGTGCGGAAGGGGGGACTCGAACCCCCACAGGAAAACTCCCACTACCACCTCAAGGTAGCGCGTCTGCCGTTCCGCCACTTCCGCGAAGTGCAAAATCATATTCTCCACAAGTGAATTTTGCAAGCGGAATAAAAGCGAATAGAATACACTACTACTAAAACCCTCGTTCTTATGAAATGTGAAACATACTGCACTGCTTCCTCGTACGACATCATAGCACTGCGTCGTGATCTGCGTGAATCCCACACGACCACCCTGTACAAGGATGTCCTGCACATAGAAGTGCCACACTTCTCTTCTATCTCTCACGTCTTCTACTTTCCTTATGGCGTCACTGTCTGCTGGGGGCTGGATGTCGACGAAGTTAGCTTCTTCTTAGAAGAAGCCGGCAAAGTTGCTGAAGAGCCTTTAGAAAAGCCCGAAAAAGACGAATACATCTTCTCCACCGGCGATCAAACCAGAATCATCAAAAACGAAATTTTCCTGCCCACTGCTGACACGCTTTCCTTAATCGCCCTCTCTCACGGCTTGGCACAATCCGTCAAGCTAGAAGCTTTTGAATCGGCGGTGCACAAGACCTATAGTAACAGTAAGCACATCCCCACCGCGCTGGCCAAAGCCGGCGGTATTCCCCTTTCAAGAAGAGAGATCCGCCGCATGATGGGGCAGCTTTTTCTGGAGCGCAACTCGATTAACCTACAGTGGGACGTGCTGGATACGCCAGAGTTTTTCTGGCAAAATCTTCAGCTAGAACCTCTCTACACGATGGTCTCCAACCATCTAGACATCGAAAACCGCGTGAATGTGCTCAATCAGCGCCTAGATATCGTTCACGAGCTCTTCGAGATGCTGGGTAATGAGCTCAATCACCAGCACAGCAGCCGCCTCGAATGGACCATTATCATCTTGATCGTGATCGAAGTAGTTCTCATCCTTATGAAAGATGTCTTTAAGGTTCTATGAAGGCCTTGGCACAGCTGTTGATCAAAGCCTACCAGCTTTGCCTAAGCCCGTTTTTGGGCAATTGCTGTCGCTTTTATCCGAGCTGCTCGCACTACGCCTCCGAAGCCATCGAAAAACATGGTCTCTTCAAAGGTATCGCAAAAGCTTGCTTACGTATCCTAAAATGCGGCCCTTGGCACCCGGGCGGGGTAGATTTACCTTAAGCATACAGACCGCCTGTCTTAGGACTTACAGCCTGCTATTGGCTCTCGCTGAGCCGATTTCTTTTTCAGCCAAAACTGCTGCTTTTTGAGGCACTAACCCCCCTTCTATGGCTTGTAGGCTATATTTTTCCGCTTCAACGGGATCTGCAGGCTGATTAAATAGCCCTTGTTGGTAAACTTGGTAAAGCCTCCAAGCAGCGACTGGGAACCCTGCGTTGGCCAATTTTACATACTGCTTAACGACGGCAAGATCGGAAAATTCATACCTGCTTTTAAGCGTAAACTCAAACTCCTCGCACTGCTCGACTTGGCTAGCATTGCTGCAATAAGTCCCGTGTAAAATGTTGTACTGCCTATCGAGTAATTCGTCCTCCACACACTCCTGGGCGGCTGCACCTCCATAGAGGAGTTCGCTTAATTTCTCGTGGCCTACTGCGCTAAAGACCTCAAAAGCGCGTTCGATATTTCCTCTGCCCAAAACGAGATCCAGCACATGCTCTAAACCAACTCGGTCAAAATATTTATTTTTGCGCTTTTTAAACTCATCTCTAAGCGTATAAAAGATCTTGAAATCCTCGTGAACCGCCAGAGTAGGTCCTCTCAGCGCTTCGGTTAAGCAGGCCAAAATATTGCAATCATTCCTATCGCCCGAAACCCAATCCCGAAGGCGCGTAAGCAACCCCCTTTCCGATTCGGCTGCCTTAGCGCCCTTGAGCACTTCGACATGAGCTCCGTGGCGCACTAGGACATCCGTTGCTGGTTGGAACAACTCAGCATCTTTTAAACTTCCCATCGAGAGCCCTCTTGAATCCAACCAGTTAATTGTGCAATCTGTCCCTCTGTGAGAGGCGCCGAAAAAAGAGCCGGCCCCCACGCTAATGCCAAAGCCCGTGCATCCATACCGGTTCCAGGCGATAACTGCGCAAAGCTGTGCAAAAACAGCAGGCAATCATTGAACAGCTCCTGCCTATCTGGCGAGAGCTGCCCTGGCTGCTCTGATAGGAGCCTAGGTTTTAAGACCTCAAACATTCTCTGCATCAGATCTGCCACAACACTGATCTCCTCAACTTCTACTTTAGCCTTTAATTTTTCAGGGTCGCTAGGCACAGGCGTAGAGACTTTGAGAGAGGTTTGAAAAATGCCTTTCGATGGGGCATTCCACAGCCTCAGCCCGCCTGCGTATAAAACGGTTCTTGCGAGCACAACAGAAGAGTCGCTCGGTCCAGGTTGTGCAACTGGCTGGCTTAGAGGAAAGGGCAAGTAGGCTTTCAGGACCTCGCGCGCCTCGCGACCCAGCTGGGTATCGGGTCCATGCGCGACCAGTAGAGGCGCAAGCAATCGTACAGCCTCCTGCTTGTCCGTGTGAATATGGGCGGCAAGCAAAAGAGACAAAGGTATCTCAGGGGCTTGGGTAAAGTATCCAATAGCTTTTAAGCGGTTTTCTCTCAATAGAATGCCCTCTCCTAACATCTGCCCGATGATATAGTTCTGCACCTGGGCTGGGGGATAATCTATTGGAGTTATGCCTTCCAATAGCTCAGGCTTTGCCGATAGACCAATGCTCGCCAGGACGACTCTCGAGCGCTCGTGACCCAGTTCTGCCAGCTCCAGCAGAAGCGCAGCCCCTTTAACTCTTTTGGCAGCCCCTTGGGCCCAATGCGAAGCAATCTCTTGTAACTCATCGAGAGCGGTGCCATATTCCGCACTGCCGGTTGGTTGCTTACTCAGCACCGTCTTCAAATAGTAAACAATGAGCTCATCCCCGCTCGACTCCTTGAGTTGTTGCGCTGCCTCCAAGGAGCCGAGGCTCGCCGCATTTTTCAGGAAACTTCGCCTGACAGCACCGCTCGCTGCATGGCCCGCGGCCGCCATCCAAAGCCGACTATTTAATGCATGCATCTCGGTGTCGTGAGCACGCACAAATTCTTCCACGAACTCCTCTTCCGAGATAATCATTCTCACGCCTTTAGCCGAGGCCTGAGCGCATACCTGATCGGCAAAATCAAGAGCGTCCGGTGATTCCAGCGCCGCGGCATCGCAGATATCACGCCAAGCAGCCAGCTTTCGCTCATCGACAGGCGACTCTAAAGAAATTTTGGCTCTCAGAAATAGCGCCTTTCCCCTGTCTTCAGGGGTACTGGCGGTGTGAGCCCAAATAGCCTCGTTTAGCTGATCTACCGCCTCTTGGTTCTTCGCTTTGAAAGCTCCCCCCCACGAGGCAGAGACAGAGCTTTGTCCCCTCAACAGTGAGTCCATGCCTCGATCTCGGATTTCCCTTGCAGCTAGGGGGTCGCCTGCGTTGGCGGCCTGCAAAAGGTCACGCCAGCCGCTGAGCTGGTCAGCGGGGTTAGGTAGCTCTAGCTTGAGCGTGCCGCGCAGCCGCAGGATATGAGGCGCATCTTCTGGGCTCGTCTGGCTGATGGCAGCGGAGAGAAGATCGACCACTTTCATGTGCTCGGCTCCGGCGCCCTTTTTCAACTTTGCTAAACGGAATAATGTAGCCGCGGTGCCCCCCTGGGATTCCGTCCATCTAATGGTATAGTCCAACGCCGCCCTGTCGTCTTTAGCTAGGCCGTAATTAGGCGCCTCCTCAATCCTCAAAAGTTTGGCCATTGCAAGTTGCGCGCCAGGATACCCTAGATCGGCAAACTTTTGCAGCCAGGGCCCCCGCTCGGTCTGAGGCAACCCTGCCAACTGTTGATCGAACTCTTCGAGCTCTACGGAATCTTTTGAAGCAGTTAGTTGATACAATTGGTCAATCTCCAGCCTTCTCTGTGTGCGGTCTGCAGCAGAGGCCAGGGAGTCGTAACAAGCTTGCTCGCCAAAAAATAATCTATCTAATTTGCTATAAGTGGCGTCTAGCGCAGCTTCCTTAGCGCCCAGTACACCTCCTCTCCAAATGGTATCAGCGATACGCCCGAAGGTGGTGCTCGCGTAGGAACCGGGGTACTCTTTTTCAATGTCTTGCTTGTATCGATAGAGGTCTTCCGCCCTTACAGGTGACGCTTCAATCAGCACTTTGAACTGCTGGAACACTTTTTGCGGCTTAGACGCCCCAGTCAGCCAGGATCCCAACCGAAAGAAAATGTTTCGTTTGTCAGAAACAGCCTTGAGCGTATTGTTCTGGCCCACTTCCCAGTGGGTTGCCTGGACCAGGTGCGGAACAGCTTCGACCATAGTTCGCCTCCTTTCAAAACAACATATTAATTTAATTATATAATAATTAATATTTCATAAAACATATTTCTAATTGCAAATAACTCTCGCTAATAAAAGAAACCAGCCCAATAAGCGCCGAAAGCGGGGCTTAGTTTGCCACTAATTCGTAACCTCAGCTACGAATTAAGAAGCAGGATGATGAGTCTGTTTCTTTTTTTAGTGGGAGCTGCTGGGGGTGCTAGTGCCCCTAGACAACAAGACTGTTTGCTTGCTATAATCTACCCTCAACAATGGCTCAAAGAGCCAAAGGAAGATGAGTATGAGCCAGGTCAGTACAGGTGAGATGAAACAAGGAATGAAGGTCGAGGTGGAAGGCCAACCCTACACCATCGTGTCAAACGAATTTGTGAAGCCCGGTAAAGGCCAAGCATTCAATCGAGTCAGACTCAAGCATTTGATGACCGCTCGCGTGCTTGAGCGTACGTTTAAGTCCGGTGAAAAGGTGGAAACGGCTGATGTGGTTGAGGCCTCGATGCGTATGCTTTACAAAGAGACAGATGGCGTCGTTTTTATGGACGACAAAACTTTTGAGCAGGTAAAAATCCCCGACGAAAACATCGGCGACACTGCTCAATGGCTGTTGGAAGACCAGCTCTACGAGGTCATTTTCTACAAGAGCGCAGCTGTCGCTGTACAGCCACCCACCTTCATGGAGCTCCGCATCACACAGACAGATCCTGGCGCGCGCGGGGATACGGCCTCCGGACGTGTTTTGAAGGCTGCTCTTGTCGAGACAGGCGCGAAGGTGCAGATCCCAATCTTCGTAGAACAAGACGAAGTGATCAGAGTGGACACGCGCACGGGTGAATATGTCTCGCGCGTCCAAGGCTAAAGCTGGGCGACTAACCATTCTCAAAGACCGGGCGGCAATGCTTGCAAAAGCACGTGCTTTTTTTTCAGAGCGCGGGATTACAGAGGTGGACTGCCCTATTTTGAGTCACAGCGCATCTATTGACGCACACATCGATCTGATCAGCGCCAACTTAGCTGGCGGCCGCACAGGGTATCTCCACTCCTCTCCCGAATACCCCATGAAGCGTCTTTTGTGCGAGAATAGCGGCGACATTTACCAGCTAGGCCATGTGTTTCGCGATGGAGAGCACAGTCCCAAACACAATCCAGAGTTTACGATGGCCGAGTGGTACCGCGTAGGCGGCTCTTTTGAAGGACTGATCGAGGAGACGCTTGCCTTTATCCGCCTATTTCTGGGTGATATTCCTACAGAAGTGCTGACCTATCGGCAAGCGCTTAAACAATTCACGGACATCGACTACACCAAAGCCAGTTCGTCCGACCTGATTGCATGGTTGCAGCAGGAAGGAGTACAAACGACGGAGACCGACAAAGACAACTTGCTCAATATTATCCTGGGGCTATTCGTAGAGCCCCACCTGGGGCAAAATACCCTGTTGGTATTGCGCCATTTTCCTTCTTCACAAGCAGCCTTAGCACAAAACCTTGTGCTGCCTGATGAAACGATAGCGCTGCGGTTCGAAATCTACCATGCCACCATTGAGTTAGCTAATGGCTACCTCGAGCTCACCAACCCCATAGAACAACGCCAACGCTTGATGGCAGCAAACGAGACACGCCTGCAGCTGAAGAAACCAGCGCTACCGCTCGATGAGTTTTTTTTAGAAGCTCTACAAATCGGCCTACCGCCCTCTGCAGGCGTAGCAGTAGGCTTCGATCGCCTCATGATGCTGAGGCACGCGTGTGACGATATCAGCGACGTGCTGCCCTTTGGCTGGAGCACTATCTAGCCGAAGTTTATACCCACTTTTGCACGATAGGAAAACGCCTGTCTAGGTTAAAAGCATCCTGAGATACACGTAGACAGGGTGATGCTTGGCGCCGCTTGTACTCGTGCTGGTGGATACGGCCAATCAATGAATCCACCAACTCCTGCGCATATCCAAACTTAGAAGCAATTTCTTGCGGCGACAACTGGCCCGCTAGATAATGCTGCAAAACACTATCCACCACCTCATAGGGGGGCAACGAATCTGTGTCTAATTGCCCTGGGCGCAGTTCGGCGCTTGGGGGTTTATGCATGATAGCGGCTGGTATAATCTCGGAGCTCTTGTTAATCCACTTTGCCAAACTATAAACCTGCCTCTTGGTGAGGTCGGCAATCACACCTAGTCCCCCCACCATATCCCCGTAGAGGGTAGAATAGCCCATGGCCAGTTCACTCTTGTTGCCGGTCGCTAAAACGACGTGACCAAGCTTATTGGCAAGAGCCATCAGAATAGTACCACGGATGCGTGCCTGTAGGTTCTCTTCGGTAGCGTCCACAGGCAAGTCGTGCCATTCTGGTTCTAAAAGCTGCAGATAGTTTTGGAAAGCCCCCTCAATAGGTATCGTCCTCAGTTCAATCCCTAGGCACGAGGCTAGCTCTTGTGCATCGAGCAGAGAGCGGTCGGAAGAGTATCGAGAGGGCATGGCCACGCCCAACACATTCTCCGCGCCTAAAGCTTCCACTGCCAGGCAAGCCACCAAAGCAGAATCTATACCGCCAGACAGGCCAAGGCATGCTTTGCGAAAGCCGGATTTATAGAAATAGTCTCGCACTCCTAGCACGAGAGCTTTGTAAAGCTCTTCTTCACCAGAAACAGCCGGTCTTACTGCTTGTTTGGCCTCGGTATCGACCAACAGTAAATCCTTGGCAAACCCCTTAGCCAGGCCGATCATTGTCCCCTCGGCATTGACAGCTAAACTGTGGCCATCAAAGATCAAGCTCCCGTTGCCGCCCACTTGATTACATAGCGCCACTGGGCATTTTAGGGTCTCGGCTACCTTCTGGCATAACGCAGTGCGCAGCTGTACCCTACCGGGACTGAATGGCGAAGCTGACAGATTTAATAGTAGGTCGAGCTGACTGGAAGCGAGCTCAGCAATAGGATCACGGCTGTAGAGATCTATCCCCCCGCCATGCTGCCAGATATCTTCACCAAGCGTAATAGCCACTTTTTTGCCTTTGAACGGCCAAATTTGTGTCTTTTTACCTGAACAAAAATAACGCTCCTCACTGTACACGTCATAGCTCGACAAAAGGATCTTATCCTGATATCCCATAAAGTGGCCATCTATCAGCACTAGAGCACTGTTGAAAAGGCGCTCTTCCAGTCCGCGCCGCACGGTGCCCACCACAGCCATAATCCCTTTGGTCACCGGAACAATTCTCTCCAAAGATTCTATAACCGCGCGGAAAAAATGCGCTTGCAGGATGAAATCCTCCGGCGGGCACCCTGTAATCGTTAGCTCAGGGAATAATACTAACTCAGCGCCCCGCTCTTTTGCCTGCTCGATAGCTGCTAAGATGCGTCGTTCATTTTGTTTCAAATCCCCGATGGTGGGGTTCAGCTGAGCTAGGGCAATACGCATTTTGATCCTTGTTGGTTAGCTAACCATCTTAACTTCCGAAGTCATCCAGCACAATACTTTCCCTCGGCACTCCATAATCGGCTAGCAGCTGCATGATTGCTTTGTTGTGCAGAGGGGGCCCACAAACGTAATATAAGCACTCTTCAGGCTCTTCCAACTGCTTCAGCTGTCCCATTTCAAACGCGCTAAACAAATATGATGTTTTTAACGGATCATCCTTGGGCCAGCCTGCGTCAATGTCTTCTGGCTGGGGCTCGGATAAAACAAGGTTGTAGGCAAAGTTGGCGTGCTGGCGCACCAACTCTTCATACTCTTCCTGATAAATATTTTCCTTAAGAGACCTGGCGCCATACCAGAGAGTCACTTTGCGCTTTGTGCCCTCTGTTTTGAATAGATGCATAATGTGTGCGCGCCCAAAGCTGGAGCCTGCCCCACCGATCAAAAAGATCAATTCGCGGTCATCATTTAGCATGAATGATTCGCCGTAGGGGCCAGACAGGCTTATTTTGTCTCCTGGCTTTAGGCCAAAAGTGTAAGAAGAGCAAATGCCCCAAGGTACTGAATCCGAAACGCGGCCTCGATCGAGGGGAGGCGTGGCGATCCGAATGTTAAACCTTAATTTTTTTCCTTCCGCTGGGTAGGAGGCCATCGAGTAGGCGCGGATCACCTCCTCTTTCAAATGGCTATAGTCCACAGCGCGACCAAACATTTGAAATTTTTCCCAGTCAGTCCAGTACTTTTGGTCCATGGTTGCCTTCCACTCTTCTGTATTAGTTTGGAAGGGTGGCACATGAAACTGCAGATAACCGCCAGCTCGATAAGAGACATTTACAGGCGCTGTTACAATCAGCTCTTTGATAAAGGTGGCTACATTCTCATTGCTGACGACTTCGCATTCCCATTTTTCAACACTAAGTGCATGTTCGTCTACGCGCACGTGAACGTCATGCTTGACCTTACACTGACAAGACAAGCGCCAGCCATCAGCCAGCTCCTTCTTAGTAAACGTCGCTTTATCCGTCTCAAGAGCGGGTTCGGCCCCCTCAAGGATGCGCACGCGACACTGCTTGCAGGTCGCCTTGCCACCGCAAGGCGAAGGGATGGGCACCCCGCTTGAGGTCAGTGAGGAGAGCAACGTTTCGCCACCTTTAACCGTTTTTGTCAATTTAGCATCGTCATTGATGAAGATTTTACAAAGCTCTGACATGACGAATTTCGCTTTGGTGAATAAGATCATCGCCGCCAATCCCAGGCCGATCAGCACGAAAGCCACCACCGCAAAAACAGTCAGCCGAAGATCAAGCAGCCAGGCTGCCTGGGCCAGAAAAATTGAAGACAACATCGCCTATAATCCGCAAAAAATGGAGAGTTCTTCATATTAAGAAGCCCATGTATTTAGCCGCAAGGGGCGTCTAAAGTACCAGCAGTTCCCGCTAAAAAAGGGAACCGACTGGCTCCGGGGTGGTCGTCAGCCTCATTTTGCTCCTCACCCGTAGATAAAGCTACGAATTCGTTACAAACTGAGCCCGCTGTCGGCCCTCACCGAGCCGGTTTTTTCTTTTAGCAGAAGCTGCTGGTAAAGTACTACAAATTTATTCTCCACCGTGGTAGGATCCTCTTTTTAAACGGGAGGACTGAATTGATGGGCACACTTAAGATTCATAGCGAAAACCTGCTGCCACTACTCAAACGCTGGCTATACTCCGACAAAGACATTTTTGTGCGAGAATTAGTCTCTAACTCATGCGACGCTATCTACAAGCTCAAGGTGCTGCGCGATCATGGGGAAGCGCCCGCTAGCGATGATGCACCCCGCATCGACATCACGATCAGTCGCGAAGCCAAAACCCTTACGTTCACCGACAATGGCATTGGCATGGATGCCGAAGAGGTGGAGCGCTACATCTGCCAACTAGCCTTCTCCGGAGCAGAAGAGTTCCTAAAGAATTACCAATCCGACAAAGAAGGCGATCAGATGATCGGCCACTTCGGACTGGGCTTCTATTCTGCCTATATGGTCTCCACACGCGTAGACATTGATTCTCTCTCGTTCAGGCCAGGTGCACAACCTGTGCGCTGGTCCTGCGACGGCGGCTCTGAGTATAGTCTGGAGACAGGCACGCGCACGGCCCGCGGCACTGAAATCACGCTACACATCAATCCGGAAGAGGAAGAGTACCTAGAAGAAGCGCGCATTCGACACATTTTAGAACGTTACTGCGCCTTTTTGCCTTGCCCGATCTACCTCAACGATCAGCATGTAAACCACGAGACGCCACTCTGGATAAAAAGCCCCACAGATTGCCAAGACCAGGACTATCTCGATTTCTATCACCACCTTTATCCCGGACAGCCAGATCCGCTTTTCTGGGTGCACTTGAACGTGGATTACCCCTTTCACCTAAAGGGCATCTTATACTTTCCAAAAATGGACCGCGAGCTAGATTTTCGCAGCCACACCGTGAAGTTGTTTTGTAACCGCGTATTTGTTTCAGACAACTGCAAAGACTTGCTCCCCGAATACCTGATGGTCTTACGCGGCGCGATCGATTGCCCGGATATTCCCTTAAACGTGTCTAGAAGCCATTTACAGACAGATCGCACGGTTCGTCAGTTAGCCGGACATATCTCGAAGAAGGTTTCCGACGCTCTTCATGGCCATTTCAAAGCCGATCGCGCTAAATTCGTCAAATTTTGGCCCGATATTGCACCGGTAGTGAAATTAGGGGCCATCCAGGATGATAAATTTTACGAGCGCGTAAAACCGATGCTGCTCTGGAAGAGCTCCACAAACGATTGGCCGACTGTGGAAGAGTACTTGGAGCGCAACACCGACAAGACACAAGGGAAGATTCTCTATGCGGCAGACGAAGCGCATGCAGCGCCTATGCTACAGCTCTACAAAGACAAAGGCGTAGAGCTACTTATCGCCGACAACCAGCTCGATGCCTACCTCATGCGTTTCCTAGAAGGCAAGCTAACCGACGTAAAATTTCAGCGTATAGACTCTTCTATCGACGAGCTGCTGCTCGACCCATCGCGCGAAAAAATAGCTTTAGATGCCGAGGGCAAGAGCGAGGCAGCACATCTGGCAGAGCTAGTCCGCGTTAAACTCGGAGATGCTAACGTTGAGGTAGAGGCCAAGAGCCTAGCCTCCGAAAGTCTGCCAGGTTTCGTCACCATGGAAGAGGACATGCGCCGTCTGCGCGACTATATGCGGATATCAAATCCGACAGAGAGCAGCATGCATGAAAAAATGTTTGGCAAGCGCACCTTCGTAGTAAACACGAATCACCCACTCTTTGCCTCACTTGCTAAGCTTGATAGTATAGACCCAGTGCTGACAGAATCTGCCGTGAAGTACGTTTACGAGCTCTCCCTGCTATCACAGCGCGAGCTACCTTCTGACCAATTAAACGGCTTTATTCAGCGTGGACAAGAGGTCCTACAAGGCCTGACGGAGCGCCTCATCACAGCATGAGGGGGCTTGCGTTACTGTGTGCTCTTTTAGTTCACTGCCGCCTACCAGCCGCAGTCGACTCGGTGTGGCTTACTTGGCAACGCGATCCCTGCACGACAATGACGGTGCAATGGCTGTCTGACGCTGGCGAAATGGCAAGCGAAATTCTATTTGCTCGTGTGGGGGCTGCCCACTCGTATAAAGTAGCGGGCACGCATACACCCCTACCGGGCACGGACGATACCACTTTAGTACACTCTGTGGAGCTTTTTGGTCTTGCACCTGATACGCGCTATGTCTTTCAAATCAATGCGGATGAGAAACAGAGATACTTTCATACCATGCCCACCAAGCTATCGAGGCCTATCCGGTTCGTGGCTGGCGGGGATGTCTACCACGAGACCATCGAGATCGTAGAGCACATGCATCAGCAAGCTGCTGCCGCCAGCCCGGATTTTGCCCTGGTCGGGGGGGACATCGCCTACTCCGTCACTAGCAAAACCGATACACAGGCGGCTGAAAAAATAGGTAGATGGAAAGAATTTTTTCGAGTCTGGTCAGAGCGAATGATCACTCCAGACGGGAACCTAATCCCTATCCTACCCATTGTGGGTAACCACGATGTGCTGGGCGGATACCGGCAGCCAGAATCACGCGCTGCGTGCTTCTATGCTCTATTTCCCCTGCCGGGGGAAAAAGGCTATCAAGTGCTCGACTTTGGCGATTACCTGACTCTGCTCCTTCTCGATTCTGGGCATACACATGAGATAGCCGGTAAACAAACACATTGGCTAGAGAAGACTCTGGCCAAGCATGCCCATGTTTTGCACAAGGTTGCTCTTTATCATGTGGGCGCCTGGCCATCGGTAAGAGAAGAAAATAGCCGCAGCGGCGGGGGCCGAATACGCAAAAACTGGGTTCCAGTGTTTGAAAAATACCACCTCAGCGTAGCTTTCGAAAACCATGACCACGCTTACAAGCGAACCCACCTGATTCGCAATGACAGCGTCACCGAAGGCGGAGTCCTGTACCTAGGAGATGGCGCCTGGGGCACTACACCGCGCAAACCTCACGACGCCTCTGAGCGTTGGTACCTAGCCAAGACGGCAAGCAGACAACACGTGATCATCGCAGAGCTGACCCCCTACACGCGCAGCTACCGCGCTACCGATGCTAGAGGGCGCGTTTTCGATTTCTTTATCCAATATATTCCCTTCAGTGCGGGGCCAGAACCAAGCGAAAGCAAAAGAGCATCGACGCTTGCAATCGACCCCAGCCTTTTCTTGCCTCTCTTGGCAAGGTAAAATTGTTTTTAGGTAGACAGCTTTAGTTGCTCGATGGTTTCTTTTGAAAGCGCGGTCAATTCGGCAACCATTTCCGGGCTCCATTCGCCTGAGAAGCATATTTTTTACCACTATTATCTCGTAACTTCTCAATAAGTCGGGGCGACAGAACTGGGTTGCGCCACTGGCCAGCCCCCAAACCTGTGCATACGCAGCCTCTCACTGGTCCAAGAACCTTGACTACCCCGACTTATTGAGAACCTACCTTTGCCTGGGTCTTCTGTTCTAGATTGGTATGCTGCGAAATATATTCTTCCGTTTTAGGGAAGATAGCCTAGTCCATAATGGCGAGAAAAATAACCTCTTTCAGGTCTTGATGAGCGGATCGCTTCTCTCTTTGCTCGATATAGGCCTTCGCGGCCATAGTACCAGGCCTTTTTTCGAAGCCAGGAAAATTCGTAGCCTGCATCCGAACAACGAAATGGTTTCGCTTGGAATCTTTACACAGGGCGCCTGTAATGCCCCCAAAAACTGGACAGGGGAATAAGATAATAAGCTCCAACTTGGAAAAAGAGCTTTATGAAAAAACGTAGGACTCACTTAAGCCGCGTTCAAAGCCAAGGTGGCAACAAGCGACCCTTCGGCATGACAAAACTTTGGCATAGATCGCCTTAGAACACAGTATTAGCCCCGTACAGGCGGTGAAGTGGAAAAAGCAAGCCTTGGAAGGCTTGCTTTCAGTGTTCGAGGACGGCCGCCAGAAAAAAGCGGTACGTGCGGACGAGGATCAAAAGATTCTCTACGAAAAAATAGGCCGGCTAGAGATGCAACTAGAATGGAGCACAGACATTACTTACATACCAATGAAAAAAGGCTCCATTTACTTGGCC
>CAYUJS010000011.1:0-44643 GCA_964445105.1 uncultured bacterium | reverse complement strand
GCACTTACAAGCATTAAAACGATCGGCCGAGCTACCAGCGGGCTGGCGAGAAGAGGTTTTGCCTTTGTTACAACAGGGCGTAGATTGGTTCTCCCGGCTGGCGGACCACTTAGGACTGGAAAAGCTAAGTGAAGAAGCAAAATCCCAACGCAAGAAGCTCGCCCAGGCTGCCTCAGAGCTCCTAGAAGAAAGGTTCCTCGTCGATAAGCTGCTACAAATCGAGAGTCTGCGTTTGAAGACATTGCTAAGAAGCTACATGAGCCAGGCAGCGAAGGTAGCTTTAGTGGATGGCAAGGCTCTGAGTGAACAATACCTTAAGGCAGATTGGAAGTCGCTTTGGATCTCTGCTGACTGAGTATACTGTGCTTATCCACATAAAAAATAAAGCATCAATGATAAACTGATCTTCATTAATTTTTCTTGCAGCTATTACTGTATGAACATTAAAATGTAGCGCTAAAATATCTACCCCAGCTTGCATATGGTTTCCCCTTTAGGTAATAGTTTTGTTTGTGGTTTGCGCTTGGGCATGGCTTTTCAAGATGGCTATTTGTCTGCTAGGACCCTGACGGCACAGTCCTTTTTGGATTGCCAAAAGCAGGGAGCAGCGATGAAGGTGGCTATTCTGGCTTTGCAAAACTTCGGAATCAACCTTCCTATCCAATTGGAAACGGCCTGTTGCTTAGCGCCGATGGCCTCCTCGTTTACGGCTTTTTGCTTCCCCCGATTGCGTAACGAGCTGCTATCCCGAGTTTGCGTTTATTCGTCTGCGCTGAGTGACGCGATCTGCGCTATAGCTATCGGAGCACTAATACTGCAGCGTCAGTATCGCTGCGCGGCCGGCCTTGTAACAGGGATGTTTATCGAATGCGCGGTTAGAAAGCTTGACGCGCTGTACGTAGCTAGCGAGTGGCCAGGGGCCCACCGTGAAAAAATAGACCTCTTAGTATATTTTTTCGCCTGCTGTGCGAGGGGTGGTTTGGACACAGGCGAGGCACTAGGTGAAATAGGGGACACGGCTCAAAGAGCGGTAGTCAGAGGCTTTTGCGGGTTGGATCAAAACTCCTCTTGGAGCTTTATGGCCACGAGGCTTTTTCATTTTCGCACTAGTGAACTACTGACTCCCACAGCCAGGTATGCGCAGCTATTTTTTCAAGCCTGTTTTTGCCACACGGTGATAGCTGAGCTATTACAGGACAACCCTTGGAAAAGCTCATTAGCCGTCAACTCACTGGCCCTTCTTTGCCTAGCAGGTAGAGTATCAACTTGGATAATTAAAAAATTTCCATACAGATGGGATGCGGTAGATAGTACCGGAGCGAACGCTTTGCACGCCATTTCTCGCCGGGCTTTTGGACCCGATTATGCAATCGGGGAGATGGGCCGCTGCGTACTTTCGCTCGTCGACGTCAATCAGCCCGATGACGCGGGATTTACGGCCCTGCACTATGCCAGTATGAACGGGCATTTGGCCCTGGTACGCCAACTATTGGCCACCCCAGGCATAGAGATAAGCCCTGCGGGCCCTGCGCCCACCCACCTCACCCCCCTGCAGTGCGCCTGCAATAACGGTCACATCGCTATTGCTTTAATACTGCTAAACGCAGGGGGCGACCCATACGTAGAAAGCCAGGCTGGCGTAAATGCCTTGTACTGCGCTATCAGAGGCGACGGATCGCTAAAGCTGGTTGAGGCTCTACTGGACAACATCTCTCCCTCAGCAGACGTGCGAAACTGGTGGCGCACGCTCGCGCACGCGCGTAAAAAAGACTATAAACAAGTCGACAAATTGCTGAGTCCAGCATTGCTCGCGCTTGCAGTCGGCTCCCAACAGTTCACGATGGCTCATTGCGCAGCCTGGCATGGCGACTGCGATTTGTTAGATTTGTTGGCGGCTAATGGCGCGGATCTGAACGCACGCGACGAAAAAAGCGCAACGCCTCTCCACCACGCTTGTGCCCGCGGGCATCTGGCAGCCGTAGAACACTTGTTGTACGCTGGTGTTGATGTAAACGCAGAAAACCTGGAGGGGTGCTCACCGTTCGCGGTAGCGGTAAACGTTGAGGCCCCTAATCCGCGGCTACTTAGCATGCTAATGTCAAAGATGGACGCAACAACACCCGCCAATTGCCAGGCGCTGTTTTTCCTGCACTTCCGAATGGCTATTGACGAAAAAGGAGCTAGCAGGGTGGTCGAGAGCCCAGGCGTTAATATAAACGCCCTATACCTTGGACAGCCCATGCTCGCATGGGCTGTGGAGCGAAAACAGTACCCCTTCATTTGCTTGCTATTGGAGCGAGAGGACATTGCATTAACTTATCGTCCTAATGAAAAAACGGAGATCGACGTTCTGAGCTACTGTAGGGGTAAAGCTGAAGATCCCAGGGAATGGATTGAGGAGGTGATTCTAGCACTTTCGCCCGGCGCGCGCGACCGTCTGGCAGCTCCTATCCTGCGATTGGCCGACGACGAGCTGAAAAACCTACACCTTTACAACCCTTTTTTCATCGCTATTGCTCTAGCATCAGATAGCGGCCGTAAAAAAGTGATCGAGCATTTAAACGATCTGATCTGTCCCAGCGATCAACTTTACGCCAGGATTGGTCAGCACGATCCATTTGCCTGGGTCGCCCCCTTGCTGGAAAGCGATGAGGGCTTTCAAGAGACTATTAAAGGTTTGCCCGCCAGCGTTGCCCTAGCTACCCTTCCTTTTTTATCTAAACTGGCGAGGCAAAGTCTTGGAGATGTTTTTCTGGATTTAGTGCAGCAAGCAAAGGCGCGCTACACTCAGGCGTTAGAAGAACTTCCTAGATTGAAAGAAAAAATCGATAGCCGTGAATTGACCGCCAGCGAATTGGCCCAGCAGAGGGGCTGCCTAGTCGCAGATCTGGGCCATCTACAAGATTTGGAGGAAATGTGGCTCAAAATCGGCCTGGACAGCTCGATCTGGAGCGACGCCCTCGACGCTGTAAAGCGTTATCAGCATGCCATTCAAGGTTTGACTCTAGCCTGCCCAGAACAGACTTGGGAAGATGAGGCAGCTGAGGGTGTTGACATGGGAGACTTCGTCGCGCGCTTATTCATGAGCTTGGGCCTAGAGCCTACCCTGCAGCAGATGAAAGAGGAACTCGGCTGTGAGCCAGCAGAATTGCAGCAATGCGGCTTCCATTCGACCAAAGACTGTCAGCTGCTGGGAATCGACACAACGCCCTTTCTGCACTTACAAGCATTAAAACGATCGGCCGAGCTACCAGCGGGCTGGCGAGAAGAGATTTTGCCTTTGCTACGACAAGGCATAGATTGGTTCTCCCAACTAGTGGGCCACTTAGAATTGAAAAATCTACGTGAAGAAGCCAAATCCCAAGAGAAGAAGCTTGCTCAGGCTGTCTCAGAGCTCCTAGAAGAAAGGCTTCTCGTCGATAAGCTGCTACAGATCGAGAGTCTGCGTTTAAAGACATTGCTAAAAAGCTATATGAGCCAGGCCACGAAGGTACCCCTAGTGGATGGTAAGGCTCTGAGTGAACAATACCTCAAGGCAGATTGGAAGTCGCTTTGGGTCTAAACAATCCGATTCGCCAAATTTTCGCTTCGTGCTATGCTTGCGCCTCAACCGGGAGGGTTTTGTGCTATCGCTAAATTTACGTGGAAAGAAGGCTCTTGTAGCTGGAGTGGGCGATGATCGAGGATTTGGATGGGCGATTGCTAAGGCGCTGGCCGAAGCTGGTGCGGAGATCATCGTAGCTACTTGGACGCCACTCCTCAAAACATTTACGACTATGTTAGAGCGAGGCAAGTTTGACGAGTCTAGGCGCTTGTCTGACGGCTCCCTACTAAACATTCTAAAGGTCTACCCACTCGATGCCCTATTTGACAAACCTGAAGATGTCCCCGAAGAGATCGCTACCAATAAACGCTACCAGGATGTCCCTCAATATACCGTTTCAGAGCTAGCTACGGCGGTGCAGAGAGATTTTGGTAAGATCGATATCCTTGTCCACTCTATGGCCAACGGACCAGAAGTGCAAAAGCCCCTATTAGATACTAGCCGTCAAGGCTATTTGGCAGCCATCAGCTCTAGTAGCTACTCTTTCGTAAGCCTGCTTCAGCATTTTGGGCCCATCATGAACGCGGACGGTGCCGCCTTAACTTTGACCTATCTAGCCTCGACCCGCACTATTCCCGGTTACGGGGGAGGCATGAGCTCTGCCAAGGCCGCGCTAGAAAGCGATACGCGCACACTAGCTTGGGAGGCAGGCCGTAAATGGGGCCTGCGTGTCAATGCCATCTCTGCCGGGGCTTACGGCAGCCGTGCAGCCAAGGCGATCGGATTTATTGACACGATGATTGCCTACCAAAATACCAATGCGCCTATCCAGAAAGAGCTATTCGGGCCCGACGTCGGCCATGCCGCTACGTTCCTCGTATCGCCTCTGGCTCAAGCCATTACAGGCTCGGTGATTTTCGTCGATTATGGCATGAACACCATGGGCGTAGCCAGCGACAGCGCCTCGTTTGCTCAGGGATAATGCGCTGGGCTATCTTGCTGGTTGCCTTATGTTCGTGCAGCAGGTACCACCATGACGCTTTACAGCCCGAACCGGCATACTCCTTAACGGTATTCGTCGCGGCTAAGCATCTGAACTATGCCAATTTCTACACGCTCTGCCGCTCGATGCAGTCCAGTAAATCAGGCTATGTGGGCCACGCCTGGATTCATCTGCATGGGCACCGAAATGGCTACCCCTTTGACTGGACCGGTGGGCTTTCAGGCGAGCTGGGCACGCTCAAGCCCGCTTACTTCAGGGGGGTCATGGATTATATCGAGGCGGGCGATGAAAACCCCGTAAGGTATCTCTGGTCTTGTCTGGATGATGGCTTTTTCCAGCAAGGGTCCGGCGGACACAAGCCCACCTATGCTGTGCGGTTCGACATCACAAAAGAGCAATGTGAAAAAATAGCCTACTTTATCCAAACGTTTGATTTCACTAGCTATGCCCTCACAGGATGGCAATGTGCAAGTTTTGCCGCCAAAATAGCCGAACTAGCCGGCTATCAACTCGCCTCCGCAGTAACTGTACCCATCAAGCAACGCACGCGCTTTGCTGGGCGCAGGATGATCCTATGGCGCGACCCTACTTATTCCACGATTACCTTTCCTTCACCAGACATTCTAGAAAAGAGCTTAAAAGAAGCCGTCAGCAAAGGCCAAGGGCAAAGGCTGTAATTGCGAACTTCCTTTTACTATCAGTAATGCAACTAAAAGGCGAGCCGATAAGGCGCTAGCAAAAAATTGGAAAAGCATCCCTCACAATACACCTGAGGCACTTACTATTGCCACTTTGGGCTCTAAAACATCTTTTTAGCCCCCCTCCAGCATAGAGCAGCTGTCGGTCTCTTGGCAAATCTGGTGCTGAAAGTGCTCCTTAAATACAGTCTCAGCGGGCGAGCTTTTGGCAACCGATCATGGGCAGAATAGACGTTTACGCGCACGCTATCCTCTGTTCAGTTTCGCGTCACCATTTTTGCGAGACAAAGCAGGGGACAAACCCGAATAGTTACGATTCATGATAAGAATTCGAACGAAGAGTGCGAGGCGGTTTCCAGCAAAATTTCCCTAGCGATCCTAGGTTTTGAGGGTTAGGCCTCGCGAGTAAAGACCTCCCTTGCTTTGGGTTCGGCATTGACTATTGTTCCGACGCCCCTTGAAATTATATCCGAAAGCTACTAGGCCGCGCAAATGGTCGCTCAAGGATTGGCTAATTTAGCCCTCACGGAGGCGAGCTCTTGCTCGATCTGGGCGAGTGCCTGTTGTTGCTTTTCAACAAGCGCAGGTGGTGCCCTGGTTACGAATTCTTGATTGCTCAATTGCGCGCGGGCCTTGTCTACCGCGGTTGTTAGCCGCTCTTGCTCTTTTAGTAGACGGGCTTGCTCGCGATGAAAGAGCTCTTCGGGCACGGGAATGAAAATCTTTACTGTTTCTATCACACCGACGGAAGCAAAAGGCAGATGGACAAGCTCTGTATGTAATTCAAGGTTCTGTACACGTACGAGGGCGCGTATAATGCCCTGATTTTTTTGGATGGCGGATAGGTGGGGATCGCCCGCGGGCGCATAAAAATGCAGGTCTGTTGCGGTAGAGGGCGGCAGCTTCATCTCGCCGCGGATGTTGCGGATAATGTAGACAGCGCGCTCAACGAGATCGAAGGCAAGGTCGATAGCGGGGTTGATATCCTGCTCGCGGACCACTTTAGGATAAGGCGCTACAATGCAGAAGGGGCTTTGCAGGGCGGTAACCGCTTCTTGAGTGTAGACATCGACTTCTTTGAGTTGCAAACCAGCAAAGCGTTCTCTAAGTCGCTGAAAGAGCTCTTCTGTAATGAAAGGCGCCATAGGGTGAAGCAATCTAAGGGCCTGACAAAGTACAATGACGAGCAGCTTTTGTTTATTCGTGCGATCGGCTGGTGTACCTTGCTTACCGAATAAAATGGGCTTGGTGATTTCCACGTAAAAGGCGCAAAATTCCTTCCAGAAGAAATCATATGCTTCAACGGCTGCTTGGTCAAAAGCGTATTTTGCGAGCTTGTTGGTCACGTCTCTGACCGTGCGGTTGAGTACGGAGAGAATCCAGCGATCTTCGAGCCCGAGGAGCTTATCGCACAGCCCTTCGCTGAAAGCCGCGGCTGTCAGGCCCTCGAGATTCATCATCACAAAGCGAGCTCCGTTCCAGACCTTGTTGGCAAAGTTTTTAAACTCTTCGATGCGCCGGCGATCTAGGTCGATTTGGCGCGCTTGTGTAGCGCAAGAGCAAAGGGCCATGCGCATAGCGTCAGCGCCATACTGTTCGATGATTTCGATGGGGTCAAGGACATTGCCCTTAGTTTTAGACATTTTCTCCCACTTGCTCTGTACATCCGGAGGCGTAGGTTTGCCAAGGTCGTAGTCCAGTCTTTCCTGATCGTTTACGTAAGCGATATGTCCATCTTTCGACGTGCGCCAGTAGGACTTTCCGTAGATAAGACCATGGAGGAATACTTCAGGATAGGGCAATTGATCGGTGCCTTGCTCGCACATAAAAAGCATCCGCGCAACCCAAAAGAAGAGGATGTCATGTCCGGTAACCAGGAGGCTGTTGGGGTAAAACTTTTTAAAATCAGGAGATTCATCCGGCCATCCCAGGGTACTCATGGGCCATAAGCCAGAGGAGAACCAGGTGTCGAGCACGTCGGGATCCTGTGTCCAGCCGTCGGGATTCGCAGCGACCTCAGCAGGTAGGCCTTCACCTTCGTAGCAAATGCGTTTGGTGGGGTCTTCGTTGTTTGTCCAGATGGGGATGCGATGGCCCCACCAGAGCTGACGGCTGATGCACCAGTCGCGCAAGTTATCGATCCAATGAAAGTATACTTTGTTCCAGGCTTCTGGAATAAGGCGCGTGCGGCCAGATTCGACAGCCGCGCGAAGTTTGGTGGCAAAGCCATCCATCTTCACAAACCATTGTTTGGAGATATAAGGCTCGATGATGGCTTTGGAGCGATAGGAGCGGCCAATGCGGTGGACGTGGGGCGTGGTTTTGATGAGGTAGCCCCCTTCCTGCAAGGCTTTGACGATGGCCTCACGTGCCTCATCCATGGTTAATCCGGCAAATCGACCGCCATTTTCGTTGATTTTGCCATCAGGCGTCATGACGTTGATGAAGGCAAGGTTATGGCGCTGACCCATTTGGTAGTCGTTAGGGTCGTGAGCGGGAGTAATTTTCACCATACCTGTACCAAATTCCGGATCGACATAGTCATCTGCGATGATAGGGATCTGGCGGTCCATCAGGGGTAGGCGCACTTTTTTACCGATCAGGTGCTGGTAGCGAGGGTCCTTAGGGGAGACTGCCACGGCGGTGTCGCCGAGTAGTACTTCAGGGCGCGTGGTTGCGATGATAACATCTTCAGAGCCGTCGACACCTGGGTAACGGATGTGCCACATGGACCAGGCGCGGTCTTCGTATTCTACTTCATCGTCGGCCAAAGCTGTTTGGGTGACGGGGTCCCAGTTCACAAGATAGTTGCCTTGATAGATAAGGCCTTGGTCGAACAGCCGTTTAAACATGGTCCGCACAGCGAGATTGGAACTTGCATCCATGGTAAAGCGCAGGCGAGACCAGTCGCAGGAGCAGCCCACACGTTTGATCTGGTTGATGATCTGGTGCTGGCTTTTTTCTTTCCACGCCCAAACGTGTTTAAGAAACTCTTCGCGGGAGTAATCATTGCGGCGCTTGCCCTCTTTGGCGTGGAGGCTGCGCTCAACAACCGTCTGCGTGGCGATGCCAGCATGGTCAGTGCCAGGAATCCAGAGAACTTCATCACCGCTCATGCGCCGCCAGCGGACGAGCACGTCTTGCAAAGTAGTCACAAGGGCGTGTCCCATGTGTAGCACACCTGTTACATTGGGCGGGGGCATCACGAGGCAATAGGCGGGCTTTGCGCTTGCCGCATCAGCTTTGAAATAGCCTTTTTCTTGCCATTGGCTATACCACTTATTCTCCACTTCACCGGCTTCAAATGTCTTGGGTAGCTCGCTTTCTGCTTCTGTCATGACGGCACGTACTTTTTGTTAAGTTTTCTGGCAACTAGGATACCGCAAGCTTACATTTCACGCTCACTCAAACACGACCTCAGCCTTTGCCTTCCTTAAAAAATATTCCGCTTTGGAAAGGTCACCGGAGCAATGGTAGAAGAGGCTCAGCTGTTTGTAGAGGTGGCGGCGCTCCCATAGAAATGACTTGGAGAACCAGCGATCGTCTAGTTTATGCGTTAGGTAGTAGCTCCCAAGGCTGCACGAATGCGGGTAGGGTACTTCCATAAGGCCAGAAAAGTGGGCCTGGGCAATTTCACTGCTCTCTGAGGTGCGCAGCCAGCAGCCGTACATGAAGTATAAGGGACACTGCTCGTCGCTCAGCAACTCCGTCGGAAAAACGTAAAGAAGCTGCCCCGCTTTGACCAGGTCGTTTTCTGCAAGGTAAGCACCAGTCTGATAGCTAGCCACTAAAGCCTGATCTTTAGCCGATAGGTCATATTCGGATAGATAGTTTGTGAGATCGTGTACCAAGCTCGGAGCGTTGTTGAGCAGCGCTTTGTCCATCAAATAGTGGATCAGCCGCATTTCGCAGACCTGCAGATCATCGCACTTCAACGCAAGCAGATGCGTTACGCTTTCGGTGAGCGAACATTCAGAAGCCATCAAGGCGATGTTGATTAGCTCAAGCGTCGGTTTGAGTTTAACCAGTTCAGCTGCGGGTAGTGCAGAGCGGATTTCGGCCAGTTTTTGCTGCGCGAATTTCCACGAGCCAAGTTGAATGAGACAAAAGAGCGCATTTCCTAGGCAGGCACTATCTACCTCAGTTTGCGCAATGAACTCGTCGATCATCTCTCCCAAAACGAGCGGCTTGGCGAGCCAAAAAGCGAGCGCGATGGCAAAATTGTCATCTTTACTCCCCCCCGCATCCATGAAAGAGAGCGGCTCCCAGTGGCGGTGTTTGGGGTTAAAGAGCCGTTGGGCGTTATGTCGTTCGGCGATTTCAGGCAGGTGCCGCAAGACCAGTAGCACAAATGCGTAGGTAGCCATGCGATTCTTGCGCGCGCTTTCATGCATGCGATAGGCGATTTTTTCATATAAAATAGGGCCGAGCGGGTGTTTAGGATAACGCCTTAAGGCTAGCTCAAAGCATTTTGCTTCCTCCTCATAGTCCTGTAATGTCTGGTAAACGAGAGCTTTGCCCACATATTCCATGGGTGCACCTGGAGTCGCATGTAGCTTAGCGAACTCTGCTAGCGCTTGGTCGACTAATCTTTCCATTTCCGCTTCGTCTTTGGTAAAGCGCGCTTTTTCTAGCAGCGTGATGCCCCCCCGAAATAGTCCCTCCCTGCCTTCTGTCTGGCCCGGGAAAGAGTGCGCGATGCGGCGGTATTCAACAAGAGCCTTGTCATATTCTTTGTAAGCGAGAAAAGCGTCAGGAACGGCCAGACAACTGAGTTTTAAATTTTGGCTGCCTCCGTAGACAGATAGACGCTCGACAATATAATTTGCATCACGGCTCATAAAGCCAAGGTGCGTACCGGCAAGTGGTAGGTGGCTGATGTAAGAAAACTGCAGTTGATCGTCGATGTAGAAGTAAATGTTATTCTCGATTTTTTCTATGCGCAGGCGATACCAAACCTCGGGCTTGAGAAAAACTTCAGGTGCCTGCATGACTTCCACTGTTGAGCGCAGCAGCTTGGTGTCACAGAATTTTTCGGAGCCTATCCAAAGGCAATAACCATCCAGAATATGCTCCCGACTATGAGCTTCGGGCATATTCAACAAAAAACCAATACCAGCATTCGCCGAACCGATCTGTACGGTAGCCTGGATTTTACAATTCTCAGGGAAAGACTGCCGTGAAACCATCAGCGAAAACCAATCGGAAGTATCGCTGTGGCGCGTGACCTCAATCTGATCAGCCACCATGACATGCTCCTGAAACTCCCAGTCGCCTTTATCAGCGGTGTCTAAATCGGTAATGAAAAGCCATTCTGAACGCCCCTCTATGTATACTTCTAGATCGTGGATGAGTTCGTCCGCAGAATGATAGCGATCAGCCGGTTTGACCATTAAGGATTTTTGGCTGATGCGTGACAGAGTCGGAGGAACTTCCCGGTAAGGGGCGCGCCGCGCTGGATCAATGAAAAGTTCTTTTGTCCAGTTACGGCGCAGCTCCTTCAGACTAGGGCGCCGAAAGGGATGATGCAAGGCCAGTATTTGGTAGAAGATCACACCGAGCGAATAAAGATCGCTACTCACCGTCGCAGGTGCTCCCAAAGCGCGTTCTGGAGCCATATAAGGAATCGTGCCGACGACTTTACCTAAGTGGGTTAAGGCGCCGCCTGGCGCTTGTTTAACCGGCAACGGCGCCTCCTCATCTGAAGGCGAAGCGGCTAGTAGCTTAGCCAATCCCCAGTCAAGGATCATCACCTCGCCGTATGGTCCGATAATAATATTTTCAGGCTTTAAATCGCGATGCAACACATCTTTCGAATGCGCATAGGCAACAGCTTGACAGACGGAGATGAAGATACGCACTAACGAGGGAATCGATCCGCCGAGATGATGCAGAGGCTTTCCATCCTTCATCTGCTCTCTTGTGGTGCGGATGATCTGACGTAATGTTTCCCCCTCGACATAGGGCATCGTGTAGTAGATAAGCTCTTCAGAAGCATGTATCGAATAGATAGGAATGATGGCCGGGTGCGTCAGTTGGCTGGTGATCCGGGCCTCTTTAAGGAAACGATTACGCAGCGAAGGCATATCTACAAGGTCTTCACGTATGCGTTTAAGGGCTATTCTGCGCCCGCAGCTGGTGTCATAGGCCAAAAAGACTTCGCCCATTCCGCCCTTGCCAATACTGCGCAAGATTTGGTAGGGGCCGATAGCAAATTTGATCTCCTCTTTAGTAGGCGCGTGGCCGCGGATCAATGCAGCTGTGCGGTCGCCTGCAGATGATAAATAAACAGTGGAGCCGTGACCCATCGAAAGCGTGTCCGAAGTGCTTTTCGAAAGAGGCGAGCCGCATTGTATGCAATAAAAAGCGTGCTGCTGGTCCTCTTGCGGCGGAACTGGTACCCATGATTTGCAAGATGGACAGCGCAACTCCCCTCTTGAAAGATACTGTGATTCTTGAACTCGATCCATAATAGGCGACATCAAATCAAATGCGGTGGAAGAATGCAATAGTTGAGATGGTAAAAAACCAGCCTATGGTAAAAAATATTTTTAAATTTAATGGCGCTTGATTTTAAATTTTAGCGGCTATATCTTGTTCTTGTTTTGGATATTTTTTGGCATTACTTAAAGCTTAAAGTTAGGACTGACAAATGCGTATAGAATACAAGCCCGCAGACAGGGAAAATAGTTCATGGACACTTTTCACCTGCAATCAAATTAAAAAATCGCAAAGCGAAAGCCCGCTGTCCAAGGTTCTGTTAGCGGCTCAGGCTGCGTTTATAGCTCCGCTTGCAGACGGATCTCAACAAGTAAAAGCGGTTTTTATGAAAAGCTATAGCCGACTTGGTAATCTCTATTACCAGGGAACTGTTCCTTCTGAAAACGAGTGGAAGGTAATCGCAAAACACGCCACTCGCGCTACCGCCCACTTCGCCGCAATCGCCTTATTAGGATTATGCCTGCCTGTTAAATGGAAACAGCAGTGGCGTAGTGTTCCTTTATGGCCTGCCCTGTTTGTACCAACTGTAGTAGCAGCCATGCAAGAGCGCCTGCTAGGGCTTTTTGCACTGGATTACGATGAGAGCCCTAAATCGGCGCAAGGGCTCCAGAGTCCAGAATCTATGCGAGATCTTGCAGAAGAGTTCGAAGTCCTTAAGTTTGAGGAAAAGCCTACAAGCGCTGAATCCAAACCAAAAACCGCCGATCTTAAGCCAGCCGACGCAGACGCGTTGGCCACCCCCCGTTCAGCCGAGCCCACCAGAGGAAACCCTCTCGGCAAGCCCCGCGCAAGAAGGGTAGCCTTCCAGCATTAGGCCTGATTCTACGGCAACTCCCCCTAAATAAGGGTGTTGCCGGCTAAAAGAAAATGCTCGCAAGTAACCCAGATCGGCTACTTGCGAGCATTTTAATGTCTGGTTAAAGCTAAACGCCCGAAGAGGTGAATTGGGGTACGTTTTTTAAAGCGAGGTAGGTGATTAAGCCACCGCCCACCGCGCCAATAAAGACAACCTTAGCCATTGCTAGTCCGCCACTAGACTTCTCGTAGGCAGCAACTTTAGCTTCGAGCTGGCTCTTTGTGCTTTCCAATTCTATCACGCGCGCTTGTAGATCTTTTTCCGCGCGAAGCTCGGCCATTTGTTCTTTAATCTCGTTGATCCCTTTTAGCATCTCTTCGGTTTTGGCGCTCATTGGCAGCGACCGAAGGTTACTATCTTGTAGAAACGAAGAGCCTAAAGAGCTGGTCTCGCTATCCGAGTAATCACTTGTGTAGGCAAACTGCGCAAGCCTTGATTTTCTAGCTGATCCCAGCGCTGAAGGGCTCTTTAAATTTCTCATTACTGAGCGGGGAGGTGATAACAAAAGCGAAGGATCCAGTGAAAGGAACTGGTCGTTTGCGCTGGCTTTACCTATAGTAACAACGCTGTCACTGCTACTGCTTTCGTCTGGCACAATATTATCTGAGCTTTCCGCTAGTTCCAGCACATTGGAGCTATTGATCAAAAAGTTTGTACCGGAGTATAGCAGGCCGTCTTCGTCGCTTGTATTAAGAAGCGTGGCAAAAGCTGGGCATTCTTTCTTCAACGTCTTTAGTGCCGACAGGATACCACCCTCAATCCAGCTATCTGCTTGTTTCATGGGTTCGATATCTACTTCTACTCTTTCAACGATGAATTGCGCTAACTCTAATTGATCGGGAGATAAGGTGCCTTTAGCTCGTACTGTAGCTACCGTGTCGGATAAGTACTTATAGGCTGCGTCGGTACTCCTGAGCTCCGGTAAGGTCCGTTGCCCTAAATTTGAGGGAGAATACATGTGTTGATCCTTTTGTTCATTGGTTAACAGAAAAAATATTAAGCCCGTTGAGGTTAGCTTCTAGACCGCTAAATGTCAAGTAAATTGGGCCTAAAAATAGCAGCGGGCGCGCAGGATATAGGGTCAAGTGGCATGACCGAGGCAGCAGTAGCTGACGTTTCGGTCTGGCA
Organism: uncultured bacterium; assembly: GCA_964445105.1. Lineage (GTDB taxonomy): Bacteria > Chlamydiota > Chlamydiia > Chlamydiales > JAJFMA01 > CAWBNS01. The sequence continues at coordinate 30,913 of CAYUJS010000011.1, read as the reverse complement.
TGGCTAACTATCGCATTTAACTTGAATAGAGAAGGTTATTTTTACAAGCGAGGCTGCGCCTTAGCTAGCGTTGATGTTCTGCCCGTTTCTCATGCAATCTTGGAGGCTCCTGGCATCCTTCAGGTACAGCGCAAGAACTCGAGGCAGTTTTCAGTACGTGCAAATTCATAGTCTTCCTCGTTCAAAAAAAGATAATCAAAAGGCAGTTTGCTGCGCATGGCTGCGACGATTTGCTCGTCTTAGGCGTGTTTAATAAACAGATCGTCGGCGCCCTGGGTGATGAAGAGCTGATACTAGACATTGTGCGCGCAAAATAAAGGCGAGCAATTTTTTACAAAGTTCTGCTCTTTTTGCAAGTGCCCTACGCGCTGCCAGTGCTTCGTAGTCAACATAGATGGCGACTTTAGTGAGACCGCTGCATCCCTTGCCCGACGAGCCAGTTTTTAGCGTCTACAAGGTTATCCTGCATTTTCACCTTACCCCTTGTCGTCAGCTTGGAGATAGCCTCTGCCATGCACGCAGCAGGGGGCAACTTTTGAGGCGGTGCGCAAGATAAGCTTTCGGGGGGCAGGCCCTCGTGCGTAAACGCCCTCCTTAACAAAAGTGCCTAAAGGCGCCTGCTTGCAAGTTGTGGTCGGCGAAGAACTGGAAAAATTGCTAGCGGTTTTATGTATCGCACTCCAGGGCTACTATCTGTAAATTGAGGCCAAACACGTCAAAATGGGCTAAAGTCGCAGCTGTCTTTCCGTCCGCCATAAATAGCGACAAATACCTTGGTTGTTGCCCGTTGTGATTTATGAGGTTTTAGCAGGCTCCTCGAAGGCAGCGACCCAAATGTTTAAAACGCCTCGATCATCAGAGGTCAAATAGGTGAACTGTATGCCATCCGGCAATAGTTTTGGCACTGCGCGCACAAAGGCCTCAAAGCGGGATCAGCCAGACAGCGCAGCCGCTAAGACGAACGGTGAGATGGCCATTTTTAACGAAAGCTGCTGACGACCAGCTCTGCCATAAAAAAACATTTGTCAAGAAAAACGAAATTGCAATAGGGTTCGGTTTAGGGAACAACGTTTTTTATGAGAGGTGCCATGGGGGGCGCTAATTTATGGTCGCGCTAAATAAAGTTTTTATCGCGGGTCGATTGACTCGTAAACCAGAACTGCGGAAGACACCAGGCGGCATGTCGGTCACAGATCTACTAGTCGCGCTCAACCGCGAATTTTACACGGTAGGAGGCGATAAACAACAAGAGGTTTGCTTTGTGGACGTCGTGGTTTGGGGCAAGCAAGCGGAAACTTGTGCCAATGCGCTGGATTGTTCCTCCTCTGTATTCGTGGAAGGCCACCTTCAGCTGGATGTTTGGTATAGCCGCGAGGGTGAAAAAAGGTGTAAGCTGCGCTTGGCAGCCGAACGGGTACAGTTTATGGAGCGCCATAATCAGAACCAAAAGGCTACCATAGCCGCGGCAGAAGCGGACTCTTGGACTCACACAGTCGAAGCAGATTCAAGCAATAGCTCCCGCTAAAAAAAGAGAACGGCTCGGCGACCGTAGCTTTGCGAGGCGCAAAACGAGGCCAATGGCTGTTCCAGAGCCAGCTGATTCCTTATTTTAGCGGGAGCTGCCGAATCAAAGCTTCATGTTTGATCCATATTCTCCAATCGACTATATTCCAAATTTGCGTGAGCGCCAGGAGGGGCTAAGCATGACCACAGCGAGTCGAATAGAAGTTAAGGGCGAGCACAAAAGCGGCGTGCTTTTATTGCACATTAGCGGACGTTTGGACTCGCTATCCTCTGAGCTGGCGGAAAAAGAGCTTTTTTCCTTCTTAGAGCAAAGACCTCCCAATGTGCTGCTTGATTTTACTGAGGTAAACTACCTCAGCAGTGCGGGCATGCGTATGCTTTTAGCGATTTTTAAACAAGTCAAGAGTACTTCGGGGAAGTTGGCGGTTTGCTCGGTGGAAGATGGGGTTTTAGACGTCCTTAAGATGTCGGGTTTCGATGAAGTTTTAGAGGTATTCGGCACACAGGATGAAGCGTTAAAACGGCTTGCTCAGGGTGACTAGTGGCCCTTATCAGTGGGATTACCTTCGAAAAAACCGAGGTTGAGCGTGTCTTGCATCATCTGCGCGCTGAGGCTAGGTCTGAGCTAAACCTAGACGACAGCAAAGCTAAACAAAAAGTTATTGTACTGGCCGGTCCAACTGGCTGTGGTAAATCGGATCTGGCTATGCAATTAGCTTGTGCGGTTAAAGGCGAGATCGTCACCGGTGATTCTATGCAGGTCTACTTTGGGATGGATATCGGTACGGCTAAGCCTTCAAGAGCCGAACAGGATTGCGTCCCTCATCATCTAATAGATATCCGCTATCCACATCAGCCCTTCAACGTGGTGGATTTTTATCACGAAGCAAAACAAGCCTGTAAAAGCATCCTAGCTCGCAATCGCGTGCCCATCGTGGTAGGAGGATCGGGATTTTACCTACACACGCTGGTCTATGGCCCACCGCCTGGGCCGCCGCCCGTTCCTGAGATAAGACAAATGCTTGAAAAAGAGCTATCAGAGAAAGGCTTAGAGGGGCTACTAGCGCGGCTCACGCAGCTTGATCCCGAATATGCCTCGACACTCTCTTGTGGAGACAAACATAAGATCGTACGAGGCTTAGAAATCATTACCATCACCGGTAACAAAGTGAGCGACATGAAGTGGGCCGCCCAGAGCACCCCCAAAGAATTCAACTTTCGCTGCTGGTTTCTGCACCGCCCCAAACCTGTACTAGACCAGCGCATAGAGGCCCGCTGTGAAAAAATGGTCGCTGCTGGCTTAATCGAAGAAACGCAACAGCTGCTGCAAGCGGGAATACTCGCAAACGTGGCGGCCTCACAGTCTATTGGATATAGGCAATGCATCGACTACTTGCGCTCGGCACAGACCCCAACTGACTATGCGCTTTTCATGGGTGCGTTTAAAATAGCTACCCGACATTATGCCAAACGCCAAAGAACCTGGTTCAAAAAAGAGCCCCTGTTTCGCTGGCTTGATATAGAAGCCTACGACACAGAAACAGCCCTAGCGTTGATCACAGCGGACCACGAACGATGTGGGGGGTGAAATGCGACTGACCTTTGAAGAGGGCCTGGAGCTATTCATAACGGCCCCGTTGGTGGATTTGCAAACGCGCGCTGTAGAAATTCGCAACGCCAAGAACCCCCCTAATAGAGTCACTTTTGTCCTCGATTCGAATCCCAACTACACAAATATCTGCAACGCCGACTGCAGCTTCTGCGCCTTCTATAGGCATGAAAGCGCCAAGGATGCCTACCAAAAAAATGTCGACGAAGTCATGCAGCATCTCGAATTTGCCCGCCAGGCGGGCCTAACCACTGTTCTGCTGCAAGGTGGGCTCAATCCCAAGCTAACGCTGGACTATTACGTGGCGCTCGTGCGCGCTGCAAGAAAACGGTATCCCGAGATCTACCCGCACTTTTTCACGGCTCCCGAAATCTGGACCTGCGCCAAAGCGTCCGGCATTAGCATTAGAGAGGTACTACAGGCCCTTTGGGATGCTGGTCAGCGTACATTGCCAGGCGGTGGCGCCGAAATCGTAGCGGAGCGCGTGCGTTTGGCCATTTCACCCAAAAAGATGGCGCCTGGCGCCTGGATTGACATCCATCAGACGGCGCACCAAATAGGCTTCAAGACGACCGCCACCATGATGTACGGTCATGTCGAAGAGCCTAAAGACATCGTGCAGCACTTGGAAACCATTCGCCAAGCACAGGACAATAGCACAGGCTTCACCGCTTTCATTCCCTGGAGCTACAAGCGCGACCGCACAGCTCTGCGGCGTACGGTAAAAAACTGGGCCGGCAAGGATGCTTATTTCCGCATTTTAGCCTTTTCGCGCATCTACCTAGACAACTTTGATCATATCCAAGCTTCGTGGTTTGGCGAGGGCAAACAAACGGGTATTGAGGCGCTTCACTACGGCGCTGACGATTTTGGCGGCACGATCACAGAAGAAAATGTACACCGCGCCACAGGTTTTATCAATAAAAGCGATCATCAAGGCATGCTAGACATGATCCGCGCCGCAGGCTACGAGCCTGCCCAACGCAACCCCTTGTACGACATCCTTCGCACTTATGAGGGTATAGCGACCGTGGATATGCCTCTATCTCAACAGGTACGAGAAGAAGATAAGGTGGCTATTCTTGGCCGTTTTTAGCTTAAATTCCTTTACCTAAAATTTCAATAAGCAGTATTGTAGCGTCATTAAAAACGCACTTCTCCCCATTTTGGGGTGCTGCAAAACCTGTGAGCTCAGAATCCATATTATGCTATCCGACCCGCCAGAAGACACACATATTTCAAATGATTTTCCCGACCCAATACAGGCCCAAGAGGGAGATCTATCTCTAGCAGAAGAACTTTCTCCCGAAAGTGAGACGGTCGATGCGAGCGACCTGCAGCCCCTGGCCGAAGAACTGGATGAGCTCTTGTGCGAAGCGAATGATGTTGCCGACCCTGCACAGGCGCAAGAGGAAGCAGAAGATCTCTCTCCCGAAAATAAAGCGGCCGAAGAGGGCATTCCGCAGCCCCTAGCCGAAGGTCTGGACGAGCTCTTGCTCGAAGCAAACCTCGAGCTCCGACTGCAGAAGGGCATTGACCTGATGGAAAAATCGCTGTCACACGCCAAAACGCCCCAGTTCAAAGTATTTTGGGATACGCGCAAGCTGTGCATGCCTCTATTTAAAGAAGCCGTTGTCAATCCCAACTTGCGCGGCATCTTATGGGATCGCTGCACTGATTTGACCAAAGAGGCTCGTCGGCTAAAAGAAATGCTAGATGAGCAGACAGCGTTTGCTGTGGAGCAGATCGAAATGGCAATTGCCGCTCTGGACGCCGACATTGAAGCTGTTGCCGATTATATCGCAAAAAATGCCGATTTCAGTTTCGAGCCTCAAGCCAAAACGCTGGAGAGCCGGTATGCATTCTACCTGCCGCTACAGCAGGAATTAGACTTATTAAACAACTACGCTACGCGTATCAACGGCCTCAGAAAAGAATTGATTCGCACAGAAATGCGCGTGCGTCAAAAAAATAAATTCTTCCAGCGTCTTTCACTGGCGGGCGACCGCGTGTTTCCTAGGCGCAAAGAGTTAATCAAACAAGTCAGCCACAACTTCATTCAGGATATCGAAGCCTTCGTTCAGAAGTACTTCTCAGCGCCTCTACAAGGAGCGCTGGCATTTGTCCGGGACGAAATCAAGTCCCTGCAGGCAACAGCCAAGACCCTGACGCTGAACACTCACAGCTTCACAAAAACGCGCACCTTGCTGAGCGAAAGCTGGGAGAAGGTGAAAAATGAAGAGCGCGAGCGCCGTAAAGAGCGCCTCAAGCAAAAGGGTGTTCACAGGCAAAATGCCTCTCAACTGCAAGAACAGATCAATGCATTTACGCAATCTTTTGAGACGGGTGAATTGACATTAGAAAACGCAAAAAAACAGCTCGATGAACTTGCCGATACGATGCGTAAAACAGATGTAGGCTACGATGAATTGCCTGCTCTCAAAGAACTGTTAAAAAACACACGAAGCCTCGTAAACGAAAAAATACGAGAGGAAGAAGAGACACGTAAACAGCAAGCCGATGAACGCGAGCGCTCCCGCCTGCAAAAAATTATCGAACTACGCGAACGCGTGCAGACCCTGTTAAGAGAAGCAGACACTTTGGATGCCGAACAGCTCCTGGCTCAGCGCGATGAATTGCTGGAACTGGTGATCGAAAAAACAGTCACCAAAGCAGAGCGCGTGGAGCTCGAGCGGCAATTGAAATCGCTGAATGACCTCATCGCCGACAAAAAAGAGCGCGCCTTGCTCACTTTGTCTGACGATGACAGGCAAAACCTGGATCATCTCCGCACGGTGCTGCGTGAGCGTATGGCGCGCCGTGACGAGATCAAAGAACAGCTAGAGCGTATTCGCAAAGCAGGCGGTAACGCCGGCTTTGATATCGAGCAAGCCATGGCCTTTAGCCAACAACAGCACCAGGAACGCGAGCGCCTCGATAGAATCAACGACGGCATTCGGGAAATTCAGCAAAAGATCCAAGAGCTGAAAAAGAAAGTATAAAGACCCACAAGCAGGGGTGGTATGAAAGATATCGGCTTCTTAGGCGGCACTTTCGATCCGCCCCACTTTGGTCATCTGCACTTGGCTCTGGAGCTGATGGAGCGAGGCAAATTAGACGAAGTCTGGCTCTGTCCTGCTCAAAGCAATCCTCTGAAGGAGCAGGCGCCAATCGCTTCTGCTAATCAACGCTTGATGATGACCCAGTTAGCAGTACAGCAGACGCCCAGGCTACGAGTCCTTGATCTCGAGGTAAAGCGCCCCGGTCCCTCCTTTACTATAGATACGATCCAAAGCCTGCAAGAAACAGAAAAAAACTGTACGTTTCACCTTTTACTCGGCGATGATGCCCTAGATTCTTTTTGGCGTTGGAAAGATGCTGAGACTTTGGCTAAGTTGGCTTCCCCGCTAACTGGGCTGCGGTCTCGCTCTTCAAGGCAGCCTGAAGGGCCGGAAAATATCGTCAGTATTCTTTTAACAAGTCTCATGTTAATGCCCGTAATAGAGATCTCCGCCACAGAAATCCGGGCGCGCCTAAAAACGCATCAGAGCTGCGCGCATCTCGTTCCGGGAAAAGTATTGGACTTCATTGCCAAGCACCGAATATACTAGCCCCTTTTAACAGCAGTGTACAAATGAAGAATGAAACTCAAGCCTTACTTACAGGTATTTCACAAGCCATATTAGACAAAAAAGGCTTTAATATCCTTGTGCTAGACGTAGAAGGTATCTCGACTTTGACAGACTATTTTATCATCGCAGAAGGCACTGTCGACCGGCATGTGCGCGCTCTAGCCGATGATGTAGTCCACCTGATGAAAGAGAACGGGCGCGCCCCGTATCACGCCGAAGGCTTACAAGAAGCTGACTGGATCGTGCTCGACTTTGTGGACGTAGTGGTTCATCTATTCACAGCAGGCCTTCGCGAGAAATATGCTTTGGAAGAGGTATGGCAAACCGGTAAAGTAGTCGACGTGCCCCTCAAACTACCTGAGCAAAAAGAAGAAGGCTGGTTTTAAAGGAGCATCATGACGAGAAAACGCGTTGTTGTCACCGGTCTAGGTGTTGTATCATGTTTTGGGAATGATGTAGACCAGTTCTACAGCGCTCTGCTGCAGGGATGCAGCGGGGTAAGCTCGATTACTCAGTTCGCCTGTGAAGAGTACACCACGCGCTTTGCCGCCAGCATCAGTGATTTTTCTGCTGAAGATTACCTGGATCGCAAGCAAGCTAGACGCGTCGATCCGTTCATCGCTTACGCGGTAGTCGCCGCTAAGAAAGCGCTGGAGCAGGCTGGGCTAACCGGTGATAAGCTCGAAATGCTAGACCGTTTGAAATGCGGCGTGTTAATCGGATCCGGCATGGGCGGGATGTCCACCTACAATGAAGGACTATCTTCTCTAAACACGAAGGGCCCGCGCAAAGTTTCGCCATTCTTTATCCCCTATACCCTCACCAACATGGCTGGGGGTCTAGTAGCCATTGAAACGGGCTTCATGGGTCCCAACTACTCCATCAGCAGTGCGTGTGCAACTGGCAACTATGCCATCATTAACGCTGCCAACCATATCCGCAGCGGCGCAGCCGACGTGATGCTCTGTGGTGGCGTGGAAGCGTCCATCAATATAGCGGGGTTAGCTGGCTTCTGTGCGGTAAAAGCTCTTTCTACGCGCAACGACGCTCCAGAGCGTGCCTCTCGCCCTTGGGACCAGGCCAGAGACGGTTTCGTAATGGGCGAAGGCGCAGGCGTGATCCTATTAGAAAGCCTAGAACATGCCTTAGCCCGCGGTGCAAACATCCTGGCTGAATACTTAGGGGGAGGTCTCAGCTGCGACGCTTATCACATCACCGAGCTGCGCGCCGACGGGTCGGGCGTCTCCATCTGCATTGAGAACGCGCTGGCTGACGCACAAGTTTCCAAAGATAGAGTCAACTACATCAATGCCCATGCCACCTCCACTCCACATGGGGATATGATAGAAGTACTCGGCATCCAGCGCGTGTTCGATCGGCCGGAAAATATTTACATGAACGCCACAAAATCCCTTATTGGGCACCTGCTAGGCGGTGCTGGCGGCATTGAAGCTGTGGCTACCGTTATGGCGATCGCCTCAGGCAAAATTCACGGCACGCTGAACCTTGAGAATCCTGAACCGGGGTTGAATCTACAAGTGCCCAACGAAGCCACCGATGTGAAAATCGATGTAGGCCTTTCAAACTCATTCGGGTTTGGCGGACACAACGCAACTGTGCTTTTTGGGCGCTTTGGTGGCTAAATTTGAAAAAGTGCGAGAAACCTGCTACGGCATCATTCCGTTTCGCAGGCACCAGGATAAGTGGCAGATCTTGCTTGTCCAGCTGCTAGCTGGGCACTGGTCCTTTCCAAAAGGACACCCCGAAAAAGATGAAACCCCCAAATATTGCGCCAATAGGGAACTGAGCGAAGAGACCGGGCTATACGTCCTGCGCTACCTCAGTGAAAATCCCCTCACAGAGCACTACGCATTTGAGCGCAACGGCCGCCTTGTGGCCAAAACAGTGACCTACTACCTAGCAGAAGTGGCCGGTCAGCTAGCCATGCAGCCCTCTGAACTTAAAGGTATCGACTGGTTTTCGCTTGAGGCTGCCTCCATAAAGCTCACTTTTGACCAAGCACGAGCGACATTTCTCAAGGCGCAAAAACTACTGCCTCTCGTTTAGAAATACTTATTTTTGCATAATTTTTTCAAACTGAGAGAGGTCTGCGCGCGCCTCCCCGAGGTTGACCAGGCCCGCGGGCGACTCTCCCACGACAATATTTCTATTCCCTATTTTGACAAGATAGATAGCAGCCTTCGGGTTCAGGTAACGCTTCTCCAAAACCTGAATCTCGCTGCTAAGATTCGTTTGCTCAACGCGTTTGTTCAACAGGCGCTTGACTAGCCACGAAACAATCAGAAGCACAAGCAGAATGATTCCCAGCGAGAGCCCTAGCTGAGCCAGTTCTCCTGTAAAATCAGCGCCTCGGTCCTCCTCCAGGTTCAACTCTTCAAATAGCCTGGTCTGGTTACGTCTACGCACGCTATCCGCTGTTTCAACCGGCGGCGCCTCCGCAGCTAAAGTGGCCAAGAACAAACAAAAAAATACAAGATAACGCATAGGTCAAACCCCAATATCGATGTTGCCATAGTAAAGGAAGAGGGATAAAGGATGAAGGAGGAAATTGACCACCAACCGTCGTTGTTTTTAGACTTTTTCAGTCCAGGCGCAAATTACGCCATGCGAGCAGTTTCCTGGATTATGCGGTAAAGGCAGTTGTGCTAAGAGCCTAGTTTCTGCACTTGCACCTTAACCAAGATCAAGCCTGAAGGACTGATACCAATTAGCCCGAGGCTGTAAGCGCACGAAAAACGCTCCGATATCACATCCAAAACAAGTAATAAGATTCACCACCTCAAAGCGGAATGTTGGACACCCCGACCAGGTGGGTTTGTACCCATTCAAGGGCCAAGGGGGCTAAATGGACTATTGTCGATAATCGCGCGAGCACCCTAACAGCAGTTCCCGCTAAAAATGCACTTGCCTTTAATCTCTTAACTCGTAATCTGCTTGCTATGTTACTTGATGGAAAGGCTGTTGCCGAAAAGATCTGTGCTGAAATACGCTTAGAGCTGGAAAATAGTTCTACACGCCCTTGCTTGGTTGCAGTGCTGGTGGGCGATAGTCCGGCCTCTCACCTCTATGTGCGCAGTAAAGTGGTGGCTTGTGAAAGGGCAGGAATCGCTTCGCGCCAGCTCCTTCTACCCAGCCAGACGACAGAAGCTGAGCTGCTGCATCTGATCGCTCAACTCAACGAAGATGCGACCGTTACGGGTATTTTGGTTCAGCTGCCTTTACCCAACCACCTCAACCCCTTTCGCATAGCTGGCGCCTTGTCTCCAGACAAAGATGTGGATGGCGTTCATCCTATCAGCATCGGCAAATTACTCTCGGGTCAACCAGGAGGCTTTATCTCTTGTACGCCCCTGGGCATTAAAGTGCTTTTGCAGCGCTACGACATCCCCGTTGCTGGACGACACGTGGTCATCGCTGGGCGAAGCAATATTGTGGGCAAACCGTTGGCTGCGCTGCTAGTACAAAAAGGCGTTGATGCAACGGTCACAGTCGTCCACAGTAAAACGTCTGATATTCAATCGATTGTCGGACAAGCAGATATCCTGGTGGCAGCAATTGGTCAAGCGCATTTTTTCCGCGCGGGCATGTTGCGTCGAGGCGCCGTTGTGGTTGATGTGGGGCAAAACCGGCTGGCAGACCCGTCGCATCCTAAAGGGTTTCGGCTGGTGGGTGATGTAGCTTTCGACGAGGTGAAGGGGTGGTGCCCGGCCATCACACCGGTACCGGGCGGGGTGGGACCGATGACGATTGCTATGTTGTTGAGTAACACCATGCAGGCCTGGCGACAACAAGGCGGTAGATGAGGCTTTGGTTGTGTTTATTTGCCTACTTATTTGTGACAGGCTGCCAAAAAGCATCCCTTACAACCACCTTTTCAGGTGTAGCTATGACGATCCCCTACCGCGTACTTGTAGGTAGTCGCCTCAGCGCAGCACAGATGGCCATCGTTCAAAAAACTATCCAAGAAACCTTTTCCGAAATCAATGGCACCTTCAACCAGTGGAATCCAGAATCTGAGGTATCGCGGCTGAATCGCCAGCCAGCAGGCCAGCCCTTTATTTTATCGCCCGCTTTGGCTGAATTTCTACGGCGCTGCGATAAGCTGTTTGAGCTAACAGAGGGGCGCTTCGATCCAACCATAGGGCCTCTCTGGGCACTGTGGCTGGAAAGTTTAGTAGAAGGGCGCGCTCCAAGCCAGGAGCAGATCGCTCAGGTAGCCCTACGAACAGGCTGGAAGCACCTCAAGCTAACTACAAAAACGGCAGTAAAAGATGTCGCAGGGGTCTGCCTCAACCTGGATAGCGTGTCCAAAGGGCACGCTGTCGACCTCATCGCTTTGCGCGTTGAAGCTGCGGGATTCTCAAATCTACTCGTTGAATGGGGCGGCGAGATGCGCGCGGTCGGTCAGCACCCTGAAGCGCGTGCCTGGCGCGTCGCTATTCGCTCCATCGATGGCCAGCAAGAGCCGATTGCTCAGTTAGATTTAGTAGGTGCCTCATTGGCGACTAGCGGGGATTACCTACAAAACTGGACCATTGGCAACGGCGCCACCTATACGCATATTGTCGACCCAGTAACTCTTCAGGCCATTCAGATCCAACCAGGCACAGCGGCTAGCGTAAGTGTGCTCGCTCCCGACTGCATGTCAGCAGACGCCCTGGCCACTGCCGCTATGGCTTGGGGAAGCGTATCCGCTGCTGAGCCATGGCTACAACGTCTTCAAAGCCAGCTACCTGGTGTTCAATTGTGGTTTACTGCCAGATAATATCTAAATATTTATTAAATTGATTAATTAATTCGCCTATGTAAAAATATAATTATATATTAAAGTGTTATCGCGGAGCTAAAATGCGCACAAACCCGAACGAACCTTCTTCTATAGCCTCCGAGGAAGAAGATGCAGCATTTGATCGGGCAGTCGATACATTAGCCAATATATTCACTGACAGCGCCAAGAGCCAACACCAGAGCGAACTGGAGTCTTTTAGTATGTATACACAGAAGATACACAACGAGTGCCACAAAACGTTGTCTTGCTTCCGCACGCGCTTTGCCCGCGGATACCAGGTGCTTATGAAAAAAGTGAAAGAGCAAAACGCCGCCAGCGAGATGAAAAAACCTGGCTTGGGCCCCTGGATCAAAGCTTAGCTACTTGCAAGAATTCAGGAGAGTGATCTATGCAATCTTTAGAAATCTTTGAAATTAGTGAAAAAGCGCGAGCGACGCTGGCAAACCCCGAGCTATTTTGGCAGTCCCTAACCAAAGGCGAATCGATCCTAGACGTATTCGGTTTTTCAACGGAGGCAATAACCGGTTTTTACGAGGCGGCCGCAGCGTTGATGGATGATAAACGCTACGCAGACGCGTCGGATGCTTTTTATTTTCTTACGGTAATGCTGCCTAACGAGCCTCTCTTTTGGCTAGGCACGGCGAGAAGTGACTGGCTTGGTGGCAACGCCGCACAAGCGCTGGGCCCTTACTTAATGGCTTTGGGGCTCAATCCGACAGATACCGAGGTTTTTTTGGAAACGCTGCGCTGCTGCCTTGCTGCGGGAAACACTGAATGCGCACAGCGCGTAATAGAGCAAGCTCTAGAACATGCCGCGAGCCACACAGAAGAAGCAACGATAAAGCTTGGTAAGGTAGCCGAGCAGGCTAAAGCCGAACTCGCCAACAGTGCATGATGAACATAAACGCAACGCCGCCTCCATTAGCTCCTCAAATCCCGGGCGCGCCTATACCCGCCCCTACATGAGGCCAAAGTCTCTGGCCAAGCAGTGCACAGGTGAGCCAAGGTGCCGCTTCGCAGCAAATTGCAAAAAGCATAGATTCGCGCAATATCTCGATGGAAGGGGTCAAAAATGCACTGGGAAAGGTAAAGGCGGCCTTAGATTGGAAAACGGTGACGCTACTGGCCGCCGGTGCTGCATTGACCGCGCTAGGAGTTGAGGTTTTCGTAGCATAGCTAAAGCTAAGCTTACGGCCTAGGGCTTAGTAGGGCTTGTAACCGCTATGCACATGCTAGCACTAGGCGCCAGTATGCTCGGGACGGAAGGACTGATGTTCGTGTTCAACCTGAAGAACCCAAAAGAAGAAGGACAAACGACTGCACAGGTGCCCAATCTGGCTACAGACAGGAGCGCACCATCGACCCTTGGACAACAGTGCAGGTCAGGCCCAGCACCTTCAAGCGGTTTAGGACATATGCCTCTGCGCCTCTTTTCCTCACATAATGCCTCCTCCGCCCCTGTCCCACCAAGCACCAGCCTCGCATGGCCTAGGGCACAGCCTCCATTCGCTTTCCCCTCTCATACAACCCGGCCCCATCCGCAAGGCTCCTCTAATGCGCGCGCAGATCCCGCAGACGATTGGCTTGGTGATCTGTTCGGCCAGGCATTTGAGGAGGAGCTGAAGAAAGAAGCCATTGACCAGCAAAGCGGGTACACATACGCAGGGTGGCTCTAGGAGTGCCCCAGCGAGCTAGGGCTGTGCTTTCGGCCAGACTCAAAGCGCCAGAAAATCTTTATCTTTAACAGAAAAAAGCCCTATACTATCTGCATGCACCATCGAGACACTTTTATCGCCTTCGGCGTTTATTTTCTGATTTTGTTGGCCATCGGGCTGTCGGCACACCGACGCAGCCGGACAGAAGCCGACTATATTATGGGCGGACGAAGCCTGAACTTTTGGCTAACCGCCCTTTCTGCACAGGCAGCAGATATGAGCGCCTGGCTATTTATGGGCTTTGCAGCATTGGTTTACTTGAAAGGCTTTGCTGCGCTTTGGCTGGCTATCGGTCTGGTGGTCGGGAATTATTTAAACTGGACGATTGTGGCTCCAGGCTTACGCAGAAGCACCGAAAAGTTAGACAGCTACACCCTGCCCAGTTTTTTCGCCAAGCGCTTTAACGACCGCTCTGGCATCCTAAGAGGCCTAACAGCCGCCTTAACTTTGCTATTCATGACGCACTATATGTCTGCTGGGTTAAGCGCTGTCGGCACCATTCTAAAAACTATTTTTGGCATCGAATTTGAGATCGGCATCGGTATTGCAACCGCTGTGATGCTCATCTACGTCTTTGTAGGCGGCTACGTGACCATCGCTTGGACGGACTGTTTCCAGGCCGTATTATTGCTTTGCGTCGCTTTATTCGTGCCTTTATTCGCCTACCTGAGCCTGGATTCAGGAGTAATTTTAGCCGCCGCTCAAGCGCGAGAGCTCTCTTTTTCGTTGCTACCAGATTACTCTTTTTCTACCGTTTTTTCTGCTTTTGCCCTTTCTGTAGGCTGGGGGGTCGGCTACTTTGGCATGCCTCATGTCGTTACTAAATTTATGGGTATCGATGATCCGGCGCACTTGAAAAAGTCTAAATATGTCGGCGTAACCTGGCAAGTTTTTGCGCTAGCTGGCGCTGCGATGGTGGGCGTGGTCAGCATTGGCTACTTTCCTCAAGGTCTAGAGGATGCGCACTTAGTGTTCATCAACATGGTTTGGGGGACCTTTATACCTCTCGTCGCAGGCTTTATCCTTTGTGGGCTGCTCGCTGCCAATTTGTCGACACTAGACTCCCAAATGCTTGTATCTGCAACGGTACTTTCTGAGGATGTTTACCGTATGCTCAAAAAGACTCCACCTTCTTCTGCGCAGCTATTAAAAATTTCTCGTGGCGGCATAGTTTTAATGTCCGCGCTGGCTTTTACTATCGCAACCACGAGCAATGCGACCATTCAAGAGACAGTGGAGTACTCCTGGGCCGGGTTAGGGTGCACGTTTGGCCCTCTTATGCTCATGGCGCTATTTTCTAAAAGCGCTAATTTTTACGGAGCTCTCGCAGGTATTGCTTTGGGCGGCACCATAGCTGTCTTTTGGCCTTTCTTTCAAGGCTATATCCCCACCTTCGTCATGCCTAGTACGGTTCCTGGGTTCTTCCTGAGTCTTTTAATGATTTGGTTGGTTTCGAAGGCGACAAATGGCCGACACCCAAGCTTCCGCCCGGCACCTTAATTCAGCAGCTTCCGCTAAAAAAATAAACCGGTTCAAGCGAGACCTGAAAGCAGGCTTAGGCCGATGATTGTCACGCAGTCAGTCAGCTTGGCTTTTTCAGTGGGCACTGCTGTCTGCCCTACTTTTAGATTGAAAATATCATCCTAAACAGGCAAACTCCCGGCGGCAATAAAATCAAAAAACAGCAGATGGAATGACCAAACTATCACGCACCATCGGAATGATTCCCGCGCGTTACCAGAGCAGTCGGTTCCCCGGAAAACCTTTGGTGATCATCGCTGGCAAAACCCTTCTACAACATACCTATGAAAATGCCAAGCGATCTGACTGTTTCGATGAGTTGATCGTAGCTACAGACGACCAGCGCATCTTCGCCCACGTGGGTGCTTTTGGCGGGCGGGCGGTCATGACTTCGCAAGACCACCTTACCGGAACAGACCGCCTGGCAGAGGCGCTTGCGCAATGCCCGGATCTGCATGACGCGAGTATCGTGGTTAACGTTCAAGGCGACGAGCCCTGCGTGGAAGCGGAAATGTTCCGCAGGCTAACAAATTCAATCCAGATCGATCCCGAAGCGGTTATGGCCACAGCAGTGACGGCCATCACCTGTGAAACCGACCTGAAAGACCCGTCAGTAGTGAAATGCGTTTTTGACCAACTAGGCAACGCCCTCTATTTTAGCCGTACTGCCATCCCTGCTTGCGTTGGACGAGCACCTCAACTCGTCTATCGCCACATAGGTATCTATGCATTTCGACCCGATTTTCTGCTGCGCTACGGGCAACTGGCTGCCACCCCTCTGCAGCTCAGCGAGGATTTAGAACAACTAAAAGTACTCGAACATGGCTACCGAATTAAGGTAGCCATAGTCACTGGGGAAAGCCCAGGTGTTAATACTCCGGAAGACATTTTAAAAGTGGAACCCCTCCTGCTATGCAAACAAAATATCTCTTCGTCACAGGCGGCGTCTGCTCGTCCCTAGGTAAAGGACTGACGGCAGCCTCTATTGGAATGCTGTTAGAGCGCAAAGGTCTCAAAATAGCTATGCTCAAGCTCGACCCCTATCTCAACGTCGACCCAGGGACAATGAGCCCCTTCCAGCACGGCGAAGTCTACGTCACCGATGATGGCGCTGAAACAGATCTAGACTTGGGTCATTATTACCGCTTTACCAATTCGCCACTGTCTCGGGCTTCTAACACCACCTCCGGCCAGATCTACCACACAGTGATTAAGCGCGAGCGCCACGGAGATTATCTCGGCAAGACTGTGCAGGTAATTCCGCATATCACCGACGAGATTAAGCAACGTATCCTCCAATGCGCGCGCCAGGAAGAAGGAATTAACGTGCTGATTGTTGAGATCGGCGGGACCACGGGCGATATCGAATCTCTGCCTTTCCTCGAAGCGATTCGCCAGTTTGAAAGTGAGCACCCCCAAGATTGCATGAATATTCACCTCACTTATGTGCCATATATTAAGGCCGCTGGTGAATTCAAATCTAAGCCTACCCAGCACTCGGTGCAATGGCTGCGCAGCATTGGCCTATTTCCTCATATCATGGTTTGCCGCTGCGAGCACTCTCTGCCCGAAGACGCCAAAGATAAAATCAGCCTCTTTTGCAATGTGCTCCGGGAAGCTGTTATCGAAGAGGTCGACGTAGCCCACAGCATTTACGAAGTGCCTTTGGAACTACATCTACAAAAGATCGATCAGATGATTTGCAAACGGCTCGGCCTTCCCGACCACAAGATTGACCTGAGCGACTGGCAGCGAATCGTCGACACGATTAAAAATCCCAAGGGTAGTGTAAACATTGCGGTCGTCGGGAAATATGTGCAGCATAAGGATGCCTATAAATCGGTCTTCGAGGCGCTGGCTCATGCAGCCAACTCTCTTGGATACCTTCTGGAAGTCACGCCATTCGAGTCTGATAAAATTATAGAGAACGATATCCTGATTGAAGAAGTCCGCCAATTTGACGGCTATTTAGTCCCCGGTGGCTTTGGCGAGCGCGGCTGGATGGGTAAGATCCTCACAGCACAGCACTGCCGGGAAAACAAGGTTCCCTATTTCGGTATCTGCTTAGGCATGCAGGTAATGGTTGTGGAATTTGCGCGCGGGGTACTCAACCTCTCCGAGGCTAACTCTACCGAGATAGATCCCCTGACAGCCGATCCGGTCATCTCCCTCTTGAGTGAGCAACGCCAAGTCGTCGAAATGGGCGGTACCATGCGCTTGGGGGCCTTCCCCTGCAAGTTAAAACCCGGTTCTAAAGCACACCAAGCGTATAAAGCTAGTGTGATTCATGAGCGCCACCGCCACCGGTTTGAGTTTAACAACAAATACCGCACCGCCATGGAAGAAGCCGGCTTAAGCGTATCTGGCGTGCTCGAAGACCAATCTCTTTGTGAGATTACGGAGATCGAAGACCACCCTTGGATGGTCGGCGTTCAATTCCATCCTGAGTTTAAATCGAAACCAACCAAGCCCCACCCCCTCTTTAAGGCATTTGTCGAATCGGTCATCGAGCGCAAAGCACATGGCTAAAGCAACGCGCATTATTAGCCTTGACTACGGTTTAGCCCGCATAGGCGTGGCTCTAAGCGATGAACGCAAAATCATTGCTTTGGGCTCTGTTACCATCGTAGCCGAAAAAAAAGCCGAGCAAACGGCGCAAAAGATTAGCGTTGAACTAAACAAATTAGCCGAAGCACAAAAATTCGAGATCGAAAAAATCGTACTCGGATTTCCCCTAAAGATGAATGGAACACGTGGGCTCCAGGCTGATGATGTAGCCCACTTCGCAGAGCTACTAAAGCAACACATCGATTGCGAAATTGTTCTCTGGGACGAGCGACTAACAACCGTTCAAGCTGACAGGTCTCTAAGAGAGGGTAACCTCACCCGCAAACAGCGGGCAAAACAAGTAGATAAAGTAGCTGCAGTACTTATCTTGCAAAGTTATCTAGACAGCCAGCAGCCTTACTGATCCTGTTGCAGCGCACGCTCAAACGCTTGGTTGAGATAGTCAAATAAACCGCGGTCGATTTTGATCATTGGCTCATCAGACTCTCTAGGCCACATACAAACTACCTCGTCAGAGACCTTACCAGTGGAATCGAGTTGGATAGCTACATACATGCCACTCTTAGTCCAAACGATTGACCACGACCGGCCATCTTCTGTTTGCAGCAAAAGTGATCTTTTAATGTAGGCTGGCTCTTCCTGGGTCGTCCATTCTCTGGCCTGTTCAGCATTGAGGCGATCGGCTGCTTTTTTCAAAGCCGCTACGACATAGGAAGGACTGGGCACGACCACGGTTATTAGGGCCGCAGGACTTAATTGGATGGCCGGGCCATCATACCCTTCCGCATAAGTAGCCTCTAAACGCCAGGGCTCATCACCAACACGCTCTAGAGTCAGTAAAACGGAGCGATTCTCAAAGCTACCTATGGCTACTGCTTTCCCACACACTTCAGACAAGGTATCTTTCGCATCCCGTAAACTGCTGAATCCAGGCTCCGCAGCAAAATACTTAGAGAAAATCGCCGCAGCTTGCGCCAGAAGCTCTTGCTCGCCCAATTCGGAGGCTGCTGGTTCAGCTATGCTCAAGCAAAGCATCGTTGCGGATGCAACTGCTTCTTGGGGCGTTGACTCCGTCTCCGGAGCGGGTGGCGCTGTTTGCAGCGCCTTTGCAGGCCCGAGCCCCCTTGCCCAATGTACGGCCGCGTGAACAGATGAAATCAAAGCCCAAAGGCCCAAGATGTCGGGCAGACGTTTCCTGAAGCTGGGAAACACCGCTACAAAAGCCCCTGAAAGGATAATTGTCACGGCCAACTGCTGCAGATGCCTTTGCGTGGGCGACAAGCTTTTTCTCTGCAATGTCCAATCAACCGCCATCGCAGCCAAAGTCACCGGCACAACCGCTTTCCAAGGAAGCCTGGAGACGTATCTACCTGCTAGCAGGCCCGTTGCGAGATTAATAACCGGCCGGCCGCTTATTTGCTGCCTAAATCCGGTCAGTAAAGCGTTTGCATTCAAGAAATTTACCGCCTTTATTAGCAAAATTTTACAAATGATTGATTAGACGCATATTCTCACATTTTTATTGTTAAGTGTACAGCCTTTTCAAGCACTGAGCCTTGTAAGAAAAGAGTGTTAAATTAAGCGGCGTCTGCCGCCGGAGGCTTAAGCCTGCACTGGCACCCGTGACTGAGGGCGCTTGACCTCAGCCCAACAGTAGCCTACGAACAGAGGGGATGGCGCAACGACGGCGAACGGCTATCACGTGCCTCCAACGAGTAACTGTGGGAACCTGTCTTCAAACGTATTTTTCATCAAAGCCAAGGTGATACTAAGACGCCAAAAAAATTCCCCGAGGAACGCTTGAGCGCATATCGCCTGCCCTAGAGGAGCTGACACTAAAATAGCCTCGGCCGAAGAAATCTGAACAGAAACCCGTCAGGATTAGAAGTGCCCAGCCAAACCTTCGACGAAGGCGCCTAAGACCGCTATTTTTCAGCAGGCCGTTCCTTAGGGTACGTCATGGCGCGACAACTGTAAAGGCTGGCTTTTACGTTAGGAATCGTTTCCCAGGGGATCTCCTGGTTGTAGATAACACAGCTGTTCATGTTTAACTTTCGGAGGTTTGGGTTGTAGCCAAACTTCAAAGGTATGTTCAAAAGCTTACAACATGCGAAATTCACCTCTTCTAGGCCGGGATGGCCCGAGAAATCCCCCCAGTCTGCAGCCGGCTCGAACTGCTGACAATCGTCAAAGTTAAGGGTTTTCATGTGGCCAGCTGCAGGTAGCGTCACGGCGCAACCTGCTAGTTTGCAGAACGACAGATCGACTTCTGTCAGATGACTAGCAGCGCTCAAGTCGATGTGCTGCGCAGGTAGTTCGCACGAATGCACTTGGAAAGAGCGCAATTCCGTAGCGTTTATTTTCAGCTTTTGGGACCAGAACTTGCAATCCTCAACACAAAACTTTTCCAACAAAACCGACTCCGAAAAAAGCAATTTACCTTGAAAATCGGCAACAGATATCAGAGAAAATTCCTTAAGGCCAGCGGCTCCAGATAAGTCAATGTCGCCCTTAAAGCCTCGTGCGCAGCTAGCTAGCTTCACACACTTAAGAGTAGCTAAAGTGCTCAGATCCAGCCCGGGCACATCGAAGGAGCACCAGCTAATATCGAGCGTCTCCAATGGCAATCCTCTAAAACTCTCTAGCTTCTCCGTGTCTAAATGGTTGCCAAAAAAAATCAGAGTTTTCGCTCCTGTACAAGCTCGAATCAGCTGAATAAAGGCCTCCTTGGGCAGCTTAAGCTGCGTAAAATTTACTGTCTCCAAGTAGGGGACGAGCCGCAAGAGCTCATCCGTGGGCCATAGCAGGTCCAGCAAAGGTACTTTGTACTGGCTTACCCAGCTAGCGAAATCCTGTAGTGCTTCCTCGGGCTGTCCCCGCCAGTACCCTTGGACATACAAAGCGGTAGCCTTATCCAAATCTCTGGGAATTTTTGGTTCGGGTAAATTCTTCAGCAGCTCAGGTTGTCGATCGGCCTGCAGGAACTGCACGACCCTTTCGCTAAACACCTTGATGGCACGAACCGCTTCGGGCAAATTTTTGTCAGCAATGCACTGGGCTACTTCTCTAAGTCTGAGCAAAGTCCAGGACGGCCCTACCCTGTCGGAAAGACAGGATTCTAGCAAGCCAACCAACTGGCCGCGCACTTTTTCATCTGCCAGCAGCGGTGTTTGCAGTTGAGATTGGATCAATCGGATCTCATTTGCTAAAACTATGGGGTTTGTGGGCTTGCTAGTTGTTTCCATTGCTTAGTCTCCTTCTTTTGGACCTTCGTGAATAAAACAGGGGATACCCATCTCCTGAGCCCTGACAAGTAGATCATAAGTCGCACAAGCTGCGTCCAACAGTCTTAAATCTACCTGAATCTCCCCAAGCTTATTTTTAGCGTCCGCAAACTCTTTCTTAGCGCCCGCAAGCTCTCTGATTGCTTCTGGCCCACTAGATTCTATGAAATTAAGCCTTTCCACTGCCTGGAATGTTTTGAGCGCTTGTTCAAACGATGGCGCCTCCAGGCTTTGCTTGGAACGAAGCTCAAGCTTGATCTCAGAGGCCTTGTTTGTTTCCTGATCAATTTTAGCTTTTAGATTGTTCAACTTTTTTGTCGCCTCTTGACTTTTATCATAGTACGGCTTCCATTGATCCAAAAACAAGGAATCTTTAATTATTTGCAGCTGCTGGGCTTTAACGCCAAATCCACAGATGTCTGAGTCGAAGGAAAGAAGCTGAATCTCTGTATAATTAGTCTTAGCCTCTTTGAGCGCGCCTTGGATAGCGTGATACAATTCGTCGACGGCATTTTGCCATTCACCGATGGTTTCCAGATCTGGCTGGTCTGCTGGGTCGCTCACGTTTTCTGAAACTGCCTTGATTAGCTCAACGTATTTTTGTCCCGTCCGGTACTTCTCGAAAACTTTATCCACCCCTTTCAAGCTGCGACAGCTCAGGACGTTGCTGAAGATGTTCTTAAAGAACAGATCTTTTTTACTATGGGCAAACTCCACGGCTTGGTCGTAGCTTAGCTTCTCTACGTCAAGGCCTTCAAATGGGGCAGGTAAGAGGTCGCGGCCCATCAGCCTTTTACACATCGCAACAATTTGATGATCCACGGTCCTTTGCACCGGACCGAGCACATGGTGGTCCATTTTCCTTTGCGCCACATCCATTTCCCAGCCAGTAACTTCTTTACGCTGCACACCGCGCGAGATCACCTTCACACAGTCTAAATACTTTGAGATCTTTTGAAGAGTGTCTTGCGCATCTTGTTTTGTCAACCCACTCTCTGTCTCGAGCTGATTGCAAACTTCTATTGCTTCCTGAATATTCTGCCACTTTACTTGTAAATCAGTCACTTGTTCAGCCGGTTCGCTATAGTAAGGCTTATCTAGAGTACTGATTGTTTTCTTTTTTAAAATTGATCTTGCTTGGTCTATTTCGCTCCTTTCAACACTACCTTGGTCTTGCAGCTTTTTCAACACCGTTAAAAGATGTTTCTTGATCACTGATGCTGTATCAAAGGCTGCCCGGAACTTCGCTTGGTCTATTACGTATGCTTGAACCGTATCTCTAAGCGGAATGCCCCTGGTAAGTTTCTGAAGGCGAGGCGACATCGTGCGAAGCAGCCGCCACAATAGCTCCTGAATTTATGGGGGCTAGATAGACCAGCGCCCCATCGGCCCCACAAAAGGAGGGATCTGTGCTCTTAGCCAAGCTAGTGCAAACTTTTAGGTTGGTAGTCATGTTCTTACAACTTGTAGGATCTTGAGGCGCCGCTCCTTTGAGTTTTGGGATGAGGACATCTCTTACTTTCCAAGTAGCGTGGTCCATAAACAAGCGCTTGCAACCTGAAGGGGCTCTCCAGAGCGTAAAGATTTGTTTTTCGCCATCCGGCCGTATCACTCCTAACTCCTCCTTCTCGTAACCAGCAACTATTAGATACTCCTCAACGGTCGCTACAGCTTCATGCGACTCGGCGCTACTTGAACTTGAGCTTACTGTATTCAGATTTGCTTTGATGGCTTTGACAAGCTGGCCCTCTGTACGAATTAGCGGATCTAGTAAAGGATCTGGTGAGTAACCGATGTCCTTCCTGAACTCTTGAACAAGCCCATTTTCCTTGCCGAGGAAATCCTCGAGAGAGTCTTCTGGCCCCGGCTCATGCCTAGCAAACAACCCCTGAACTCCAGAGGTGAGCTTTTTCCACGCTTCTCCTTCGCTTTTGCACCTCTTCACCAGAGCGTCCACTACTCCTTTGGAATGGTTTTCTTTTTCTATACTCGCCTCCGTTTTTGCGCTCACAACGTCTGCCACAGCTCCTATCACAAACGTTTCCGATGGCTGGGCCGATGAACTAGAAGCTCCTGCCGGCGGAAACGCACTTCTAGGCACCACAAGTCCTCGAAGCTCGCCAACTTTTTCTCTCAGTTGTTTCTCGACATTTTCTAGTGCACCCAAAGCCACGCCTTCCAAATTAGAGGATGAGCTAGAGGACGAGGAACTGAAAGATAAGGAACTTGCAGGAGTGCTGCTGCCGGCTGCGAAAGGAGGCGACGACGAACTGGAAGAGCTGGACAGAGGAGCGGTCACAAAAAAACCTACTACTAAAGTTGGGCTTATAATATTTATTATATAAACAATTGATTAATTTTGTTAAATAAATAAACAATTAAAACATACTAGATTAACAAATATAATCTAAAATATATCATTTCGAGCGTTAGTTTATGTTTACTGGCCTGAGCCGACAGCTTGTTTGGAATTCCTCAATATAGACGGGTTGTGTTAGCTTTTGGGGATAAGCCCCAACCCAGATAGGATCATGAAATCAACAACCTCGAATAGCGCTTTAGACAATCCGCTGATGGAAGAGGTCTTCGCGTCTAAGACGCCTGAGCCTTGTATTTTGGTCATCTTCGGTGCGACGGGCGATTTAACCGCCCGTAAGCTCGTGCCGGCTTTGTTTAACCTATCGCATGAGGGTCAGCTCCCAGCGCATTTTGCTTGCGTAGGATTCGCACGCCGCCAAGCGTCGAGCGAGCAGTTTCGTAAAGAAATGCGCAAAGCCATCGATCAGTTTTCGCGTACCCCTGTTTCCGATCAGCGACTTTGGGATGCCTTTGCAAATCAGCTTTTTTATCACTGTTCGGAATTTCATAATGATGCCGGCTATGAGGCGTTGGAGCGTTTTCTCAAGGAGCTAGACGTACAGTTTGGTACGAAAGGAAATAGAGTTTACTACCTGTCAACTCCGGCGGGATTTTTTCCTGTAATTATCGAAAAGCTCAAGAAAAACCAATTGATCTATGCTATTGATGATCCGCAAAAGCGTTGGTCTAGGGTGATCATTGAAAAGCCCTTTGGGCACGACCTGGGATCTGCCATCGCCCTTCAGGAAGAAGTAAGTCAGTACCTGGATGAATCGCAAACCTATCGGATCGACCACTGGCTGGGAAAAGAGACGGTACAGAACCTGCTGATTTTTCGGTTCACGAATCCTATCTTTGAATCTATGTGGAATAACCACTTCATCGACCATGTGCAAATCACGGTTGGTGAAGAGATCGGGGTTGGCTCTCGTGGACCTTTGTGGGAAGAGTCGGGTATGTTACGCGATATCGTGCAGAACCATATGATGCAGCTGCTAGCGCTAATTGGCATGGAGCCGCCGGCCAATTTATCGGCCAGCTCTATTCACGATGAAAAGGTAAAAGTGCTGCATTCTATTCGACCTTTTTCTGAGACTGATCTGCTGCGCAATGCAGTAAGAGGCCAGTATGGACCAGGATTTGTCAACGGCGAGGCCGTGAAGGGCTATCGCCTGGAGGACCGCGTGTCCCCCACGAGCAATATAGAGACCTACACAGCATTCAAGCTCTGGATCGACAACTGGCGTTGGGCGGGAGTCCCATTTTATCTACGAGCGGGCAAGCGCCTGCCCAAGAAGGTGACTGAAATCGCCATTACCTTCAAACCGGCTCCCGGTACCCTCTACCAGGCGAATAGCGGTATCTGTCCGGCTAATGTGTTGGCGCTGCGGATCCAACCGAACGAGGGGATTTCCCTGAAAACGAATTGCAAAATCCCGGGTCATGAAGGGTTAATGCAACCGGTGAAGATGGAGTTTCACTACAACGCCTACTTTGGCGCAACCCAGCAAGAGGCCTACGAGCGCCTCATCTGTGACTGTATGGCGGGCGATGCAACGCTGTTTGCGCGTAACGACGAAGTGCTATCGAGCTGGAAGATATTCACACCGGTGCTGAACTGGTGGGCCAATAACGCGCCTCAAGATTTCCCAAACTATGCATCGGGAAGCTGGGGCCCAATCGAAGCAGACACCCTGATGCGCGCCGACGGGCACACCTGGAGGGTGCTATGACCATAGAAACGCATGCCAACAGAATTTGTACACCACAAACCGCGAAACAACTCGCCGAAGGTTCTACAGCCTGCCTGTTCAATTTGATTGTCTATGCGAATCATCCAGATCAGATGGCCTCATCTAAAGCGCTTATGGAGATGGTTACCGAGCGCTTCCCTTGTCGCATTATTTTCATACAGAGAGAAGAATCAGTTGGGCCCCTACTGCAAGTGCGCGGCTGCGTCTATTCCACAACGCAGGGGGCGTTACCCGATTACGAAGAGATCCGTATTTCGGTTTCTTGCTGCAATCTCGACCGGGTACCTTACGTCGTTTTGCCTTACCTTCTGTCCGATCTGCCCGTATTTTTGGTCTGGGGGCAAGACCCTGCTTTAGAAAAAACGGTACTGCCTTCGCTGTTACACATGGGGGACCGTTTGATCATCGATTCGGAGAGCACAGAAAATTTAAGCCGCTTTAGCCAACAAATTCTCAAGCTACACAAAAGGGAAAGTTTGGATATTGTCGACCTAAATTGGGCGCGTATAAGCGGCTGGCGCGAGGTTTTTAGAAAGGTTTTCGACTCCCCGGAACGTCGTCAAAAACTTGCACACGCCAACCGTATCCTAATTCATTACAACCAATTGGAGAATGCAGTAAAGGCCGGCACCCAAACACAGGCGCTCTACCTGCAGGCTTGGCTGGCGGATCGTTTTGGGTGGCATCTACAGAACATAAGTAAGAATGGCGACCAGAGCCTTGCCAGTTATCGGCATGCCTCCGGAGAGCTCCTCGTATCGTTGGTCCCTGGCGCAGAGCCAGGCCGCTGGCCAGGGGTACTCTTAGGCGCAGAAGTGCAAGGCCCGAACCGGAGCCACTTTTCCATGAAGCACCTGCCCGAATCGCGCCAATTGATGGTGCACATCTCCTCGCCAGAGGCTTGCGAACTGCCCTTTACCTTGCTGGTTCCTGGCGTGCGCCGCAGCTATCCCTTCTTGAAAGAGCTTTTTTATGCGCCTGGGAGCCCTCAATATTTCACAATGCTTCACTTGCTTGCAAAACAGGATTGGGACCTATGAACGAACCGCTCAAGGCTTTTGACGATCGACGAGATCTTGCCATCCCCGGCGATTATGAGACTACCGTCACCTGGAGTGTCGAGCAGCTCCTGAGCCGCGCTAAAAAGGCGATTGCCGAAAAAGGTAGCTTTTCGATTGCCCTGGCCGGGGGCAGTACTCCCAAAGTGATTTATCAGCAGATTCCTGAACACCCTCTGGCGAAGGAGGTCGACTGGAAAAGGGTGATGGTATTTTGGAGCGATGAACGTGTCGTACCCCCCGATCACCCTGACAGCAATTACCAGATGGCGATGATGGCCGGTTGGAACCGCCTAGGTATCCCTGAAAAGCATATTTTTCGCATGAAAACGGAAGACGACATACATTGGAATGCCCATGAATATGAAAACATAATTCGCGGCCAAGTTGCCGGTGCCTCTCTCGATTTTGTCATGCTAGGCATGGGTGTAGACGGGCATACAGCCTCTCTCTTTCCGGAATCGCATGGGCTCAACGCAGAAGAACAACTGGCGGTGGCCAACCTCATTCCAAAGCTAAAAATTTGGCGTCTCACGCTAACATTTTCGTGCCTCAACAGAGCAAAATTCATCGTCGTTTATGTGCTGGGTCGAGATAAAGCAGACACCGTTGCAAAAGTCCTACAGGGCCCGTACAATCCCACGCGGCTGCCCGCGCAACGCCTTGGAACGGCAACGCATAAGGCGCTCTGGGTTTTAGACCATGAAGCGGCGCATATTTTGACTCAGGAGATGCATTGACAGTACAAATTTCGCCAACAACGCTGACGAAAATTTTCATCGGTTTTTCGCTCCACCCAGAACTACGTGTCCAACTTAACCAGAGTAATGCCTGGAAACAATCGCGAATTATAGCTGGCCAAAACCCAATTGAAGCGCTAGAGGTGCGGTTCAATAACAAAGACTACCTGGGTTTTCATGTAAACGGCTCGCGATGCTCTTGGTCGCAGCTGCAAAAAAGCCAAGAGCTGCTCAAAGCGGCCCTACTACGCTACTGTCCGCACCTCAATGCAGATGGCTACAAAATCTACCTTTTCTCACAACTTTTTATCGCATAGATGATCATGAAACTTATCCTCGGTTCTCAGTCCCCCCAGCGAAAAACTATCCTGGGATTTTTCCGCCTTCCCTTTGAGCAGATTGCCTCGGATTTCCCTGAAGAGTCGATCCTATTTTCGGGCGATCCGCACGCCTATGCCATCGAAATAAGCGAAGGAAAATCACTAGCCCTGAACCACCCAGACCCAGAGGCAATCATCGTCACCTCAGACTGCGTGGTCTACCACAAAGGCGTCGTCTACGGGAAGCCAACAGATTATGAAGATGGTTTGAAGATGCTTAGAACCCTCTCAGGAACGACGCATAAGGTTATTTCAGCAGTCACCGTTCGGCAAGGACAGCGAATGCTTTCCGCTTCGGAGGAGTCCGAAGTGGAGCTAAATTCCCTCACAGATGAGCAGATCCGAGATTATCAGCTAGCTATCCATTGTTTGAACAAGGCCGGCGGCTTTAGCGTAATGAACGCAGGTTCAATTGCCGTGAAAAAAATTAACGGTTGCTTCTACAACGTGGTTGGCCTGCCCGTAAATACTTTAAAAGAACTTTTGCTACAGTTCGGGGTGGATATCTGGAAGCACCTCCGGGACAACTAGGAGCCGAGCTTGTGGACTCATCGCGCAAACCGACAAAAAATAGACAGTGGCCTAGTTTAGCGAAATTGCTTTTCTTTACGATCTTTGCCTCAAGTTTGCTATCCTCCTTGGCCTGTTCACAGCCGGACTCCACCTATGTCCTCCACCAGCTACACCTCGGCCGCATCGAAGCAGCCATCGACAGCTACATAGAAGGAGTAGATACTGGAAATGGCAAGCACGACTATCCCCTTCTACAGCAAATGTCTATTTCCCTGTTAGAGCAGGGCGCGCGCGATCCGGATAAAGAGTGTCAGCTGCTCGCGATCTTGGGAGCTGGTATCGCCTCCAACGAACGCGTCGCTCACCTCCTGGCTAAAGGTCTGGAAAACAGCGACCTACAAACGCGTCTTGTCAGCCTTCATCTTCTTGCAGGCATGCAAAACGACCAAGCAGACCAGCTCGTCAATCGCGCCGCTAGCTCGGGTAACTGGCTTATACGCTTGGAAGCTATCCATCACTTAGCCACAAAAAGATCCCCCACAGCTATAGGGCAAATCGAAGCGTTAGTACAAAAGCTTCCCAAATCGTTTTGGCCTATTCTGCCACAGCTCTTTGCCATGGTCGGCGACGACCGCTCTATCAAACAGTTACGGCGCCTCATGAACGATTCGGACGAAGAGGTGCGCATCGCTGCTATCCAGGCTATAGCTAAAGCCGGGCGGGATGACTTAATTGCCGCTTTGCGCACACTCGCCTCGCACCCAAGCCCGAGGCAGCAAGAGGCTTGTGCCTCAGCTCTAGGTGTCCTTAAAGATGGATCCGCTCTTCCAAAACTTGAAGAATTCAGCCGTTCTGCTAACCCAAATGTGCGCCTCGCTGCCCTACAGGCGCTCTACCGCTTGGGCCACAACGCTCCCATTGCAGAAATCATTGCTCTGGCTGCCAACGGCGACCTTTTTGCCATGCAGGTACTTTCTGAAATCGAAGAGGGCAAAGATACCCTAGCTCTACTACTAGCCTCCAAAAATAGGAACGTCCGCGTAAATGCTGCCCTAGCGCTGATCAAACATCATGACCCACGCAGTGCCTCGTCGCTGTCTGAAATCTTAATGGTCGACGCAAAAGATCTGCTGTTTGTGCCTGTCAATTCCGCAGGTAGCGCTCTCCAAGCTTGGAAAGTAGTGGCCTCCGGGACGCAAGTGTACAGAGACAAGCCCATAGCCATAGAGCTCAGCCGGGGGCTGCGAGAACAAATTTTAGCCGAGTGCATTGATCTACCGGAAAAAGAGTTCCTCAACATCGCCGAGGCTATTCTCGAAAAACCGCAGCTGGATCTGGTACCGCTTGCCGTCGAGCTCCTGCAAAACAAAGCCACCGCTGGAGCAATCGCTATTTTAAAAAAAGGCCAGCACAAAATCGGCGCGCCACTTGTACGCAATCACTGCACACTCGCGCTCTTTAAAGCAGGCTTAGAGGGTCCCTATCACGAGAGGGTCTGTCGCTGGGTTTCTGAACAAGATCAAATCCCAATTGTTCAATTCCGCCCCTTGGCTTCCTGGGAGCTGCGCCGAGAAGGCCTGCGCGCCGAAGCTACCCCCCACGACATGACTCATTTATACATCGCCTCTATCGAAGCGCTGGCCGTTGCACAGGACCCCCGAGGGGTCCTTGCGCTACTTACCGCCATTAGAGATGGCCATCCTAAAAATCGGTTCGCTTTAGCCGGGCTTTTGCTGCGAGCCACCGAATAGCCAAAGGTTTAAAGCCAAGTGTCGGATGGACATTCAATCGTGATCTAGCTATGATTTACGTTCATTTCGAGCTAGAGAAAAAGAATGTCCGAAGTCACCTCAACTACCTGGAAATCTCAGAGCGGCTATATTTGGTCGATGATCGGCTCAGCCGTGGGCTTTGCGAATATTCTTAGTTTTAGCGCCCAAATTTATAAGAACGGCGGAGGCGCTTTCTTACTGCCCTACGCTCTGGCGCTTTTTTTTCTTGGCGTTCCCATGCTAATTTTAGAAGGGATGATCGGCAACCGCTGGAAAGTACCGCTGGTTTCCGCTTATGGCATCGTGGCGGGTAAAAGGGGCCAGTTTTTCGGCTGGCTGGCTGTGATTGCCTGCTTATCGATCGGCGGTTTTTATATTGTTCTCACGAGCTACTCCGTCGCCTATACCTATTTCGCCGCTGCAAACATGATCCCCGAAGACACCAAGTACTTCTTTTTTAATACAGTCTTACAAAGTACCCCTGATGTGACGCAGTTTGGTAGCCTCTCCTGGCCTATTTTTCTAGCCACTCTCCTGGTCGCCCTCTCCACCTGGTTTGTGCTTGTGCGGAACGTTAAGGATGGAATTGAGCGCATTTGCTCCACCTTTATGCCTCTACTCGCTATATTGATGACGTTTTTTTTGATCGCAAGCTGCCTACTGCCAGGGGGTCTAAGAGGCTGGGTCTACTACCTAACTCCGCACATCGAGCGACTTGCTGATCCCATGCTCTGGAGAGACGTATTCGGACAGCTTTTTTTTAGCTTATCATTAGGACTAGGCATCATTGTCGGCTATTCTCGCCACACATGTCAGAAGGTCGATGTTAAGCGCGCCATGATCTACGTGGCTTTGGGCGATTTTGCTGTCTCCTTCATCTCCGGTGGGGCCATCTTCTGCTGCCTAGCGCATATTAGTCACACGC
This sequence comes from uncultured bacterium, assembly GCA_964445105.1. GTDB lineage: Bacteria > Chlamydiota > Chlamydiia > Chlamydiales > JAJFMA01 > CAWBNS01. The sequence goes on along the minus strand of CAYUJS010000011.1, from coordinate 750 downwards.
AAGGCGTCCCCTTTGAATCGATCTTGAATACGGAATCAACTTTCGAAATTGGATTCATTCTTTTTCCCACCATTCTCAAATCCTTTGGACCTGGCTTGTCGGAGGCAATCGGAGCCTTATTTTTCTTCTGCGTGTTCATTGCGGGTGTGACAGGCGTATTTTCCATCGTAGAGAGTATTGCCGGAAATATTGAGGTAGAATTCAAAACGACTCGGCCTAAGTCTGTCACGGCCACTCTTGTTGCTATGGCGGCGCTGGCTACGCTATTCTGCATGGGAAATTCAATGCACCTGATCGACGCGCTAGCGCCAATGGTAATCGGCACAAATATGTTGATCGGCGGCTTAGCCTTGATCGCTGTATTTGCTCGGCCGTTAGGCCTGCAAAGCTTTTCTTTGCGATGGCTAGCCCCCACAGTCTTGGCCCTAATCCTTGCCGGCAATCTATGGCAAGAATTCAGTACCCCCAGCTTAGCTTCTACCATAAGATGGACTTGGCTCCTGATCGCTATCGGCAGCTCCATAGCCCTAACGCGCTTCGTAAAAAGACCCAAGGTAGCCAGAGCCAGCAGCTCCCACTAAAAAACAGCTCAGCAAGGCGAGTCGCCTACAAAACCGTACGCATTTCACGGAGCTCCCCCCAACGACAAACCCGCCGACGGCGTCTTTGTTTGCAAAGCCTGCTATGAAAAAATCTCTCTCACTTTTGGACTAAGAGTACCAGCACAAAACCAACAACTCAACACGAATC
>CAYUJS010000010.1:0-44704 GCA_964445105.1 uncultured bacterium | reverse complement strand
TTGATTCTTTTTTGAGGACTCAGAATCCAGGATCGCAGGATCACTTCCTTTGTTCTGAACAGACTTAGCCTAGAGTCTCTTTCTAATTTGGTTTGTGCACAACTAATGGAAAACGAGAGAGCAGGAAGCAAAGTTTTGCATCCCAACTCTCGAATCCCGTTCGAAGGTAGCACAAAGCAGTAAAGGCCCGTGCCTTTACTGCTTAAGTCGAACGCCGTGCGGTGCACTTGGTTATAGCCCTTTCAGGGTAACCTTTGCTCCAGCTGCTTCTAACTTTTTCTTAATATCTTCCGCTTCTGCTTTAGGAGCATGCTCCTTCACAGTTTTTGGGGCAGCTTCCACTAGTTCTTTCGCCTCTTTTAGGCCCAGACCAGTGACTTCGCGAACGACTTTGATGACGCCGATTTTCTTATCTGCAGCAGATTCTTGCAGGATAATTTGGAAGTCTGTTGACTCCTCGACGGCAGCAGCGGCGCCAGCAGCAGGTGCAGCGACGGCTACAGCAGCTGCAGCAGCCTTAACACCCCAATGATCTTCTAGCAGCGTCTTCAACTCAGCCATTTCTAACACGGTTAGCTTGCTGAGCTCATCGCGTAGCTCTTCTAATTTCTTGCTCACAGTAATACCTCACTACATTGACTATCATCTGAAAATATTTGTGACTGAGACTCACCCGCTTTGTCTGCCTTGTTTGCAAGGCAGTGAATGAGGCTCGTCAGAAGTGCATCCATCGTACCCAGAGTCTGGCTGAGCGGAGCTTCCAGAACGCTAAGGAACTGGGAGCGTAATTCTTTCACACCTGGTAGTTTGGAAATCTGCTCCATCTGGACGCCGTCGTACAGCAGCCCATCTATCTTTCCACCAAGGACCTTTAAGTTGTCCTCGTTTTCTTTGCCAAATTGCACTAGGAATTTGGTAGTTTCTACGCCGTCGTTGGTAAATACGACGCCGATATGCCCGTTCAACTGGTTCTTTTGCAGTTCGTTGCCAGCTTTCCTGGCACTCTTGATCAACATGCGTTTAGGCATAATTTCCACTTCGCCACCAAGCTTCTCTTGTACGTTTCCGCGAAGAGTCGCAACTGTGTTTGCCTTGAGCTTGGTGTAACTCATGATCACGAAGTGTTGATAGTGATCCATCAACCCGTTGATCTCATCCAAAAGGAGTTGTTTTTCTTCTCTCATCGGTAACCGGCTCCTTATGCGTTATCAATATCGCGCAGCTCGATCTTCAAGCCAGGACCCATCGTGGACGAGAGTACTAACGAGCGCAAGTATTGGCCCTTAGCAGTTGGTGGCTTAGATTTAGCTACCGCCTGAATAAAAGCGTTCAAGTTTTGTACTAATTTGTCTCCGGCAAAAGAAAGTTTACCGATGGCGGCGTTCACTACGCCATGGCGATCGGCTTTAAACTCGATCTTACCGCTTTTTAATTCTTGGATGGCCTTATTCAAGTCAGTGGTGACTGTGCCAGCTTTAGGAGTAGGCATTAAGCCGCGAGGGCCTAGGATTTTACCTAGCTTACCCACTTCACGCATCATATCCGGTGTTGCAACGACAGCATCAAAGTCTGTCCAACCAGCAGCAATCTTAGCCACCAATTCGTCGCTACCAGCCATATCTGCGCCTGCATCGAGAGCCTCTTTAACTTTGTCGCCGCGTGTAACGGCAACAATAACGAGCTTTTTACCGGTGCCGTGCGGTAGAGAAACAGTAGCGCGCACGTTCTGATCGGATTTACGCGGATCAATTCCTAGGCGAACAGAAATATCCACAGATTGATCAAACTTCACTGCCGGACACTCTTTAAGGAGGGCTACCGCTTCATCAGCCTTGTAGACTTTCGTCTCTTCGGTCTTTTTGTAGGTATCCTGCATTCTTTTGCTTTTTCGTGTCATGATCTCTTCTCTCATTCAACAATGTCGACGCCCATCGAGCGGGCAGTGCCGCAAACCATCTCTGCAGCTGCGTCGAGGTTGCGTGCGTTCATATCTTCTATTTTAGCCTGCGCGATTTCTTTAGTTTGAGCGCGAGTCAACTTTCCCTTCTTCTCTCGGTTCGGTACGCCCGAGCCTTTTTCAATGCCAGCCTTCTTCTTAATCATTTCGGCTACTGGAGGCTGCTTTGTGATAAAGGTAAAGGTCTTGTCCGCGTACACAGTGATGACCACGGGAAGTACGTCGCCGGCCTTCTCCGATGTCTTCGCGTTAAATTCTTTGCAGAACGCCATGATGTTGACGCCAGCACCACCAAGGGCCGGGCCAATTGGGGGCGCTGGGTTCGCTTTGCCTGCTGGTATCTGAAGGCGAACTATCTTGATGATCTTTTTCTTAGCCATTGCTTCCTCTTGTCAATTCGCTCTACTATCTAGCCGTCTATTTCGTTTCGGCTTCTTCTTCATCCGTGGCTCTTTCAACTTGGAAAAACTCCAGGTCATCCACACGAGTTTCGCGTCCAAATATTGAAACTGTAACACTCAGGCGTCCCTTGTCATGGAAGACGTCAGTCACTGTTCCTAAGAAATTCACAAACACACCATCCACGATTTTGACACGGTCGCCCACTTGGAACTTGTGTCTTTCGGTGATTGTCTCGCGTTTTTCTTGCAGATCCTTCATGACCTCGTCTACTTCACGATCGCTCAGAGGCGTAGGCTTATCGCCGCCAAGGAATCCAATCACACTGGCGGTATTTGCTACGTAGCTCCAGGAATCTTCATTGAGAACCATTTTGACAAGGATGTATCCCGGCCATAATTTCTTCTCCACAATTTTTTGCTGGCCTTTTTTGACTTCCGACACGTTTTCGATGGGAACAATTACCTTTTCAACAAGGTCACTCATTCCCTTCATCTCGCGTTGTTCATCGAGACCTTTTTTTACTTTTTTCTCGTGCCCTGAGAGCACGTGGACCACATACCAGTTATGCATGCTGTGCCGCCCTATATTCCATTCGGTTTACCCACCTATTAAGCGAGTCAGCACGCTTAGACCGTTTAAGACACCCTGTATGAGGACGTCGACTAGATAAATCCCCATTCCGAAGAAAAAGGTAGCGCCGACGACAACCTTGACATACGTTTGCATCTCTTCGCGACTCGTCCAAGTGATTTTGCCAACTTCTGTTTTCACGTCGCCGACAAAATCGCTAATGCTCATTTTCGAGAGTTTATCTTCCGCTTTTTCAGCGCTAGATTTTTGCCTCTCAGCCATTTTCATTCCTCGCAAGTCGCTAACACTAGCCATTTATTCGCCTTGCTTTAATTTTTATAAGGACCAAGGAAAACTTGGTTACTGAAATTTTGGCATCTCAATAATCCTAGCTCTTTTACTAGTTATTTTCCTTACGCCTATCGAGTGCGGAGGGGCTCGAACCCCCGGCCCGCGGCTTTGGAGGCCGCTGCTCTACCAACTGAGCTACACACCCTTGGAAAGGGCGAAGAATTGTCATTCTTCGCCCTTAGCCTTCATCCGCTTTACTGGATGATTTCTGCCACAGTACCTGCGCCAATCGTACGGCCACCTTCGCGAATCGCGAAACGCTGACCTTTTTCAAGAGCTACAGGAGCAATAAGCTTCACAGTCACTTCGACGTTGTCGCCTGGCATAACCATCTCAACACCGGCTGGCAGTTCTATCGAGCCAGTCACATCAGTAGTGCGTACGTAGATCTGAGGACGATAGCCTGTGAAGAAAGGCTTATGACGCCCGCCTTCTTCTTTTGTCAGGATATAAACGGGACCTTTGTAGATGGTGTGTGGAGTGCAAGTCTTAGGTGCTGCCAAAACCATTCCACGCTCTACGTCGTTTTTCTCAATACCGCGGAGAAGAATACCAATGTTTTCACCGGCAGATGCTTCATCTAAAGTCTTGTTAAACATTTCAAGACCGGTCACAACGCTTTCGCGGGTGGGCCTCAAGCCTATAATCTCAAGCTTATCTGCCAACTTAACTTTACCACGCTCGATACGGCCAGTTACGACGGTACCACGGCCAGGGATTGAGAAGACATCCTCAATAGGCATAAGGAACGGACGGTCGATATCGCGAGCTGGTGTCGGAATGTGAGCATCAACAGTCGCCATCAGTTTCCTGACAGCCTCTTCGTTGGTCGCATCACCTTCTAAAGCTTTCAGAGCCGAGCCACGGATGATGGGTACATCTTTGTAACCTTTCTTTTCGAGTTCTTCGTGAAGTTCCATCTCGACGAGATCAAGAAGCTCTTCGTCGCCTACCATCTGGTCAACCTTGTTAAGGAAAACGACAATCGAAGGCACCTGCATCTGGCGAGCAAGTAGGATGTGTTCACGTGTCTGAGGCATTGGGCCGTCTGTGGCAGCCACAACGAGGATAGCGCCATCCATCTGAGCCGCACCGGTAATCATGTTTTTTACATAGTCGGCGTGACCAGGGCAATCTACGTGAGCGTAGTGGCGGGCATCTGTTTCGTATTCAACGTGCGAGGTATTAATAGTGATCCCGCGCGCCTTTTCTTCAGGTGTATTATCGATTGATGCATAGTCACGGAAATTTGCGTGCCCTTCTTTAGCTAGCACCTTCGTGATTGCTGCAGTCAGTGTTGTTTTACCGTGGTCAACGTGTCCGATGGTTCCGATGTTGACGTGTGGCTTGTTCCGCTGGAAAGCTTGTTTAGCCATTTGTTCCTCCGTTAATCTCCAAACATTTTTGTTTCTTCACATTCGCTTTGCCCAGAATAGGAATTGAACCTACGACCGCTTGCTTACCATGCAAGTGCTCTACCCCTGAGCTATCTGGGCGTCTATCTCCGCGAGTTTCGACGTAGTGAATCCGAAAGCTCAACAGCTTATAGAGGCATACAAAAAAAATCAACCGACTTCGTGAGATTCCGGTTTTTTTTAATGTTTTCGAAAAACAATCCGCGCAGTGGACAGATCATAAGGGGACATTTCCACCGTTACAACGTCACCCACTAGTACGCGAATATTTTTCATGCGCATCTTGCCGCACAAGTGAGCTAACACTTTTAGCCCATTGTTCAACGTAATCCGAAAGGTCATGTTTGGGAGTAACTCATCCACGACTCCTTCTAGCTTTAGCGTATCTTCTTTTGCCATAAATTTTGCTTGCGCCTTCTTAGTCCTACAAGACTTTATACTTCGCAGGAATAAAATACCAGGTGTTTCTTAATTGTCAACAGCCGTTATAGTGGAGCGGCTGTTCTCATTAAAAAAAGAAACCGGCTCAGCGAGGCCTGACAGCAGGTTTAGTTTGCGACGAACTCGCAGCCTTGGCTGGCGATAAGGAGCAAAATGAGGCTGATGACTGCACCGGAGCTATCGGATTTCTTTTTTTAACGGGAATAGCTGATCGTAAATTCCAGGAGCTTCCATATGTCTGAATCATGCCTACGCAAGCAGCAAGAGACGAAAAAACTCTTCATCAACTGCACCAACGCAGAACAAAAATATGAGAAAATTATCGAGCTTGGACGTGCACAGCGCAAACTAGATAGTGAATTCAAGGTTATGCAAAACAGAGTCGACGGCTGTCAGAGCGTTATGTATCTGCACACTTTATTTTCGGACGGACGCATGATTTTTGAGGCTGAATCAGAAGCCCTGATCTCACAAGGACTCGCTACCCTCCTCACGATGGTGTATAGCGGCGAAACGCCAGAAGTTGTTCTGCAATGTCCTCCCAGCTACCTAGAAGAGATGCAAATTGCCTCAAGCCTTACGCCAAACAGAGCCAACGGGCTGTACAGCCTGCACCTGCGCATGAAGCAAGAAGCCTTAAAGCGCCTCATGGGGACTTAGCTCAATTGCCCCGAAGCCGCCTACATCTACTTTGATCGCGGTTCCTTCTATCGCCTCGCCCGCCTGTTTTCGCAGCAAGATGTGCTTGCTAAGTACCGCTAAAATTTTCTGATCGACGAGCGCTTGAAGAGCCCTTACCCCTAGCTTGGGGCGATATTTAGAGTGCAAGAATTTTTCCACGCTCGGCGTGAACTCCACTGTCAACTTGTGCTGATGCTGGAACCTTTCGACCGCCTCCGAAAGTATTTTCACAATCAGCATGTCGATCATCTCTGCGCCCATGGGCTTAAAAGGTACGACTAGACAGCGCCCACAAAACTCGGGAGACAGCACCTGTGCTAGGGCCTCAGAAATATGGTCTACAACCTGCTGAGAAGAGCCACTTTCTCTAAATTGCTCTTCTATCGTGCTCGCGAATAAATTTGATGTCATGACAAAAATAGATTGCCTGCAGATTATGGTATTGCCTTTTGAATCCTCAATCGTTCCTTCGTCGAACGGCGTTAACAGGAGCTTGCGGACATCCGGGTGCGCTTTCTCAACTTCATCAAATATAAATACCCTCGCCGGTTGACTCCTAATCTTCTCTGTCAATTGGCCACCCTCGCCATGGTTTTTGTATCCTGGCGGCGAGCCTATCAAACGGGTTACGCTGTTTGCCTCGCCAAAACCATTCATGGGAATAAGGATAAAAGCTTCAGAGTCCCCATAAAGGGCCTTCGCCAGCTGCTTGGCCAGTTCGGTCTTGCCGACGCCTGTAGGACCGATAAAAAGAAACACCCCCTTGGGTTTATGCTGATTAGTACCAACACCTAAGGCCGAGACAGACAATTGGGCCATCACTGTGTTAACCGCCTCGTCCTGTCCGACGATAATTTCTTTAAGACTTTGCTCAGCCAATAAAAGCCTTTGCGAAAATAAACTTTCCTCCGTGGCTTGCGAGAAGTTTTTTGGCGCAGAGTCTTTTGATAGGCTTTCAGCCAAATAAGCTCTCAGTTCTTCCCAAACCCGGCTCGCACTTTCTACGATTTTAGCAGTCCGGTAGACGAACTCGGTTTGAGAGTATCTGCTTGGGTTTGGTTCAACTACCAGTTCTACCGCTTGCAACGCATGAAAGCAAGTATTCATTAATCCTTGATAAATGCGCTCATTTAAACCAAGCACAGCCCAGCAACTTACTGCCGCGGCCAGAGCAAAAACGCGCGATTCATTTTTTTTCAGTGCGAAAATACTCAATCCAACGAAAATAACCCGTTCGATGGAGACCGCCCATTTTTTTCGATTCGATCCGGAAGCTAAGGGGGCTGACGTGCGGTCTAGGCTGGTATAAACCGTCAAAAGTAGGCGGCTCGCATCGGCTATCAGGTGGAACAATCCGTCGCGAAGGAACAGGTAGCCGTTCAGTCTGCTAATGGCCGCGTTCTCGTTCGGCTTTTCTCCCCACAAAAAGTTGAAGCATCTGATGGAAGAGGAGAGTACTCTGCCGACGCTGACAGCTGCTGCATCGGGGGCGGCCTCCGACCAAAGGCAGCAACCGATACTGGCGTTGAGCGGGACTGTAGCCACCGCCATGATTACCAGTCCCTTTTGTTCGAAAAAGGCGCAACCCTTATGTAGCCAATTCCAATTTACGCAATGCTTGACCAGTTCTAAGCCCAAAACAGCTAATGCTATCCGCTGGATGGGCATGTTTGAATCAGCGGCCTGCAAGCGTGCATCCAAAGAGCTGGAGTAGGCGGAGCTAACCTTGAGGGCCCTATAGTTTACGGTGGTGGCATCTAGCACCTGACCAATAAAAGCAACGCGCAGTAGGCTATCTACTACAGCCAGGTGAGGCCACCTCGCCTTGAGGCTTTTCCCGATCCTACAGCTTGCAAAAGCCATGCCTACTTCGCTATACCCCTCGAAGAACCTAGATAGGTAGCGATACCCTATCGGTAGGTCATTTATAACTAACCCGAACCCACTCATATCCCTCCGCTGATTTAATCAATAAGTTCTTTTATGGTTGTGCTAACATCCATCCCCAGCAATTGCTCGGCCAAACCCATATGTACACAGATTTCCAAGGCCAAAGTGCTTAAAAAAAAGAGGAAAACAATCACTAGGGCAGGTTTGCCGCCAGGTAACTTGACGACAGAGGGGAGCTGCTTATGATAACGCCCCACCCACACAAACATCACCGGCATGAGGCCGTTTAAAATAGAATCTCCGTAGCCACCTGTGGAATCCAAAGCGACGAGAAAAACACGCTCAAAATAAAGAGCAAAAACAAGCGTAGGGACACCGATCAGTGCAAAGAGTAACGCGCGCCCTTTGGCGCTTTTTTGAATGCGCAAACCATCCGCCAGGAAATCAAACAACCCCAAGGCTATGCCTAAAAACGAGGTGACTAGTGCAAAGAAAGCAAAGTATTCGGCGACATAGGCGACCAGGGGGCTTACGTGATGTTTGAGATAGTTTGTGGCCGGCACCCCGTGTTCCAACGCAGCTGCTAGCCCGTCAGTGCCTGTCACAGGCATAATACCGAGCACCATGTATTCCCAAACGATATAAATCAAAAGCGACATCGTCGTACCGCCCACGATTGCCAGACGCAGTTTCCTTGCATGGTTGCGCAGCATGGGCGTAAGGCTTGGCACGATCGTTTGAAAGCTGAATGCCGTTAGAAACAGCGGTACCGCTAGTGCGGAAAACCCCCATCTTTCCTGTGCCAGATTGCTTAGCTTCACCTGATCAATTCCTACCCCAACCAACGCAAAATATGCGACGATCATACCTATAAAAAGAATCGCGTTCACACGTCCTACAAGCAGGCTACCTAAAGAAATAATGGCGCCAAAAATAAGCAAGAACGCGGTACACCCCATGCCTCTGCTTATGATGGCTCCAGATGCCTTCTCCACGGCCTCCACCACCTGCAAGCCGCCTCCCGCCGTGTAAGCGATAATCGAAGCGTAGCCGATAAACAAATACAACAGCCATGCTGCATAGCGCCCTGGCTTACCCAACAAGCGAGAGGCAATGGTCATGACATGCGCTCCCTCTTCCATCCAAAGACTAGCCTCCAGCAGCAGTAAAGCTGACAGAGTCATGAATAGCCAGCAGATAATCACCACAACCATAGAAGGCACGAAGCCCGCTACCCCGGTCGCAACCGGAAGAGCCAGCATGCCCCCGCCTATGCATGTCCCTGCAACCAGGCACATGACCGACCATACACTCGCGCTACCTTTATCTTCCACTTGCTTACCCTTTTCAAGAATTTAAGAATCACAAGAGCTTAATAAAGAAGAGTTGTTGTGAGCAAGATTTTTTTGGCGAGTCTTTACTATTAACAAATCGTGCGATCTAAATATATTGAAAATTTAATGATTAATGCATTGTAATATTGCAGCGGCTGATATTATTCTCAAGTGCTGATGAGGCTCTGCTAACCCTTTTATCAGAAACGCAATAGAGCTCATATGGCCGATCCGTCCAACGGCTTCTAAAATATTTTCCTTCATCTGCCGGTCTGCCTCAGCATAACCTTGCTCTAAGACAGCCAAACTTTCTTCTCCGCCACCCCAGACGGATAGCACCAAAGCGGCCTGCGTACGAATGCGGAGATCTGCATCTTGCAACAAAGTGCGCACAAGCGCAACGGCTTCTTCATCGCCTTCGGTCAAAAGAACAGCCGCAGCCATCCCAGAGACGCCCCATTTGCGCTCCTGTAAGAAACATTTAATGGAGCTCCACGCCTCAGGGTGCCGCAGCATAGCCAAAAGGTTGAGTATCTGCAATCGTGTGACCTGGTTGATCGCCTCTGGATAATTGGGCACGGTCTCCTGATGTTTAACCGTGCTCGGCGCGATCAAACGGAAGATCCCCTCTTGCCTTAGCATCCAACGCTCTTCTAAACTCAGCGCTTGCACAAGGACAGCCGTAGCTTCTGCGACTTTCACTCGTTGACTAATCAGTCCTAGCGCCAAATTCAGCTTTACATAGGGGTCAGCGTGGCAGAGCAAACTCTCCCGCGCTAGCTCGAGGCCGTAGACCCCAGCGGCGGCCACGGCGGCCGCTGCCATGACTCGGTACTCCCGAATAGGATGGTTGAGCCAGCGGCCTAAAGCGGCTGCTCCCTCTTGCGGCTCTTCTAATAATAATAGCCAAGCGGCCGAGATAGCAGTCTGCGGGGCGGAATCGCGTAAAAGTTTCTTCGCATATGGTGCCAGCATCCCCCTGCCCGGTTGGCGAAGAACGCCCAGCGTCTGAAGTACAGCCGCACGCACGCCTGAGTGAGGATCATCCACAAGAGGCAATAGCAACCCTACGCAATCGGGTAGGCCCTTTCCAGCCGCTAATTCGCAAGCGAGCATGCGTTGCGCCGCTCTAGGCGCTTGGACCAAGCTCGCCAGGGTCTGGCGGTCTAACTGATCGGTAAGTTCAACTAAAGCTTCGCAAAGTGCTGCCTGTTCTTCCCCCGTTACGCGTGGGGCTGCCAACATAGCTTCCAGGCGGCTTTTAGCGAGTTTCAAGCGCATGGTACCTGCCGCACGAATCACTTCCAACCGGACCGCCCACACAGGTTCTGCATCTAACATACGTATCATTTCGTCCGCTAACTTAGCATCCCGCATCTGCTTGCATAGCCGGACTGCCATCAGGCGCATCAACGAACTCTGGCTGCGCAATCCTTGGACAAGTAGATTTACCCCACGGCTGTCTTCGCTCACACGCCCCGCTAGCATCGCTAAGGCCCGAGTAGGCAAAGCAGAGGAGGAAGCACCCTTATGGATGACTCCCCAGGCGATCGCCTCCAAAATCGGACGACTTAGTTTTTCTTCAGGAAAGGCCTGCGCGTACGCCTCCCAAGCCGCCAATAGCCCCCGTTCATCCCCCGCCTGCGCCAAAGCCTCCATCCTAACTTTGGACAGCTCCCGCTCTTCTTCCTCGCAAACCGATGCTAGTTCTGCTAATGCACCCTGGGGATCGTTAAGTAGCAAATAAGCACGCACGCGGGATACGGCGTCTATCGCAAGGCAGGGAAGGAAGGGGTAAGTAGAAAACAACGATAGAAGAAGCAGAAGAGGACAAGTCTGGGCTATCCAGAATTTAAGGGTTATTTTTCCCCCCCGCATCCCTATCTCAGGCCAGCGCACCTAGCTGACGCCCTCCGATGAGATGGAAATGCAAATGGAAAATAGTTTGGCCTGCCTTAGCACCGCTATTCGTGAGCAGCCGATAGCTATCAGCCACCCCAAATTCCATAGCGAGCTCTTGCGCAACTGCGAAGATCTCAGGAAAAAGTTGCAAATCTTCCGCTGAAGCTTTCTGCAAGGAATGTATTTCTTTTTTAGGCATGATTAAAATATGTACCGGTGCAACAGGGTTTATGTCCTCTATAGCGACTATGCGGTCATTTTCAAAAACGATGGTGGAGGGAATCTCCCTAGCAATGATCTTAGCGAAAATTGTACTCATCGAGACTCCTTACGGCTAGCTAAAACGTATTCCAAGGCCTTCATCGCATCTTCCTTTGTTTCCCAAACGGAAATAAACCGTTCTTTATGGCAAAAGACTGCTCCCGGGATACCTGAAATTTTTCTCAGCTCCTCGTCTAACCGACCCGCCCATTCGTTAGGTAGCGGCACTCGCACTTTCATACGCTCTTCCAAGGTAGGTGGCACTCCGCGCAGCTTCCAATGATTTCCGGAGGGCATAACGACAAAAAGAGCAGGATGGTTTCTCCCACCCAAATCAAAAAAGCTTTCCACCCAAGGGATTCCTTCTTCAAATACGAGGCACTCTTTGTATTTTTGCATACACTCGTCCACCACTTGCCTGCACGAACGCACATACTTGTAGCGCGTCCACATGCGTTTTAGGTGGCCGTGTGCAAACTGCACCGCCTCCGCAAAGGCCCTAAACTGTTCCTCAGGAGAAGCGTCATAGTGCACAGGCGTAAAATTAGACACTACCATCGAAAAGGTAAACGTGCCCGACAACGGAGGAGCTCTACCATTGTCGTGCGCATCCACGCCGGCTACGAGCGTGCGATAAAAAAATTGATATTCCTCAGAGTCAAGCAACCCCAGATCTTTGAGAAAAAGCAGTACCATGCCAGCGCTACTCATCTCGCCGACATAGTCTACCTGATGATGGTCAAACAGCTTACGAGAAGGATCATAAATGCCCCCTACATCGCAAACATATTCACAGGTAGATAAAACAGCGGGGTCACGCGTACGAACAATATGAGCTTCGTCAATGAGATCGAGCAAAAGTAGCAGCGCACAAGCAGTCACCTCGTCTGCATGAAAGGTCCCGTCGTGCGTTCCACAGCTTCTTGGCAGCTTCGCCATGGTAGTCCCTCTGTCAAAGATAAGAAAACGAATACTATGTCATACGAGGAAATATTATTCTAGCCGTCGCGCATCAGCCAGCAGCTCCCGCTAAAAAAGAACCCAGCTCAGCGAGAGCTGGCAACACGCTTAGTTTGCGACGAATTCGTAGCCTGGGTTGCGGATAGCCAGCGAAATGAGGCTAGTGACCGCCCCGAAACCAGTCGATCTCTTTTTGTAGCGAGGGCCACTGGTAGCAGATATATTTCTGTCAAGAATCACTTCTTGTATGCTATAACTTCACGCTAAATGTATAAGGCGAGGAGAAGAAAGGTGAATCAGTGGTTGTTCATATTTTTATTGTTTGCTTTACAACTTGTATGTTTTTACATAGGTCGAAGAGCCTCTAAATCTAGCGCAAGCCAAGAGGATTACTTTCTTGCTGGAAAGAGTCTGCGCTTTTTTCCGCTGCTCATGACCTTTGTGGCGACTCAGGTGGGCGGGGGAATCATCCTCGGAGCGGCCGAAGAGGCTTACCGCTACGGCTGGATCATTTTACTCTATCCGTTTGGGCAGGCTCTCGGCTTTGTGCTGCTCGCCTGCGGCATAGGCAAACGGTTGGCCCAGCTGCGCCTTTCCACCGTCGCACAGCTTTTCGAAGTCGTCTACAAATCGCTTTACCTCAAGTATTTTGCCTCTATTCTTTCTATGACCTCCCTCTTTATGATCCTGGTCGCGCAGTTCGTAGGCTCGCGCAAATTTATGCTTAGCCTAGGAATCGACAGCATGCCTATCTTCCTCGGTTGCTGGGCTATCGTCATTCTTTACACCAGCCTGGGGGGCTTAAAAGCCGTCGTAGCAACCGATATTGTGCAAGCGACCTTCTTCTTAAGCGTATTTGCGTGCTGTTTTTTCTGGGCGTCGTCTGGAACCTCCGCCTCGGTCATCACTACTAGCAATGCGGGCACCTTTGATTTCGATGCCTCCAAACTTTGCGGCTGGTTGCTAATGCCCTTGCTGTTCATGGTCATCGGACAAGACATGGCCCAACGCTGCTTTGCCGCAGAATCGCCGCGCATCGTCACCAAAGCGACCCTTTGGTCGGCCATCATCGTGGCCGTCGCTTGCATTATACCCGTCTACTTTGGCGTATTAGGCAAAAGCTTGGGCCTAGAAATACCCGCAGGTTCCAGCGTACTTATGGCGACTGTTAGCGCCACAACGAACCCGTTCATCGCCTCTATTGTGGGCTGCTCCGTCATCGCAGCCGTTATTTCGACCGCCGACGCCCTTATCAACGCCATCGGCTCCAACCTTGCCCAGGACTTTAACCTCTCAAAGCAGATGCGCTCTGCGCAATTCTGCGCGATTGCTATCTCACTTGTGGGGCTCTTATTTTCGCTTTATTGCGAAGGTATGGTCGGACTCATGATCGAAAGCTACCACCTCTCCGTAAGCTGCCTGTTTATCCCCGTAATCGCAGCGCTCTTCCGTCCGCAAAGCGGCCCCCTATCTGCCGGGCTAGCCGTCGCCATGGGAGCTTTTGGATTTTGCCTTTTTCACTTTGTGAAGGCCCCTTTTCCCAAGGAGATTGCGTGCGTGCTGCTGTCTGCTTTAGGCTACGCCATAGGCGAGTACCTGCGTTACGCAGCGGTTCCCGCTAAAAAAGAGACCCGTTCAGCGGCAGCTGACAGGATAGTGAGCTAATGACCTCGAGAATGGCAGCTTTTGAACAGCTATTTTTGAGGTTACAAACAAAATATTTTCATGACTATCGGCACGACTGCGCTCACAAATCCATGCTGGCTAGTCCTCTAGCGCGAAAACTCTAAAAATTTGATAGACAAGCACTTAAGTCTTCAAGCCAAAAGGCATTCTTGACAATAACAGCCCATTAGGTATAGAACTCTATTGCGGTTTTGACACAGATAAAGCCAATCTATCAACGAACTTCCCACATCAAAGAGCAGGTTCCACCTCTTTTTGGCGTACATTTGGCGTACAAATGAGAATAACGACTATGCTAGGATTGGAAACCTACTTAGACCCCTCCCACTACGACCTTGCCACACCTGACGGTGCGATCACCAATCTCAAACGCCTAGACGAAAAAACCGCCGAAGCTGTCGTTTTTATCAAAGGCATCTGGCCCACCTTTGTTGGTTACCAGATCGAACCCCAGCGCGTTTTTTTCAACATCAAAAGCACCCTCGCTCAGCTTGGCATCGACGCAAAAGGGATCGAATTCGAACTAGATGCCAAAGCCGGCTGTGCACAAGTCAGGGTGCAATTCAAAGCGCATGGCGAGCTTGCTCGCCGCATGCTCGAGCTCATTCAGGTGGGCGCTTATGTCGGCAAACTTTTCGCCGCAGACGAGCGGCGACGTGTACGAAACCCAGAATACCTCTCGCGCATGTTTGGCAGATCTGATCAATCGGGCAGGCCGCTCCTTTCACTGGGCGGCTTAAACGGCAGTAGCGACCTTGTCCTCGATATCGTCGACGGGCGCACCGTAGCTTACCTGACGCTGCAGCAAGGGCGGCTTATCTACGACAGCTCGATTGGAGGATTGCTGCCGACAATAGGCAAATCGCTGATCTCTAATACCTCGCTGAGAAGTCTGCTGCGCATTCACCAAGAGATGCACTCGCACCTGCCACGCAATATTGAAGAAGACGAGATTTTACTTGCCCGCACCTTACCCCTGCATATCCGCACCGTCTTGGGCCGAGTCGTTGACGAATTACTCTCGGATGGCTACCACCACACAAGCGCCTCCATTTTGCAGCCAGACACACAGCATAGTGGGGATGTCTACGAACTCTATGGACAAAGCAAACGCGAACTCACCGACGTGCCCATTGAGTTCTATACCCTAGAACCCTACCGCGAATATGTCTTTTTCTACGACAGGGACCAGCTTAAAAGCTGCCTGGAAAACGAAAACACCATGCTCAAGGCTTTCGAAACTTGCCCCTCAGAGCCCGGCACCCGCTCGGCGGTCTTCATCGTAAAAGGCGACCAGCTCCTCGGTCTACAGCCCGAGCATTGGTCGGTCCGAGACATCAGGTTCCATAACTTCCCCGGCATCATGCACGGTACGCGACAGGCCTTAATGGTCGAGAGATACATCGAGCAACAGCCCACTTACCCCTTTCTAAAAGGCATAGACAACGGCGGAATCACTAGCCAGGGAATCCTCCTCACGCGTTATTTCCCATCGCCCCTCATGAAACGCATGCTACTTAACGACTCTGTCCAGCGCTGCCTAAAAGCGATCTACTTTCTCAACCCCTCAGCCTCAACCGGCGAGTTTTTCTCGCACGAGGACCGCTCACTGCTTCACGACCTGTATAAGTTCGCTATCCCTGTCTTTTGGGTAGACAAAGCCACCAATCGTATCCTGAAATATGTACAAAAGCCCAATCGCGATACAGGGATGTTCGTACCCCAGCAGTCCGTAGACACCTTTATCCAAGCTACTATCTTTGGCGTATACGGCTCTAATCTGCTAGAAGGGCTATTTGCTCAGGAACTACGCACTCTCTTGAAAGGCGTCTTGGACATGCGCGCCAAAATGGCACATCCCCTTCTTCGCGAATGCACTCCTCTAGCCCTCGTCACCGGCGGAGGACCCGGCGCAATGCAGGTGGGTAACGCCATCGCGAAAGAACTTGGTATTCTCTCTTGCGCAAACATCGTTGATTTTAGGGCTAATGGGCAATCCGTGGTGAATGAGCAGCGCCAGAACCCTTATGTGGAGGCCAAAATGACCTATCGACTAGAACGCCTCGTCGAGCGTCAGGCTGAATTCAACCTAGACTTCCCCATTTTTCTTACAGGCGGTATCGGCACCGACTTTGAGTTTAGTATCGAAGAAGTAAGGCGCAAAGTGGGAGCCGTCCAGGCTACGCCAGTACTACTCTTTGGCTCACCTGACTACTGGAAAACTAAAATCACCTCTCGCTTCAAAGCCAACCTGGAGGCCGGTACCATCGAAGGATCGCAGTGGCTAAGCAACTGTTTTTATTGCGTTCAGACAGCAGATCAGGGCCTTAAAGTACTGCAAAGCTACTTTGCGGGCACGCTGCCCATAGGTAAAAGCGGACCTACCTACCTCAATGGTTTTGTCAGTGTAGGCATCGACGATGAACCAACGAAGGGCTAAAGGCGGAATTAGTTTACAGGGAACAGATTGAGGCTAACTGTCCCTTAACCAATCGGCTACTTTCCCCGCTTGGCCTGCTCTAGATTGTAAATAGCAATGCGCAAAAACTCAGGTACATCTTTATCCGGTACCACCTCTTTGGCATCAGCTTTTTCGACACCTTTGACATACGTTCCCAGATCAGAATCGATGATATTTTGCCAATAATTGCGCGCATAGTGTGGGGCCACGGCGATCAAGTCTTGCACCTGGCCATAGGTCACGCGCAGAGCCTGAATTGCCTCTCGCTCTTTAGTAAAATTCTTCCAACCGGTAAATGCCAAGCGCACCTCTGAGGGCATAGTCCCTTCTGGCAGCTTAGTCAGCTCATTTGTGCCGCCTACCGTAAGCGTCGGGATCAAATCGTGGTAGGCTTTAGGAGCAGCTGGCCAGTTCTTTGGGCGCCATTCTGGGGCATAATCCAAAAACTGCACAAATTCAGCTTCCGAGATGGCCCGAGCGGGCAGCTCGTTGCGAACTAACCTCGACCATGTGTGATAGCGAAAAAGTACTTCAGGTGAGACCTGTACGATCTGTTCGCTATCGCCAGGCTCGATCGCCACACTGCCTTCCATGTACTGGAAACCGGGGAGATAACCTGATTTGCTTCGCACATTGACGCGCATCAATTCTGGGTTATACCAGAGAAAAAGAGATATCTGCCGATTGGTCACTCCGAGAAACGGCCGTTCCTCTTTAACCTGCTGGAGGTATCCCTGGAAATAAGAACGCCCGCCCCACATTACCAGCACAACCGCCATCAGGATCACGAGCCATAACCATAGCGTACCGGGGTCCTTCGCGTAGCTCTCGTTCACGAAGTCTTTTTCGTCAAGCCGATTTTTATCGCCAGAGTTACCCAAAATCAATCCCTAGCCTTTTCATGGCTCTCTGAGCTGCACTCACAAGCTGGATAACAACGGCAAGGAGTGCACTGACACTGTCCGATATGCACCCCCTGCACGGTCTGCAAGCCCGCGGAAGGATTAGGCGCGTTCGTTTGCACCGCGGCTGCCTTAACATCTGCCACTCCTTCGGCTTGAACAGGATTTGCACTAAAGCCAAGCGCTATCGCTAAAGTAGAAAAAAATAGTTTTGTAACCACAATAGACCTCTAATTTCCTCAGCTCTTGATAACTCATAAAATCTATTTTTGCCAAACTCTTTGTGGACGCAACTCCTGCTAAAAAAAGAAACTGTCTCACCAAGAGCCGACAGCAAGCTCAGAGCGAATTGGCAACTTAAGGATAATTAGCAAAATAAAGCCGATGAATATCCTAGCCAGTCGGCTCTTTTTTCTTAGCGGGAGCTACTGATGAACCCATAAAAAACAAATCCGTGATACAATCACCTGTTAACCAGGCTATTTATGAAAAATAACAAAGTACTCAAAGCCACCGGCCAAAGGCAAGAGATGAAGTATTATGGCTTTCACGCTTGCTTAAAGCTATGGAAATCAAGACCCGACGACATCATCCGTGTTTACGTGGAGGAATCGCGAGCCAAACAAGTAGGCCCGCTACTTAAGTGGTGCGCCAGCCAGAAAAAGGCCTATCACATCGTTGCCAGCGAAGAGATGGGAATCGTTTCTCAATCGGTACACCACGAAGGCCTTTGCCTTCTAGCGCGCGAGCTGCCACTGCACGATTTCGCCACCGTCCTAGAGACCTTAAAGGCCTCTAAAGACCCAGTATGCGCTCTCTACCTAGATGGTGTACAAAACCCTCACAATACAGGCTCCATCATGCGTGTCTGCGCGCACTTTGGCACCACCTACATCCTCGGCGATACAGCCTCGCTCAGTAAAATTTCGCCCTCTGCCTACCGCATCGCACAAGGCGGGGCAGAAGCCGTTAAACTTGTGCCTGTGGACGAGCCCAAACAAGCCCTGCTCAAACTAACCCAAATAGGTTTTCGGCCTATCGCCTCCTCCAGCCATGGGGGTAGTTCTCTCTACTCCCACAAATTTGCTCCCCGTACGCTCCTCGTCATTGGATCCGAAAGAGAGGGCATTAGCAAACCTATTTTACAGCTAACTAAAAATACCCTCCTTATCCCTGGCACAGGACTTGTCGAAAGCCTAAATGTCTCTGTCGCCACAGGCTTGTTTCTCGGCGAATACTGGAGGCAACAGCACGCAGAATGATCACCGCCTACCTAGCTGCGCAAGATTACGAAGAGCCTCTCATCAAAGAGATCAAGACCTCCTTTGATCGTTATGATAGGCTCTTTGTCACGCCCGAACCACAGCAAGTTTTTTGGGCGCAGAACACTTGGTACAATCCCATCGTCGCACATTTTGAGAGCATCTCCGAAGCTGCGAAAATCCTAAAGGGCATACAACGAAACTGGGCCCATTACCCTTTTTCAGAGTATCGAAGGGCCGCGTTGATCGAAGAAAAACTCCCCCACATCGGCCATAAAATGGTGCAGTTCCCCACCGCCAAGCCCAAAGCGCCATTAGGCTCCTGGACGCTGCTAGACAAACACACTTTACTGGCCTCGGCAAACTGTTCATCACCCTATAAAAATGGCGAAATCGCGCTGAAAGAGTCTCGTGAAGGTCCTCCCAGCCGTGCTTATCTTAAGCTCTGGGAAGCGCTTACACTTTTAGAAGAAATGCCAAAAGCTGGCGACAGCTGCCTAGAGATAGGAGCCAGCCCAGGCGGCTGGACGTGGGTGCTGGCCAACCTCGGTGCTAGCGTTCTCAGCGTGGACCGCTCTCCGCTAGCCCCGAATATCGCTGCGATGCCCGGCGTGCGGCACCAGCTCGGCAACGGCTTTGCCATGACACCGAAAGCTGTCGGCGCTTTAGATTGGATCTTCAGCGACGTGGCCTGCTATCCAGAAAAACTTTTAGAATGGGTCCAACTCTGGCTGGAAAGCGGATTATGCAAAAATTTTGTCTGTACGTTGAAATTTCAAGGGGATACATCTTACGAAGTGGCGCGACAATTTGCCACTATCCCAGCCAGCCAAATTTTGCATCTCAGCAACAATAAACACGAACTAACCTGGATGCTAAAAAACTAAACATATCGGAGCTCTTATGCACCCATTTGTCGCATTAATGCACAAAGCAAATGCTTGCAAAGAGATTGCGAAATGGTTGAGCCTATCTGGCATTGCGAATTCGCTTGGGAAGAGCGCGACGACTTCAGGGAATGTGCCAGAATGGCTTCTCAGGATAATTTCTAAGGGGAGGGGCACAAAACCCTTGCTGATAGGCGCCAAGCCTTGCTATAACATTCCGTCGAGGGGCAATAGCTCAGTGGTTAGAGCAGCGGACTCATAACCCGTCGGTCCCTGGTTCAAGTCCAGGTTGCCCCAACTTTTTCATGCAATGTAAAAACCTCCCCATTGCATAGCTTCAAAACTCTCTTGCATAAACCGTTTTTTTGCTTAGACTACTGTTTTTAATCTATTAGACGCCAAGTCTGACGAATTTTTCTTTCCACGATTCATAATTATCCGCTCACAACCGTTTCCACAATAGTGTGAAGAACCTGTTCAATACGGCATATCTTAGCGTAAGCATAAAGCCAGTTAAGGTCTGCTTGTCCTGCTCTCCAATACTCTTTCAATGCCTCTAGCACGACATCCATCCCAATTTTTTGCCGAAATTTTAGGCAATCAGCCAAGTTTTTTTTCGGCGCTATAAATTTTGACTGGGAAGCCTTTTAATGAGATAAGCTCAACGCAAGCTTCGTGCGAGCATCTAGAATACAAAAAGCAACGCAAAAGCGGATAACTGAATCGGGGAACCCTTGCATCGCGCGGCAAGGCCACGCAGACAAAGTGCGGGATCTGCGTTGTTCAGCTCGTAGTTAGGAAAGGGCAGAGAGGCAAATCATCCCTTGCGATTTTTTTTCGAAACCAAGACCAGATCGGGCTCCAAGAAATCGGGCGCGGAAGCTAGTCGAAAAACGCCTCGACTTGGTGATTCCAGCACGCCCTCTCTGTAAAGCTTGTACAGATGGGTTGGATGTGTCCCCAATTTTATAGCTTCAGAGGTGCGCAAAATGCCTCATGCGCTTAGAATACCTTGAAAGGGTCTGCACTTATTCGTTTCTGCATACGTTATTATCATCTCCGGAATTTATGGCTCGTGGAAAAATTGGGAGCAAGAGTCGCAACCTCCAGTCAACGAATGACGCTCACATCTGCCGCCAGCAAGGTTGCCTGGTCGTTTCATGGCCAACTTTGGCCGAGAAGCTTAGTTTCCGGCCAGGGATGCTGCGGCCCGGCCTTCGCGATCCAAGCCTTTCTTCGCAATGCCCGATTGTCAACGACCACGAAAAGGCACCATCGCGCAATATTTTGGTAGGCTGCATCGCCTATACGCGCACAAGAAAGAGGCTCAGGTATATGACTAAGCTGATCTTCAGCTTGCCAATGCTAGAAAAGATATTTAACCGGCGCTGCCAAGGTTATGAAGTCGCAGGGTATAAGATTCTGCTCCCGGCTAGCGCCATCCCTGGTGGCCTGCCCAAATATAGATTGTCTCTTGCTCACCTGTTTGTGCAAGAGAAAGCTTTCTTTTCTGCTGTCTCGAAACACTACGCCAAATAGCTGGGCGATTTCGGCTAAATGCAGAGCTCGATATTTCATTTGATGGGTGGGACCTCGCGCAGGCAGGCCTACTGTGCGCTGAAGCTTACCGCAGAGATAGGAGGAAGGATATTTTATTGCAGGAGAACGGCTACACCGTCCCGCGCTTTCTATCCGAAGATGTAGGCAAAACGCCTTGGTGAAGTGTTGGACGCTATCTTCCGTGCCTTGAACAGGTACCAGGAGCGCAAAACGCCATAGGCTCACTCTTAGTGTTAAGATGCACCACCTGGATACGCTGATCCTCTGGTGAGAAGTGAGCATGCCAACTCACAATACCTTGACCGTCGCTGTTTATGGCGAAATCTGGCTCCATACAAACGATTTTGTCCGGAGACAGCCTCACAGGATCTGTCCACCAGCCGGTCTTAGTAGAGTAGGCGGCGCAGTAAACGGCAATCTCTTTCTCTTCCACATTTTGCCAAACTGCTACAAAATTTCCAATGTGGTCGTTTTTAATTTTGCCGTTAAAATTTCTTCCCGGAAGACGCGGTAATTCTAAGACCACGCTCTCCTGGCCCTGAGCCTTGTAAGTAACGTTGAATGGTTTCGCCCCGTTGCCAGCTCCCCATATAATCATTGCATTACCTTGTTCATCCACTGCTAGACCGGGCTCTTCGCTGAATCTACGCACAGCAGCTGGCGTGTGCTGTGGTTGAAAAAGCGGCGCTATGCTGACTAAGGGCGACCACGAATTATCCTCAAAATAAGCGGCGTAAATTTGAGAATCCATCTCAAAGCAGACGGCCATCTCGCCCTGATTACCGACTGCTGCAGTAAAGTAAAATACCGCGCCAGGCACGTCGCAAACCTCTTGAATTTCCGTCCACTTCCCTGCTCTGTAAACAGTACAGTAACATTTGTTTTCCGAAAGCCAAAAGGCAGCCAACGACCCGTCTTCTCCGGCAAATAAGCGCGGTAAGCTCAGATCTCTGCTAGCGGTAAAAATATCCACCATTTGTGCGTCTAATCCCTGAAAAGAAGCGCTCATTGTCTGCAGAGAGGCCGCATCCTGCGTGACATTCGTTTTTACCAGCATCGCCTCTCCCTGGTTGGATAGGGCAAAGCTAGTCGAGACGCTTTTATTTTCATTAATCCTGAAATACAGTGGGCAGGACCAAATATGGCCGGCTTTTTGCAACACTTGAAAAAGGCTAAACGATTTATCGTCGTCGGCTATACTGCAGCTAACGGTAATCTTTCCTTTTTCGTCGACCACTAGGCCAAAGGCGCCGATGTCTGCATGTTCTTGCGAAATCCTTTCAAATCCTTGCCAGCGCTCGTTTGCCTTTTTACTCGCAAACTTAAGCGTGCGCTTGTCGCTCTCATTAGAGGCAGCGCTCCAGATAACAGCCGCATCGCCACGGTTATTCACCGCGACTTTGCTGTGCTCAAAAATCTGCTCCGGCTCTGTCACCGAAAGCGTTACAGGCAGAGATGCAGTCAGTCCCCATGCTTGGACTGACAAACCAACGCAAAAACTTAGAAAAATTTTCAGCATCTACTACCCCCGGTAAAAATCGTATTCTCATGAAATCGCGAACATAACAGGGCGCGCACATAAGGACTAGCGAAAAGACAAATATTTAATTTAAGAATCTATTGGAACGATTGGCCGACGGTTCCGGTTAAAAAAAGAAACCGGTTCGGTAGAGATTGACAATAGGCTTGGCTGCAGATAAAGAGCAAAGAGAGACTGGGGGGCCGTTTCAGAGCTAGTCAGCTATTTCTAGCGAAAACTGCTTAGAAGAGGTATGCCCACCTCTCCGTCTTCTGTTAGAGCTACAATTTTATAGCTACTGGCGGCTTGGCCTTCCAAATCTGTGTATGAAGTGCCAGTCACTAGTTGCAGAAAATCACCATCTCGATAGATCAGATAACCTAAAATATTATTTTGACTTCCCGAGCACCAACTCAGCCGCACGCCTCCGCTCGGAGAGGCACGGCCAACCAGATTTTCGCCCGAGATGCAGGGCCGATACATCGCCAAAGACCCGCACAGCAAGTCCGCGGCATGCCATACCGCACTCGCTTGCCCATCCGCTCTCAGCGCTACTTGAGGAGATGAAGCCCGGCAAGAAGGTGAGCAAAGCAGCTTGGGTGAAGACCACCCACCCCCTTCATGCTTACCTGCAGCCAACACCAACGAATGGTTAGATTGCCACACAAGCATCGCGTCGAGGGAATCATTCATGGCGATATTTAGGGAAGCTGCTTCACCATCAGCAACCGCTTCCGGAGTTCCCCAGAAGCCGTTGAAAGGGCGAAAAGCAGCTTCCACGCCTTTGGGCACCGCCCAAGCGGCATATGCGTCTCCATATCGGTTCAAAGCCAAACTAGGACTGGACGACTCAACGCCAGGCAGCGAGAGGGTCTCCGGCCAAGACCAGCTCAAAGAAGAAAAGCTAAAGGAGGCAGCTTGAATTACGCCCACGCCATCCTGCATTTGCCAAAGAGCCGTGGCCCCGCCACTGTCATCTACCTTGACTGTTGGGCTGAGATAGGCAAAAGAGCCAACTGCTATCTGCTGCAAATGATCCCACCTTTCTCCATCGAAGACTGCTGCCTCCAGAGAGCATTTATCCATAGCCTGGCTCTCAACAGCCCATACAGCAACTGCCTGGTTAAAGCCGTTCACTGAGACGGTGGGCCAAAAAAAAGCACGTGTTTTGTCCGAAGAGGTCAGCATCTGGTTTGTAGAATGAGCACTAAAAAGGTTAGCAGCCTGCACTGTTGTACCTTCTCGGCTGTTCTCTATCCAGACGGCAAAAGCACTACCAGTAGAGGGGGAAATGGCCACAGAATAGCTTGTTGGGCTGGCGCCGGCCTTAGAAAGCACACGAGGCGCCGACCACCTACTCGAAAAAATATTCGCCGAAACAGCTGCTTCCAACTGGTCAGTTAGACGGTTAGTCCAAATGACTACGGCTCGACCGTCGCTATTGCAGGAAACCTTGGGGTCTGCCGCATGGTACCCCGAGCCCGATAGATAACCAGTCGGGCTCCAACCCTCAGCCTTTTTATGGAAAGCGGTAGCGATACGATCCTTTCCTTCAATCACTTCTACCCAGACGGCAATCACGTTACCCCTACTATCACCTGAAATGTATGGAGGAGAAGAGCTGCTGGATAAAATTTGTTCACTCTGCTGCCAAGCCCCGAAAGCTAAAACTGGAGCAAAAACAATCGCAGCTACTAGGTGAAAAAAAGTGCGCATGTCTCTTCCTTCTGTGTAAAAATTAGCAAGCGAGGGGCAATCCTCCCTAACAGGAAAAGCCCAATTGGAATGAAAGTCCAAATTTCAAGCAATCATTTTTACGGATCGGTACTGGTTCACAGTAAAAAAACCACTCAGCCAGGGATGACAGCAGGCTTACCTTGCAACACCCTCGCAGCCTCAGCTGCGGAACAAGATGAAAAAAGAAACTGTTAGGTACCCTGGAGCCAGTTGGCTTTTTTTTTAGCGAGCGCGACGGATCAGCGAAATTTGGCTATAATTCCCAGATGCGGTACATTTCTCGGCAAGAGCCTACCCAGTTGGGACGGTGAGTCAAAAATCACCGGGTTCGCTTTTACGTTTTTCAAACCATCAAAGGAGAGAAGTTTATGCGTATACTGGGATTCGTTATCGGTGTTGTAGGCCTTGTGGTCCTTATTTGCGGAATTAACGCCTCGCAAACAGTAGCCGAGAAAGTGGTTGAAGGCATGTGTGGTAACTGCGCAGAGCACGCGATGTGGTACATTCTCGGCGGGATCGCAATGGTCCTGGGTGGTGGCGGACTCGCCATTTATCAGGGAAGCTGCTGCTGCAGAAAATAACGTCCTCTGAATACAAAGCCTATCCAAACGCCAAATCGCTTGGGTAGGCTCACCACAATTCGCAGCCTCGGCTACAGATAAGAAGCAACACAAACCTAATGGCCATTCCGAGCGCAATCGGCCTCTTTTTTTAGCGAAAATTACAAGAGCAAGCCACAGCCATGCTCAAGAGGCGATGGCCAGCATCAAGAATAACCGCAAATCTCCTAAAAACGTCACAGCTAGCTACACCTCTTGGGTCAATGGTTGCCATGGCCAACGACGAGGAGCTCTATCTTCTAGAATTTGTGACTGGCTGCGGTCTAGAAAGGGAAATTGAACGGTTTCAACAACACACAAAATCAGCGATTATCTTCGGCTACACAAAAATAATTCACTCGACCGAAAAAAAATTGGCCAGCTACTTTGACGGAACTCTGCGCGCCTTCGCCACCCCGCTATGTCTCATAGGCATCCCTTTGCAGCAACGTGTCTGGGAAGAACTAAGGAAAATTCCTTATGCAAAAACCATATCTTATCTAGAGCTAGCATCGACAATTGGACGCCCCACCGCTTTTCGCCCAGCGGCTTGGGCAAACGGGGTCAATCAGTTTGCGATCATGGTTCACTGCCACATCATCATCAACGCGGGCGGCAACCTATGCAGGTATAGCGCTGGCATCCCCGCAAAGAGTGGCTGCTAGTGCATGAGTTGACTAACACAGGCACTCATAAGCGTGGGCCTTAAAAACTGCTCGGAAGCGGCAGCTCCAGGCCACTAATATTCAAATCGCACAATGGCGCCGGGCTGAGTCGACGCTTCAGAGAGTGAGAACTTTTAGATTTTGACCTCGTACCGGCGTAAACCACTAGTATAAAGCCTTCCGTCGTTTCGATAAGCGCGAGCTTGATTACCGCTTCAAGCAAATTCCATGCAAACTTTTCTGATTTCGCTCACCGAAAAAAAAGAAAAGCACTTGCACCCCAGAACAAGAATCCGAATTGCTGGCTTGTATACGGCGATTAATTTTTTCTTCAGATGGCCCAATGAAAGAGGCACCAACGGTATAACAAACTATGAAATCGAAGATTTTCTCAAATGCCAATCTCGGGCAACCCTACTGTTTGTAATACGCCAAGGCCTTTGCCACAATCGCCTCCAGCCCTTCCCTAGAGCCCAAACATTCTCTTGTTTCTTCACGCCATCTAGCAGACTAACAACATAGGTGTTATAAATGACCATGCCCCTCCGGAGATTTGCAGCATGCTCCCTGTCAACATCTTGGAGGTATTATACGGCAACGGCGAGTCCTGAATGAATAGGGACTCAAACCTATTCCTAAACGGAGAGCACACATCTTCAGTCTGAGGTCTAGACAGATCTCGTCGCCGCCTCGATGATGGCAGACTTACTGGATTAAACGTTTACACCTCAGCGAGCGGTGCATCTGAATAATTGCTTTTTAGATTTAAAGCTGTAAAGCAACCCAAGCCTATAGCTAATGGAAAACAAGCGCAAATAGCCAGCGAATTAAATTGCTCGTAGAGTAACAGACAAAGAGGAACTGTGCTGCCGTTAAACAAAGAAACTGCAAGAGCAGAGCTGATAAATATACCTCTACAACGCTTATCGGCATTAAATTGCTGCATCATCCAGCCATGAATCGGCGCGATAGCTAAGCAAGCTAGCCCCGTTAAACTCAATTGTAAGGCGAGCAGATCTCGGCAAAAATAACATAGAGGGACAACCGCAATCGAAAATAATAGCACTCCCCAGCTCATCAATCGCTGCAGTCCCAGCCAATCGGCGAAGGCCCCCGAAACGATCAACAAGGCACCGTAAGCTAGTAGCGACTTGAACGAATCAAATGAGGCGCTTGGCACGCTCGTCAGCGGTAGAAAAATAAAAATAAACGAATAGCCAACGATAAAAAAAGCTAATACCAGCACGGCAGCGGCAATGGAACACGCTTCTACTTTTATAAAGAGCGCCAGATGCACCTGAGCCAGCGTTTCGCTTGGGATAGCAGCAAAGGCTGGTGTTTCGCGGCTATATTTTTTCAGGATATAGCTCAAAATACCGCCCAAAGCCCCAAAAAAGAAACAACCACGCACCCACCACTCACCATAAGCCGACAAAGAAGCGAATAGGTTGGCCAAACAAAGCCCAAATACAGCAAATAAACAACTGATTCCACCCAGCAATCCGATGCGATGCCCCCTTGCATGCTCCAGCGAAAAAACCGCCGACCCATGATACTCGCCACCCGAAAAAAAATTTTGGGCGCCTAGCAAACATAGAAAGCAAATCCAGGAGGAATCGTTTAAAGGAACAAGCCCCATCAAACCCGTGGCTACTGCGAGCCCTAAGGTGGAGTAGGTACAGATCTTGCGTCGCCCCTGTTTATCTCCCAAAAACCCGTAGTAGATAGCTCCCAGGGGATATATAAAACAGGAACCCACGCAAACCAAAGCGTACGACAAAAAAAGCGCCTTTGAAGGCGACATATTTTTGAAGAGCAGAATTGCCAAAAACGGAGCCGTAAAACTATAGATCGCCATGTTGTAGGCTTCCATCAAGCTAGCAACGAACCCGATCCAGACCTCTTTGGGCAAGCATAGGACGCGCACACTTGATCTAGGCGGATAATCTTGCATATTTGTAGGTCCATCCCTCAATATTAAAGTGATTTTACTAAAGCGCAACAGAGAAACTCAATGAAATTGCTTCTATTAGGCGCGGGTTATGTAGGCACTGCACTTTTGCGCACTCTCAACGAGCAGGGCTACGATCTTGTCGTCACCACTACTTCAGCAGAGAAGGTGCAAATTTTAAAACCCTACGCCCAAGTGCTCTTGTTGGAAGAACCAGGAATACTAGAAAATGGAATTCAAGCTTGCGAAGGTTTACTCATTCTCATAGCACCAAAAAATGGCGCAACCTATTTACAAACCTATCTCCACACAGCACAAAGAGTGCAAGCAGCGCTAAAAAAACGGCATAAACCTCTTTATCTTCTCTACACCAGCAGCACCGCTGTCTATGAGGGCATAACTACCGAATGGGCAACGGAAGAAATGCCTCTTGCTCCCAAGTCTGAATATGCAAAAATACTCTGGCAAACCGAAAAAACCTATCTACAACATTCCAACAGCTGCATTCTACGTCTAGGAGGCATCTACGGGCCGGACCGTGATCTAGAACAACGTGCTAGACAGATGTCAGGAAAACAGATCGCCAGCGCGGGCGACGAGCCCACCAATCATATTCATAGGGACGATATCGTACGCGCCATCTCTTTCAGCCTGGACCAGCGGCTGACAGGGGTATACAACTTAGTCAACAATGAACACCCTACGCGCGAGCAGCTCTACGGGGGCTTATGCAAGATGATGGATCTCCCGCAGCCAAGCTGGGCGCCTGTCCCCAATGCGCCGGCCAAACCCAAAGTCTCCAACAAAAAAATAACGAACGCAGGTTTCGCCTGTGTGCAAGCGAACATTTAGCGAACAACGAGGCAGCCCTCTTCTCATGGCCAAACTAAAACTAGATCTCCACGACATCTACAACAACAGCGCGACGATGGATAAAGAGCTCAATGCCATTATCCAAGAGGCTGTGGCAAAGAAGATTTCACTGGTGGAAATTATTCCTGGTAAGGGTAGTGGGCAACTCAAAAAGAAAGTCCTGCGCTTCCTCGACCAACCGCACATCAAACAACTTTACCACCGCGTCCAAAAAGACAGCACAAACTTCGGACGCATTTTTGTGCATTTTAAGTTTTGACCTGTCTAAAAAATACTGTCCAAAGGCATAAATTCCGAGCTCAAGACCAAAGCCAGCGGCGATCCTTCAAACGTCTGTGCAAGGCCTTGCAGATAGATCACGTAGGCGTCCATATCGCTAAGTTCCTGAGGGGGTGGCTTTAAGCCCATAAAGATCATATCTGCGTCCTTGCTGAACTCTTTCACAAGCTCGGCTCTATCTTGTGAAGGGTTTGCGGCAACATAAACTTCAACGTTCAGTGCCATTCTTTTCTCCACACCAATTTGACGCAGCTGCTGAAGCCTTTCTTGCCGTTCAAGTTCATTTGATACGATTGCCTTGGCGCAAAGACGGGTCCTTTTGCGTTTTGGGTCCAGCTGCAGCATATAGCTGAGCACTAGCATAAGCTCAGAGTTGTTTTGAGAGTCGTCGTCCCACCAGACATGAAGGTCATGCACCCGGTCACTGCCCAACAAAGTGCCTTCGGAAAGGATCACGACATTTTTATGCCGTTGGTAAGCTAATCTGAGCACACCTGCAAACTCAATAGATTCGTCCTCTTTGCTCACCCCACCAAATACAATCGTATTCGGCGATAAGGAGCCAAGGCCGTGGTATTCAATCATGTTGTACATGCCAAGGGAGACTTTTTCTGCCTCTTTGATTTGCACCAAAGCTTGAACATTGTCCTGTCTGAATTTTCTAGACAGCAACTGGGCTGACTCTTTTCGTTTAAGTGTGGAGATCGTTCCTGGCGCCACAAACGAAGCCATTGTCAAAAAGCCCTTACTTTGGCTAATCCCCTGCGCAAACTTTAACAAGGAGTTGGAGTGCTGCTCTGTGGACTTTGTGAACACCAAAAAGTGGGGCCGCCAGGATTTAGTGGGGCTGTCAGCATAGGCTAAACGATAGATAGCCGAGCGCGAAAAGAAAACTAACAGACCATCGCGAATATCCGTCCAAGAAGCCTCTCTTTGGCGCTTCTTGACCACAAAATAAATCAATCCTATCACCATCAACGATAGTAAGGCTGAGCCCGCATCGACCATCAGCATCACAACCAAGCACAGAGCAGCTCCGGCAAGAGAGATGCTCCAATGCACGCGAAAACGTGGTCGCCAGCTGGGGTTTGCCATCAACGTTTCCATACCGGACGACAAGTTGAGCACGCCGTAACAGATTAGCGAAACCATCGTCAAAAGCGGAGCCAGTATATTAACGCTGCCAAAGTAGATGCCGAAAGCGGCAATCGCAAAGGTGGCCAGGGTAGCTATTCTTGGCTCTGACATAGTCCCGAAAGTCTTGGTAAAAATACTGGGCGCCATTCCATCGTCGGCAATCGCTTGCAACGTTCTGGGAGCGCTTAGAAGCCCACCAAGAGCGCTGGAGAGAGTCGCCCCCCAAATGCCCACGATGATCAGCGAAGGCACGCTAGCAAGTGTCTGCATAATTAAAGGATCCTGCACCAGACGATCCATCGGTACGTGATAAACTAAAAACAAGCTGATCGCCACATAGATCGCATAAGCGACCAAGATCGCACTAATCGTGCCGATAGGTAATGAACGACTGGGATTACGCAGATCACCCGATAAGGAAACACTCGACTCTACGCCTGTCATGGCTGGAAAGAAAATGGCAAATATCGCCCAAAATCCTAATGTATGCGCCGTCGAAGTATAGGCTTCGCCAGATATAATAGCTAATCCGCCACCTGTAAACAACGAGGCTAAGGAAGCTAAAATGGCGACGAAAATGAACACCTGCACTTTTAATGCGCCCCTTACAGAGGTGTACGCTAGAATCGTCAAAATAATTAGCGTCCCGATTCCGATATTTGTAATAGACCAAACGGGAATAAGGTCGTGCAGCGATTCCGCAAATCCAATGCAGCAAAAAGCAACGGTCAATGCTTGTCGAAAGTAGAGAGGGATACCTACGGCCGCTCCAACCTCGATGCCGAGTGAACGGGACAACATATAGTAAACGCCCCCTTTTCCTACCTCAATATTCGTAGAGATCGCCGACATCGATAGAGTAGTCACTAAGGCAATAAGGGCAGCAAGGGTGATGATGATCAAGGCCTCGCTAGAACCCACCAGTCCTACAATCCAGCCTAGCCGTAAGAAAATAATGACGCCAAAAAGCATCAAAATGCAGGGAATAAAAACGCCTACAAAAGTGCCGAACTTCTGGCTATCACCCGTTTCGATCTGCGCTACTTCGGTCCTTTTCTTTAAAGGGAAAAAGCGCCACAAAGAAGAAATTATACTCATATAGATAGCCTTCCTTAGCTATTGAGGAAGGCTTACTATAAATGATCACTAAATAGAAATCGACCCCCTGGAGAACCAGGGAGGTCGATCAAATAATGACTACTCTCTGCCGCTGTCTTGATCGCGATGGTCTTGATGGCTACCAACCATCTTAACGCTGCCGCTGCTCTCGCTAGAGCCATTCTCTCGAGTAGCTGGTGCACAAGGTTTGTACGGCTGATAGCAAGTTTGTTTTTCACAAACTTTCCGTGTGCGATAGCGCGTTTCTGTCGTATAGAAATACTTTTTCACGTTGTAGCAGTATTTCTGCGTGTAATACTGAGGAACGTAGTGGCAGCATTTTTTCTCATAATACTTAGGCTCGTAGTAGTAGCACTTTTTGCGAACGCAATAAGGTTCCTTGACGCAATATGTGTTATAGCAAGTCTTAGGCTGATAACAAGTGTAGCAGCTACCACAGTCATTTTCGGCACAACAATTGTTGCAGCTGTTGCCACCAAACCAACCACTAAACCAGTTTCCAGCCTGCACCGAACTAGGTGCGAGTGTCGTTACTAAACAGAGTGCAAGGAGACATGAAGCAATTTTTACTCTCATAAGATCCTCCCAGGGAAAGCCGGGCACAAATTATGCCCTATAAGTCCTTTCCATACAGATCAATGGATTTTTCAAAAAGATTTTTTAATAAATAACAAAAGCTAAAAAAAACTGCTCTGTGAGTGCTGACAGCAGTCTTAGCTACGGACAAAGAAAAAAAACGAGGCTGACGGCCGTTCGTGAGCCAGTTGGCTTCTTGTTTTTAGCTTTAGCTGCTAGACAAATCGCCTAAATGCTCTGACAAAAGGGGCAAAGATGCGTACCACGCTGGGCCACCACAATTTTCACAATTGTCGTACAGCACCTTGGGCAAGCCTGGCCATCGCGTCGAAAAACATTTAGCCTGTACTGATTTCCACCCCTGCGCCCGGTCACAGTAAAATAGTTGGCACTTTTAGAACCAAGGCTCGTACCTGTATTGTCGACACCTTTTTGAAGCACTAACACAATGGCCTGGTGTAGCGCGCGAATTTCAGAATTTGAAAGCGCGTTCACAGTTCTTTGTGGGTTAATCTTAGCTTCCCATAACGCCTCATCAACGTAAATATTGCCCAAGCCGGCAATATATTTTTGATTGAGCAAAAATGGTTTAATCAGCGTTTTATGCCCTTGAAGAAGCATCTCAAAGCAGTTTAGCGTAAAATCGGGTTCTAGCGGCTCCACCCCCAGTCGGCTAAAATGCTGTTTATGCGAGGCTAAGAGGTACCATTTGCCAAATTTACGCTGGTCTTCATAGCGTAGGATACGGCCATCATCCAGATATAACCGTACGCGCTCATGAGAAGTGGATGGCGCTTCCTGCTTCATCAGCAAAAATTTACCGGTCATGCGAAGATGAACGAGCAGGAAATCTTGTGTAAAGCGAAAGACGATCAATTTGCCCCGCCGGGTGATATCACAAATCGCTTGCCCCTCGATCTGCTGGCAAAAAGCAGGCGCTGCCGGTATTGCGATAGAGCGCCCCCAATAGACCTCAGCGCGCATGATTTTTCGACCGACAAGATTCGATGTGCGCAGCTCTCTGACAATTGTCTCCACTTCCGGCAGCTCAGGCATATATTCCCTCTCAGAATAGAGAGATATTCTACTCCCAACCAGGATTTCAAGCATCTGTAAGCGAAACGCAACGATAAACTTTTTCTTTCACCTAACCGCTAAAATTTGCGTAACGTATGAAAAGACGGTTTCTGAATGTAGTTTTTCAGCGAGCGCCAAGTGGGGCTTTTTGGTAATCTTCGATAGATCGGCCCGATTAAGCCTCTAATCTACCCAACTGCGCAAGAATGCCGGCGTCTGTCATTCTCCTTTAAAAAAATCAGGAGGACGGTGCGGCACGCCACATACCTAAAAAATACAAGCGACGATAAAAAACACTTTTAGCCTAATCGGCAACCAATTTTCTACCACTGCGTGGCGTCTGCATACGGTCGCTTTAAGCACTCTTTGCTATTGCCGAATCAGGCAGGTTGTCAAGCGCGAGCCTGCTGAGGCTGTATTTAGCGAGCATCTCCAGTGCTGGGCTGGCCAAGAGGTCCTAGCCGCTATTTTGAATTTCCTCTCCTGCAAAGATGTTGGGGGGCCCTAAAAACGTTGGGGAACCTGGTAATAATAAGCGCCTTGGGCACATTACCAGAGGCTTTCGTAAATTCTTGCTAATACCCGATCTGGATCACCTAGGCTGACGCAAACTGAAATCGTAGACCGAGCACGCCGAACGAAAATCCCCTCTAAACTCCGACCGATTCAAGGTTTAGGAAATCCGTGCGAGCTTTGTTAGCTGCAAGATGTGCATATCTAGTAGGCTCTGGTAAACGATACTTTTTAAGAGAACTCATCACCAACTGGGTGGCAGTTCTCAAAGATATTTTATGACCTACAGAAATAATCAAGGGCGAGCACTTTTTTTTAGTGCGCGCCATCATCGCTATCTCTTTCCCTTTCCAAAGCAGTGGAACCATGCTACCGACTTCTTCGGAAAGGGGTGCTGCTGGGGTACCTACCAGAATAGACTTGGCGACACCAATCGTTGGGATATCGAGTAAAACTCCCAGGTGGCTAGCTACCCCTAAACCTCGAGGATGGCTCACACCATGACCATCAACCATAATGACGTCAGGAAAAAATGATAATTGATTGTATGCCTGAATTAATGTTGGCGCCTCACGAAACCCTAAAAGACCTGTAACATACGGGAAACTCTGTTTGTTAGCCTGAGATGCAGTTTGTAGAAGTGATAACGAGGGATATGAGCAGACTATCGTAGCGCCGAATATCATTTGTTCGGGATCAAAGGGGGTATTGCTTACATCCACCCCTCCAATAAACTCTACAGGTTTTTTGAAACCATCCTCTAAGCAAACTCTTTCCGCCATTTCTTTTTGTGCCGCTTTGGCGTCTTCGATATTTTTAAAAAATAACCAATCAGGGTTAGGCATTCCGTTCATTGTAGAGCCCTATTTTCAATTTTTAAACATATGATTAGCAGATCTAGATTTTTATCCATCAAAAATTCAGGTGCAGCGGCTCCCGCTAAAAGTAGAAACCGGCTCAGTGAGGGCTGAACGTAGGCTCAGTTTGCGATAAATTCGTAGCCGAAGCTACGGGTGAGGAGCAAAATGAGGCTGATGGCAGCCCCGGAGCCAGTCAGTTCCTTTTTTTAGCGGGAACTGCTGATTCAGATGTAAAACAGAAACTAAAGGCGAGCTGGGTTTTGACCAGTCTGCTGACTGCTTCCAGCTGGAGCCCATAGCTAAGTACCAACAAGATTTTCGAGCAGTATACGTAGCCTAGCTGAAAGCAAACTAACCAATAAAAGCAGCCAACTTGAATCACAGCTTAAGAACGCTTACGCTAAAGGCGAAAAAAATCGTATTGTGTAGGGTATTGCCCGTACGATTGTAAGTTGGAGAGTGTACCATTTTCACGATACGAGCCCCTCGGCTCCGGTAAAGCAGAGGGGGAAAATACAAGACAATGACTTCGCCAGGACGGAACGAACCTGGCTCCCTTGTTGATGCGCCTCGAAAGAGAAAGCGCCTTCCACTATCGAGCCATTCGCGATATTGTTATCTAGCCTGTCATGCTCCTAGACAAATTTGATTTGGCCGATCTTATCATTGTAGAGCGGCGGCCTTCGAGCGACCAGATCCGGAAAAGCTTAAAGAATGGCTGAGTGAGTATTCGCTTGGCCAGCTTTGGAAAAAAATGTGCTGGGAGGCCAGCCAAATAAATGATCAGACTCGGAATAATAGGCGAATGCTTTTCTGAAGAAACGTTTCTAAGAGAAATATTATGCGAGCACCTTGGAAATTTTGGTCTTTCAACATATGCCCAGAAAATTATCACTAAACGACGCCCAAACGCAACGGATTGATTGAAGGAGGTATTGATACGTCGCCATCAAAGCGCTTGCAAAAACCCTACCCCGGCTACCAAAAGGAATTCGATAGCACCCGCATATTACTGGAGATTGGTCTCCAGAACATTCGTAAAAAATGCCACCATCTTTCTGACTGACAAAGATAGAATCGACGGGGCTTTACCTTTAAACCTCCAGTCGAGCGATTTTAAGCGACCGCTTTAAGCCCTTTTAGCATAGGCTGAAGGGCAGTGAAATTTCTCGTAAAACCATCAGTGCTGCGCTTAGTATGGGTAGGGCTCGGATCAAAAAAGGCTTAAAATAAAATATCAGGTATTCGCACGCCAAAAAAACGTAACTCGTTGGTTACCTGTGTGTGCGGGCGAAAATCAGCATTTCTTATTGCTGAAAATAACGCTGCTTGTTATCTCTCGGCTAATACGCATTTTCTGACGCATCACCCCATCGTTCACCTAGACAATTAAACATTAAAAAATAAGGAGCGGGTATGAGAGCTTTATTTGATATTTTTGTAGAACAGCTAGAAAATATGTACGAGGCTGAAAATCAGATGGTTAAAAACCTACCTAAATTGATTAAAATTTGCTCGTCACCAGAATTAAGAGAGCTCTTGAACCTGCACCTAGAGGAGACTAAAGAGCAGGTCAGGCGCCTCGAAAAAGTTTTTGTGATCCTTAAAACAAAGCCCGCTAAAGCCCCCTGTGAAGCCCTGAAAGGCCTCCTCTGTGAAGTTGCCGACTTGGTCAAAAGCCGCAAAGAATCCGCTATAGTAGATGCTGCCATCATAGCCGCTGAACAAAAAATCGAGCACTACGAATTAGCCTCCTACACCACTCTGCACAGCTTCGCAAAGCATCTTGGATTAGACAACGAAATTGTCGACCTTCTTCAAGAAACGCTAGAAGAAGAAGGCACAGTCAACCAAGCGCTCCTAAAACTAGCTGACGGTAGCTTCTTTTCTCACAGCATCAACCGCAAAGCCGCCATGGCCTCCGCCTGCTAGCTGCCTAAAAGTATCATAAACCTGCTCCACGGTGATGCCAGAAAGGCAGTGATAGGTAGGATACGCTCTGGCGATTTCTCGTTCGGACCTCGCCCAATTGTACATGAGGCGCCTGCATTCGTTGTTCGAAAATAACAAGTGACTGTTATTGCCCAAAGGCCGCGTACAGGTATCATCTGTAGGGCCATAAAGGGCAATAAGGGTCGCATCCAAAGCGTTGGCTAAGTGCATCACTCCGCTATCATGGCAGAGAACAACAAGGGATCCCTGAAGTAGTTCTATGAGCTCCAAAGGCGTTGTTAAACCGGCCGTATTGATCAGGAAAGGAAGCTCTTTTTGTAAAGCGGAGCTCGCTTCTGCATCTCCCTTATCCCCCACCGTTACCATAGCAAGCTCTGGCCAACACTGCCTTAAACGCTTTATCAGCTCAATAAAGTTGGTTGGAGACCAAGTTTTAGGCGTAGCCGCGCCCTTAGCCGCGCCTGGCTGAAAAAGCAGATAGCGCTTTTTAACCAGTCCAAAACGCTGCAGAGTAGACGGCTCCAACGAGCTCTGATGAATCGGTGTCGAGTAGTCACGCTCTAAAGGCGCACCAAAGTAGACTTCCAACAAATCTAGGTTGAGATCAATCTTATGCCTACCCTGCTTTAACGCAGAAATAAGCGTACCGAGTAAAAGCGGAGTTACATACCCCCTCAATCTATTTTTCACACTATTCTGCGTGCGTCCATGGTGGAGAACCCGTTTTTTGATGCCGGCCAGGTAAGATCCTAAGATCAGGTCCGGATGCGCTGCCTCATAGGATAAAAAAATAGCCTGATATCCGCGCTTGCGCAGCCGGCAGAAAAATTTAGCCCTATCCCAATAAGAAGCTGCTGCTGGCATCGGTAACACTTCATCTACCCAAGGAGAACCAGCAAGCAGCTGATCAATCCCCCGATCAGCATAAGCAAGCACGTCCACCACAGCAGCAGGATCGTATTCGTGCAAAGCCCTTAACATGGGTATTTTTAAGATAGTGTCACCCAAACCGGAACAGGCAGAAACTAACCAACGCATGAACGCTTCCTTGCTCGCTTGCTAAAAAGACGATAGCACACCATCGCCAATATCAGGATGTCAGAAAATAAAAGCCGAGATAAGAATATTTTGGCCGAAAAACGCCTGGGCTACTTGGCCCTTAAACGAGGATGCGGGACACGCAGGGCTTTCTTGAGGTGCAAAATCCTAGCTTTAGGACCCTGGCGGTCAGCTCCCCTAACTCCTACCCAAATTCCTTGGTGTACAAATCTTGAATCATTATTTTGACCTTAAGCGAAGATTTCCAGCGCTCGTCAGGCTTGGGGATACTCTGCATGAGAGATTCTGGAGAAAGACCAAGTTTTTTTGCCTTGGCGACATCTTCTTGATTGAGGCGGCAAAGAGTCTTAGCTTTGGCCCATTTTTCGTCTCGCTTAAAGGATGGCTGAACGCTTTTTGCCTGTTTGGGCATTTCTGGCCTGGAGTGGTGGTTACAAAATGGGAGTGGCTGGAGTCGAACCAGCGTAGACGTACGTCGTCGGATTTACAGTCCGATGCAATTGACCACTATGCGACACTCCCGAGAGTGTGCTGGCAGTAGGAATTGAACCCACAACCGTCCGATTACAAGTCGGGTGCTCTACCAATTGAGCTATGCCAGCATCAGAGAGAAGGACGGTATCATTCCGCGATTTTTTGCTCAAGCGTTTTTGAATGCATAGCCTAAAACTTCGAACCTAGCGCCTGTACTCTCAGCTTTAGTACTGATCGTGATGATCAAGCGTACTGCCGTAAGCGCGCTGAATGAGGTCAGGACCCTCAGAAGGTGGCTGTGGGGCTTCCTTGGGTACTTCTTCAACAGGCTGGGGTTTGGGCCCATTGAGGAAAACGGCCTTAAATTTGCGCTTACCGGTTTGAGTAGGAGAACAGGGATGTACTAAACAGCATTGCTTGTATTTTTTTCCCGATCCACACAAGCAAGGATCATTACGACTGATTTTCTGTGTCATAAACACCGGATTATTGACTTGTTCTGCGGAACATATTAGTCTATCCTATTTTTTCTTCAAAGAATAAAAGTTATTGGTTATGTCGGTTCATCCCCCCTGGTCTAGTTTAGGAAAACGCCTCGAAAGAACCACACGTAAGGCGCTGTACGAATTCGAAATGCTCGGAGGAGTGAGCAAGCTAGCTATTGCGCTTAGCGGGGGGAAAGATAGCCTCACAC
Organism: uncultured bacterium; assembly: GCA_964445105.1. Taxonomy (GTDB): domain Bacteria; phylum Chlamydiota; class Chlamydiia; order Chlamydiales; family JAJFMA01; genus CAWBNS01. The sequence goes on along the minus strand of CAYUJS010000010.1, from coordinate 6,697 downwards.
TTATGCTGCTGCTTAAAGCGATTAGTGGCCGTGGCTTTCCGGCACTGGAGTTGCACGCCATCCATGTCGGCGGCGCCTTCTCTTGCGGTGCCGGTGTGCAAGTACCCTACTTACGATCTATTTGCGACGAGCTAGGGATAAACCTAGTCGTGAGAGAAACCAAGCAAACGCTAGAAGAGCTGGAATGCTACAGCTGCTCTCGCGCGCGGCGCACCCTTCTATTCAATGCGGCCAAAGAGTTGGGGATACAAACTATCGCCTTTGGCCACCATCGCGATGATAATGCACAAACAGTGTTGATGAATCTTTTTCAAAAAGGCTCCTTTGAGGGAACCCTCCCAAAAATTCACATGCACAAATATGGCATCACGATCATCCGCCCGCTCACCTTTATCAAAGAGGATGATATCCGCGCCTTCGCTCAACAGCAAGGTTTTGCACGCATCCTTTGCCGCTGCCCGGTGGGACAACAATCCATGCGCAAAAAAGTAAAAGATCTGCTGACCGAGATCGAGGATCTTTTCCCTAGCGCAAGCTCAAATATCGCCTCCGCAGCCCTGCAGTTCGGCAGCCGAAAGGCCGCACTTGAAGATGGCGCGCCCAATGACCTATACTCTTAGAAAAATTCGCCAATGGAGACATCATGAACCAGGAACAATCTAAATACGAACAAGACAGCCGCATTAACATCCAGGGTGTCGAGATCGCTCTGGGTTTCCCGGACCAGCTGAATTTTCACTGGATCGGCCAGCAAGATGTCATGGAGCAGCTGCTCGCCTCTTGGCTGGTGATCGATGCAAAGGATATCCCCTTAAGCCCCCGCTTGATCGGCAAACCAGGCGTAGGGAAGACGACCCTCGCCTACGCTGCAGCCAAAAAACTCAATAAAGACGTATATATCTTCCAATGCACAATGGACACGCGGCCGGAAGATTTGTTGATTACCCCTGTAGTCGATCAGGCTGGCGGGATTCGCTACGTGGCTTCTGCGATGGTTACGGCCATGATCCGGGGCGGCGTCTGCATCTTGGATGAAGCGAACCGAATGAGCGAAAAATCCTGGGCCTCTTTAGCGCCATTGCTTGATACCAGACGCTATGTCGAATCGATCGTCGCCGGCCTCAAAATTCACGCAGACCCTGAATTTCGTATTTGCGTCACTATGAACGATGATGCCTCCACTTTCGAGATTCCAGAATATATCCACAGCCGTTTGCAACCACAAATTTACCTAGATTTTCCCGAAGCAGAAGAAGAGCGTCGCATCTTGCGCGAAAACCTGCCTTTCGTCGACGAACATATCATGGACTACGTGGTGAACTTTCTACAAAGGGCACACCAACATAACGAAAACTACACGATTCGCGACGGCATCAATATCGCGCGTTATGCAGCCAAACGCATCAAAAACCTCAAGGCGACAGACCCTACAGGCATCGGCAACCTGATTAGGCAATCGATCGTCATGACGCTGGGCGATGAAGCGCTCATGCACCTGCTAGATTAGGTTTCTGATGGATGGATCACCTTTTTACCTACAAAAGGATCAGATTTACGCCGTACCGATCATCCACTACAACATGGAAATGGCGGCACAGGTCAAGCTAGCATTTGAGCAAATTCAGCCCGATTGCGTAGCCGTAGAACTGGCGGAGACCATGCAACTGCAGCTTCTTCACGCAGCTTCTAGGCTCCCCGATATCACTGTTGTGTCCTCGCACAATCATCACGAGGACCACGCGACGTACTATATGTGCGAGCCATGCGACGGCGCGTTCGAAGGTCTGCGCAGTGCGTTAGAATACGGCCGCCCCGCCTTTTGTATTGACCTCGACGTGCGCGCTTACCCTGAGACACACGAACAGCTTCCCGATCCCTACGCCATCCACCGTATTGGCCTTAAACAGTACTACGAAGCTTACCAAAGCACAATTTTACAAAAAACTATCAAAGGGAAGTTAGATCAAGAGCGAGAGCTCTACATGGCTAAACGCTTAAAAGAGCTCTCCCTTTCCTATGAAAAAATCCTCTTCATCGGCGGCATGCTACATGTTGAGGAAATCTTAAAATTGACTGAGCGAAACTCCTTTCCGGCCCTAAAGCACGCAGAGAAAAAGCTTGTGCAGATTAGCACGCTCACCGAAGACTCCTGCCGCGAAGTGATGGCAGAGACTGGCTGGGTGACTTGTCACTACGAAGAAAGCCGACAACAGCTGCAGCAGACCTCTGCCGTCGAATTTCCACCCGACCGCCAAAAACTGCTCTTGGGCCTATTTAAAGCTGCTTCAGAACGCTATATCGGCTCCACCGGCGCGGAGTTCCCAGGTTACCACATGCGCAACTTGATGAAGTTTGTAAGGAATTACGCCATCCTGCAAAACAAGCTCATGCCAGATCTTTTCCAGCTTCTGACTGCTGCTAAAGGATGCGTTGACCACAACTACGCTTACGAAACATGGCAGCTAGCCACGCACTACCCCTATCGAAAAAACGTGGATGGTCTAAATGAAATAAGCCTCAGTGCCAACGAAGTTTGGGGCAATAGTAAAATGGTGCGGTTTTACATGCGCGAGAACCGCCGCAAAGGTGGCATGTTTCATCGCCGTCGCAAAGACCGGTCCAAATTTCGTTTCGAGCCGCCAGGCCCCTTTTCTATCTGCTCTCATCCACCTGAGGATGTGGTCGTTGAGCGCTTTGGTGAGTTTCTTAAGAAGAAGGGTACGCAGATTCTTACCGAAGATAGCGGCCGCACACTCCCTTTCACCACGAGCATCGAAGATGGGATCGATACGCGCGAAACTATTCGCCACTGGTTCCAGAAAAAGCTCTACGTCAAAGTGCGCGGTAAGCCGCCCGGTGGCGTGGGGTCGGTCGTCGTGATTTTTGACGAAGATAAACCACAAGAAGGCGCGCTCTACAACGAGAAGTACCCCTGGAAGACCACTTGGCTAGGCGAGCACGATCAAGAATCCGACATGGCTTTCTATTCCACCTACATCGGCGAAAACGTGGTAGGCCCTGGCATCAGTCGGTGTGAATATGGCGCATTTCTACTCTCCTATCCACCACGCCGTATGCACGATGTCTGGTCCGACTCCGATTACCAAATGTGCCATACGAAGGCCGAGGTTTTACTAATGGCCGCGATCGACTACGCTGTAAAACCAGTTATCGTATATGTGGCTGCATCCCCTCCAAGGAGCCTTTTAAAAAGCTTTGCCCGCCGGTTTGGCAAAAAAGTAGTCTACATTCCTATCGGACAACTTTCCGCCGTTACCGTGCAGAAATTGCGCACCTTTCATGTCCTAGATGGCCATGATAAACGCACCATCGCCGATGAATACATCAATTAAAGATTGGGAGAAAATCGCTCATGTCAGAACAGCCGCTAATCTTAGTTACAAATGATGATGGCATCGAAGCACCGGGCATCTACCATCTATGGCGCGCCTTGCATGGTAAGTATCGACTCGCCGTTGTAGCGCCCTATGACCAGCAATCCTCTGTGGGCTTAAGCCTCAACACACGCTCAAAACTGAGCCTCGCTAAAATAGATTGGCACGGCGACAGTGCATGGTCTTTAACCGGTACGCCTGCCGACTGCGTAAAAATGGCTCTCAATATGTTGGACGAAGTCCCCTCGCTGATTGTCGCCGGTATTAACCAGGGCTCCAATGCTGGCCGAAACGTACTCTACAGCGGTACAGTGGGCGGGGTAATTGAAGGAACGCTGCGCGGTATCCCCGGTATAGCCTTCTCCTGCCGCGACTACGACAAGCCAAATTACGAAATTGCAGAAAAACTCATTCCTGCCATTGTCTCATATGCGTTTCAGCAACCCTTGCCACAGGGCACGCTGCTCAACGTTAACTTTCCTGATGGCCCACACGCATTCCCCAAGGGTTTTAAACTCACTAGGCAGGGCAAAGATTACTGGTTTCCGCGACCTCAGGAGCGCTCTAGCGGCGAATACTTCTACTCCATACTGGAAGAACGACAGTTTCAAGAGCATCCAGAAAGCGATATTTTCTGGCTCGATCAAGGCTATGTCACTGCCGTACCTCTCCACGTAAGCGAACTGACCGACCACACACACCTCGCACAATCCAAGAGCCACTTTGAAGGCATGTTTAGCGAATAATGAACTTTGACATGCAAATATGTTGCGATAAATTCTCCTCTGGAATAGATTAGCAGCATGTTTCGGGCGTATAGCTCAGTTGGTAGAGCTCCTGTCTTACACACAGGCGGTCATAGGTTCGAGTCCTGTTGCGCCCACCAGATCAAATACATGCGGGAGTAGTTCAATTGGTTAGAGCACCGGCCTGTCACGCCGGAAGTTGCGGGTTCAAGTCCCGTCTCCCGCGAACCTTTTTTCATTTGTGATTATGCAAAAGTCTCTCTCAGGCACCAGCAGCACGACATGGTCTTCGTGGTTTTTCCATTACTTTTGGATGGCTGTTGGAGCTTTTTTATCCGCATTCGCCATTGAAGTTTTTCTGATTCCCAGCCGTCTAATCGACGGAGGAACCGTGGGCATCTCTATGATCTTAGGCAACATCCTAGGAACGGAGTGGATCCCCGTTTTCTTGATTATACTGAATCTTCCCTTTGCCTTCTTGGCCTACCGCGCGATCGGCCGTGTATTTGTGATTCACATGATCGTCGCTGTGCTGATGTTTGCAGTCAGCTTGTTTATCATGCACGATTGGCTTACCTGGGATTTTCACGGCGAATCCTTGGAGGTCGTAGTAATTGGCGGAGCGATCTTAGGGGCAGGCCTCGGCATGATTATCCGCTCCGGCGCATGTACGGACGGTACAGAAATCTTAGGCATCATTGTCAACAAGTGGCTCGGATTTACTGTCGGCGAGACGGTCCTTGTCTGTAACGTACTGATCTTCACCGCCGCAGGACTTGTCTTTCAAGATTGGCATCCTGCTATTTTATCATTGATTACCTATATGGTCGTGATCCGCGTCATGGATACCGTAATTGTTGGTTTGGACGAGACCAAATCCGTACTCATCATTTCGCGTAAATCGCGAGAAATTGCTGAAGCGGTGATGCATGAGCTCGGCCTAGGCCTCACAGTCCTATACGGCAGGGGCGGCTATTCTGGTGATGAGCGCGAAATCTTGTATGTCATCGCCGAGCGTCTCCAGCTTTCTGAACTCAAAGAGCTCGTTCATCGCGAAGACCCAAGCGCTTTTCTAGCCATTGAAAACCTTCACGAAGTCAACACAGGCGTGCAAGCGCTCGCCAAGCCACCGAAGTCTCAGCTCAGCAAAGTTATGGCTGCCGTATTCGCGAAAAAAGATACCGATAAACATTGACCGCCCCCATTTCGTTCCAAGAGCTAAAAGACCAGGCGCTAGCTCTAGGATGGGATGACGTAGGTGTTACCGCGGCACGCATTCCGGATGCGGACATCGCGGCCTACCGCGCATGGATCGCTAAGGGTCACCATGATGAGCTTCGCTACATGGAAAACGAAGTGCGCTGCGACCCTAAGCAGATTTTTCCTGGTGCACAAACCGCTATCCTCTTTGTCAGTTATTATAAACAACCAAAAGAAGAATTTCAAAGCGGCGGCGGCGTGGTAGCCTCTTACGCAAGAGGCAGGGACTATCACAATGTTCATCGCAGTCGCCTAAAAAAAATGATCTGCTGGCTAGAAGAGCGCTCCGGCGAAAAAGACATTGCTCGTGGCTTCAGCGACAGCGTACCTATCCTAGAAAGAGCGCTCGCTGTGCAGGCGGGATTGGGTTGGTTCGGCAAAAATAATCTGGTGATTCATCGTAGATTTGGCACTTTCTTTCTTTTATCGGGGCTCTTGACAAGCCTAGACCTGCCACAAGAAATCCTCTCTACACGTGTGCCTCGCTGTGGTTCTTGTACCCGCTGCTTGGATGCCTGCCCCACAAACGCCCTGCGCCCCTACGAGCTGAACGCCTCTTTATGCCTATCCAACCATTTGATCGAAAAAAAGGGCCCCACGAGTCCTGAGATCCAAAAAAAGAACCCAGGCTATGTGTTCGGTTGCGATATCTGCCAAGATGCATGTCCTCACAATTTTCGCAAACCAAATAGCGTCCATCCAGAATGGTCACCTGAGCAGGGTTTAGGGGGATTTCTTACTATCCAAAACTTAGATGCTATGAACGGGGAAGCCCTTTACGGTACGCCTTTAAAGCGGCGAGGCTTAGCAGGCCTGAAGTCTAACTGTGTTTCTTACGCTCAAAACGAGGACTGTTCTTGAATAAAGCTCTTTACCTACTACTGTTTCCAATTTTTGTATGTTCAGTGGAGATGACTTTAGAAGAAAAGGTAGGCCAGTGCCTGATGGTACAATTTCACGGCGAGGAAGTCACCGAAGAGGCACGCGTTCTTATTCAAGAGCTGCATGCTGGCGCGATCATCTACTATAATTGGGCCAATGGCCTACACTCTCCAGACCAAGTGCTGCGTTTAAGTACAGGGTTGCAAGCATTGGCACGTATCCCCCTTTTGATCGCCATAGATCAGGAGGGTGGCCGAGTCGTTCGCTTAAAAGAGGGTTTTCCGGTTCTGCCAAGTAACCAAGCTATGGCCCAAACAGAAGACCCTTCTCTGGTCGAGTACGGCGCGTATCTCACAGGCTTAGCATTGCGTGCGGTGGGAGTAAACATGAATCTTGCCCCGGTGGTCGATGTAA